>NZ_JBVIMH010000004.1:326614-380798 GCF_055579945.1 Kitasatospora sp. NPDC032150 | reverse complement strand
GGGGAGGAGGGGGGTGTGGGGGAGAAAGGGAGAACGAGGCGAAAAACGCCCCCCCCCCCCCCCCCCCCCCCCCCCCCCCCCCCCCCCCCCCCCGCCCCTGGAAGCGTCCTCGCTGCGGACGGGCTACCTCGGGTCGGCGACGCTGGAGTCCATCGGAACCGGGCGCTTGCTGCCGATGACCCGGCGGGCCAGCGAACGCGGGGAGGTGAGGAAGCCGAAGCCCCAGCTCATGTGCATGGTGGCGAGTGCCACCGGCAGCTGGAGGCGGGCCCGGGCGGAGAGTCCGCGTCCCTCGACCACCGAGCCGCCGAGTATGCCGAGCAGGTAGCCACCGGGCAGGACCAGGAAGGCCGGGTGCACGGCGGCTCCCAGCACCGTGCCCGCGACCACGCCGAGCAACGCGGCCGGCGGCGCCAGGTAGCGGAGGTTGACCGAGCCCCTGTGGTAACGGGTGACCACCCGGCGCCAACGGCCGTAGTCCTTGTACTGCTTGGCGAGCGCCTTCACGCTGGGCCGGGGGCGGTAGGTCACCCGCAGCTGCGGGGTGAACCAGATCAGCCCGCCGTCCTGGCGGATGCGGTAGTTGAGTTCCCAGTCCTGGGCGCGGATGAACTCCTCGTTGTAGCCGCCCTGCTTCTCCAGCACCTCGCGGCGGAAGACGCCGAGGTAGACGGTGTCGGCCGAGCCGGCCAGACCGCCGGTGTGGAAGGCCGCGTTGCCGACCCCGATCTTGGAGGTCATGGCGGCGGCGACCGCGTTCTCCCACTCGGTCTCGCCCTCGGCGTGCATGATGCCGCCGACGTTGGCCGCGTCCATCTCGCCGAGCAGGCGGACGGCGGTGGCGATGTACCCCGGGGTGAGCAGGCCGTGGCCGTCCACGCGCACCACTATCGGGTGGCGGGAGCCGCGGATCGCCGCGTTCAGCCCGGCTGGGGTGCGGCCGGTGGGGTTGGGCACGGTACGGACCCGGGGGTCCTCGGCGACCAGTTCGGCGGCGATCTCGTCGGTACGGTCGGAGGACGGACCGAGCGCGATCACCACCTCCAGATCGCCGGCGTACTCCTGCCCCAGGATGTGCCGGACGGCGGTGCGCAGGTGACGTTCCTCATTGAGCACCGGCATGATCACGGAGACCGCCGGCAGCTCCTCAGCAGCCTTGGTGTTCATCGTGGCCAACCGTACCGGCGGCCGACCTGCGTTGTCAGGTTCGGGTTGGCCTCGGCGATCATCCTGGTGGGCCTGTCCTGGCCAGCGCTGCCGGGACGGAACGTTTCGGCGCTCGGTGCGGGTGTCCCGGCGCGCCCCCGTCAGGGGGCGCGATGGCCCGCCTACCATCCGAGAGATGCCCTCCTCAGCCCCCCGAGCTCGCGCTTCGTCCGGTGCGCCCGCCGACCGGCCCGGGGCCACCGCCTCGCCCGGGCCCGCCCGGCGCCGGACCGGGCGCTGGCTGGCCGGCACGGTCGCACTGGCGGTACTGGTCGCCTCGGGCGCCGGCTGGGCGGTGCTCAACGGGGTCGGCCGCTCGATCGACCGGGTGGACGCCTTCGCCGGGGCCGACGACCGCCCCGAGGACGACGGGGGCACCACCATCCTGCTGGTCGGCACCGACGACCGGGACGGCATCCCGGAGGCCACCCTCAAGAACCTGCTGCACGCGGGCGGCGAAGGCTGCCACTGCACCGACGTCATGATGCTCGTCCAGCTCGCCAGGGACGGCGGCCGGGCCAGCGTGGTCAGCATCCCGCGCGACTCCTACGTGACGATCCCGGCCCACCGGGACCCGGCCACCCGCCGGCAGGTGCCGGCCGCGATGGGCAAGATCAACGCGGCGTACGGGATGGGCGGCGCACCGCTCGCCGTCCGCACCGTGGAGCAGGCCACCGGCCTGCGGATCGACCACTACCTGCAGGCGAACTTCCTCGGCTTCGTGGCCACCGTGGACGCGCTGGGCGGGGTCGACGTGTGCACCGCGAAGCCGCTGAAGGACGAGTTCGCGGGCCTGGAGCTGCCGGCCGGGCGGACCAGGCTGGACGGTGCCGGCGCGCTCAGGTACGTCCGCGCCCGACATGTGGACGGCAGCTCGGACCTCGGCCGGATGCACCGCCAACAGCGGCTGCTGGCCCAGCTGTTGAGGCGGGCAACGGACACCGGCACGCTGCTCAGCCCGGGCCGGCTCGGCCGGGTGGTGGACATCCTGCTCAGCTCGGTGAAGGTCGACAAGGGGCTCTCCGCCGAGGAACTGCTGGCCCTGGCCACCCGGTTGAAGGACCTCTCGGCGGCCAACACGGACTTCGCGACCGTCCCGCTCGCCGCGGTGGACCACCAGGTCAGCGGCTGGGGTTCGACCGTCCTGTGGGACCAGCGGGCGGCCAAGGCGCTGTTCGACGCCGTACGGGAGGGCCGGCCGCTGACCGGGCGCTCGGAGACCGCCGCGGGGGCCTCACCCGCACCGCCGTCCTCGCCCGGTGCGGCCGCGTCCGCGTCCGTCCTCACCGCCTCCGCCGTCCCCACCGCTTCCGCCTCCGTCCCCACCTCCGCTGCTTCCGCCACCGCCGCACTGAGCGTGCCGCCCGGGCACATCCGGATCCAGGTGCTCAACGGTGCCGGGGTGCTCGGGCTCGGGGCACGGGTGGACGGGGATCTGCGCAAGCTCGGCTTCGCCACCACCGGGACGCCGGCCAACACCGAGGGGGGCGGCAGCGTGGCGAGGACGGTGGTCAAGTACGACCCGCGCTGGGACAAGTCGGTACGGACGGTCGCGGCCGCGCTGCCCGCCGCACGGTTGGTGCGGGTGCCGGGGCTGGGGGCGACGCTGCAGGTGATCGCGGGCAACGACTACCTGGGAGTCACCGCGCTGCCGAGTCCCACCGAGGTCACGGCGCCGGAACCGTCGCCGTCCCCGGCCGCCTCGCACGCCGGCGGCCCCGTCCCGGCGGTCTCGGCGACCACGGGGAGCGAGATCGGCTGCCGGTGAGGGGCCCGGACGGGCCGTGGACGAGGGCCATGTGGGCGTGGGCCGTGGCCGGGGAGCGCGGGGCTGCGGGAGCTGGCCCTCGAGGTGCGCGGGTGGTCACTCGCACGGTCTTCGACCGAACGGCGGATGGCCGGGTGCACAGGCACCCGGCCATCCGCCGCCCCCGATCCGTCCGGCCCCGACGGACCGGACGGTCGCCGTTCGGTCAGTCCGTGGCGATCGCCGCCAGGACGTTCATCCGTCCGGCCCGGAAGGCCGGGAGCAGGGCGGCCAGCAGGCCGATCACGGCCGAGGACAGCAGGACCTCGACGATCGTGCCGGTCGGGATCGCCAGGGTGGTCAGGCCCTTGCCGGAGAGCACCCGCTGGGCGGTGACGCCCCAGGCGAGGCCGAGACCGGTGCCGAGCACGGCGCCGAAGATCGCGATGATCACCGACTCCAACCGGATCATCCGGCGCAGCTGACGCCGGGACAGGCCGATCGCCCGGAGCAGGCCGATCTCGCGGGTCCGCTCGACCACCGAGAGGGCCAGGGTGTTCACCACCCCGAGGACGGCCACCACGATGGCGAGGAGGAGCAGTCCGATGACCACGTAGAGCAGGGTGTTGACCTGGTCCTGGACGATCTTCTTGTAGCCGGCCTGGTCCTTGACCATCAGCTGCGGGTACGCCTTGAGCGAGTTCTCCAGCGAGTCGAGCACCTTGGCCTTGTCGGCGCCGGCCTCCGCCTTGCCGAACAGCGCGGCGTCCTGCGGGAGTTCGGCGGCCGGGACGACCTTGGCGACGGTGTCGATGGCGGTGAAGAGGTTGCCGTCGAAGAGCGAGTTGCCCTTGGCGGTGATCAGGCCGAGTTCGAGGCTCTGGGTGTGGCCGCGGCCGTAGTCGACGGTGATCCTCTCGCCGACCGAGAGGTGGTGCTTGGCGGCGAAGTCCTCGTCCACCGAGATGCCGCCACCGGTGATCGCGGTGGACGAACCGGCCTTGACGGGGAGGCGGAAGTCGTCGACGAAGGTCGGTGAGACGGCCGACAGCTCCGTCTCGCTCTTGCTGCCGTCCGGCAGCGCGAGGGTGGCGGGGATCTCCTTCTGCTCGGTGAGGTGGTCGAGGCCCTTGACCGACTTGGCGGCGCTTAGCATGGCCGGAGTGAGCCCGGTGCGGCCGCCGTCCACGATGTAGTCGGCGCCGACGCTCCGGTCGATCTGCTCGTTGGTCGAGCTGACCATCGAGGTGGTGAAGACCGAGGCTCCGACGACCAGGGCCAGGCCGATCATCAGCGCCGCGCCGGTGGCCCCGGTACGGCGGGGGTTGCGTATCGCGTTCCGCTGGGCCAGGCGGCCGGCCGGGCCGAAGAGGGCGGGCAGGGCGGCACCGAGCACCCGGACCAGGCCGGCGGCGAGCAGCGGGCCGGTCACCACGAAGCCGATCAGTGTCAGCACCACCCCGAGGCCGAGGAACGAGCCACCAGTGGCGGCCTGGTGCGCCCGGGCCGCCGCGACCAGCAGGGCGGCGCCGCCGGCCGTCAGCACCAAGCCGATCGCGGCCCGGATCCGGTTGGCCTTGGCTTCGGTGGGAGTGCCGTGGTCGCGCAGCGCGGACATCGGGGAGATCCGCGCGGCCCGGCGGGCCGGTATGAAGGCCGCCAGCACGGTGATCAGGACACCGACCGTGTAGGAGGCGATCGGGACGGAGGCGCCGATCTCCAGACTGGCCGAGGTCAGGTTCATCCCGGCCGCGCTCATCAGCCGGACCAGCAGCATGGCCAGGCCTATGCCGCCGAACAGGCCGAGGGTGGAGCCGAGCACCGCGAGGATCAGTGCCTCGACCAGCACCGAGGCGTTGGCCTGGGCCCGGCTGCCGCCGATGGCACGCATCAGGCCGATCTCGCGGGTGCGCTGGGCGACCAGCATCGAGAAGGTGTTGATGATCAGGAAGCCGCCGACCAGCAGGGAGATCCCGGCGAAGCCGAGCATGGCGTACTTCATGAAACTCAGGAAGGAGCCGACGCCCTTGACGTTCTCGGCCTTCTGTTCGGCGGCGGTCTTCAGGTCGAAGCCGGCGCCGACGGCGGTGGCGGCCTCGGCCTTGAGCTGGTCGTTGCCGCGGCTGCCGTCGCCGAAGAGCTCGACCGAGGTGTAGGCGGTGGAGCCGAGCAGCAGTTTCTGGGCGGTCGGGGTGTCCAGGAAGGCGAGTGCCGCGCCCGGGTTGGTGGTCCTGAAGGTGGCGATGCCGGAGATCTTGAGGTCGTAGCTGCCGGACCCGGTGATCAGGCGGAGCGGGCTGCCGAGGCCCAGGCCGGCCTTCTTGGCGGTGTCCGCGTCCAGTAGGACCTGGTCCGAGCCCTGGGGAGCGTGGCCGGAGGTGATCTCCAGGGAGGGGCGCGGGGTCTCGATCCAGTTGCCGGTGAGGGTCGGGGCCCCGGTGGTGGGGCCGACCGTCTTGTTGCTGGCCGGGTCGACCAGGACGGCGTTCGACACGAAGACGTTGCCGATGGCGGTCCTGACCCCGGGCAGCCCGGCGACCTTCCGCACCGTGTCGACCGGGACCGTCCTGGTCTTGCCGCCGACCTGCTGGTCGGCGCTCCGGTCACTGTGCGGGCGGAGTGAGACGTCGGACGCGGTGGAGGCGAAGAGCTTGTCGAAGGTCGAGGTGGCGGTGTTGGAGAAAACCAGGGTGCCGGAGACGAAGGCGACCGAGAGCACCACGGCGATCAGGGAGAGCGCCATCCGCCCCTTGTGGGCGACGAAGCTCCGCAGTGAGGTCTTGAGCAGCATCGGACCGGGCCCCTCAGCTGGTGCGCTTGGCGTCGAAGCGACGCATGCGGGCCAGGACGGAGTCGGCGGTGGGGGCGTGCATCTCGTCGACGATCACACCGTCGGCGAGGAAGAGCACCCGGTCCGCGTAGGAGGCGGCGACCGGGTCATGGGTGACCATGACGATGGTCTGGCCCAGCTCGTCCACCGAGCGGCGCAGGAAGGTCAGCACCTCGGCGCCGGAGCGGGAGTCGAGGTTTCCGGTCGGCTCGTCACCGAAGATGATCTCGGGACGGGCGGCCAGCGCCCTGGCCACCGCGACGCGCTGCTGCTGGCCGCCGGAGAGCTGGGCCGGACGGTGCTTCAGTCGTCCTGCCAGGCCGACGGTGTCGATCACCTGCTCCAACCAGGCCTGGTCGGGCCTGCGACCGGCGATGTCCATCGGAAGGGTGATGTTCTCCAGCGCGTTGAGCGTGGGGAGCAGGTTGAAGGCCTGGAAGATGAAGCCGATCTTGTCCCGGCGCAGCCGGGTGAGTTGCTTGTCCTTCAGGCCGGTGATCTCGGTGTCGCCGACCCAGATCCGGCCGGAGGAGACGGTGTCCAGACCGGCCAGGCAGTGCATCAGTGTCGACTTGCCCGAACCGGACGGGCCCATGATGGCGGTGAACCGGCCGCGCTGGATGTCCACGTCCACCGAGTCGAGCGCCGTGACCCTGGTCTCCCCCGCGCCGTAGGCCTTGGTCAGCTGTCGTGCGGAGGCTGCCGGGGCGTTCTCGCCGCCGGAAAGCCGCGGGTCCTGTACGACCGTCGCTGCCGTCGTCACTGGAGTCTCCTAGATCTGTCGCCCGCCGGTAGACCCGAGCCTGACGCAGACCACCCGCCCGCCGGTATGGTGCGGGCTTCCGTCTTCATCCTCGGGTTGGCCCCACCCTCCGAGGTGCAGCCAGCTTCACCGCCGACCGGTGGAGTGGGGGATGTCCACCACGTTAGGAGCCCGCGGCGAGGGGATCGTCCTACGCCGGGAGGAAGTCGGATGACTCCCGCTGTACGGGACGCGGGGCCCTCTCCCTTAGGGGGACCTCATCGTCCGCCTCGGGGTCGCCCGGGCCCAGCCGAGCTCAACTCGCCAGTGCGGCACCGGTGTTCAGCACCTCGGGGATGCCGGTGCGCCGGGTCAGGGCGGCGGCGAAGGCGTCCACCGCCGGGGCGAGCAGGGTACGGGCGGCCGGCGGCCGGGCCGGCGGCGGTCAGGCAGAGTGCGGGAGCGGCCGGGCACCCACGGCTGCGGGTGCGGCCGCGACGGGCGCGAGGGTCGAACGGTGGCGAGCGGTCAGCCACGACACAGCGAACCGGACACCCTCAGCAGGTCGACGTGCCGCCGACGGGTGAGCCCCCAGCGCTGTTCCGTGCCCGCCGTGCAAACACGCGCCGTCAGAGCCGGTCAAGGTTGATCTCATCGGGTGAACACGCCGGTGACCATGCGGCGAAAGCATCCGACAACTGCATCAAATCTGCTACAAGCGGGCGGCGGGCCACCCCGGCGGCACTGGCGGCCACCGGTTTCGGGCATCCTTCACCCCATGAACACGTGGCAGGAAGACCGCCCGAGCGGCGGCGGCAGCTCGTACGGTCGGGGAGACGGCGCCGGATCCTACGGTCCGGGCGGCGGCGCGGCCGCCGAGCCGCCGCTGCCGCCATCACTCAACCCGCGCGGACCGGGCGCGCAGCGCCGTCCGCAGGGCGGCTACGGCGCGCAGCCCGGGTATCCGCCACGGCCCGGCGCCGCGCCGCAGGGCATGGGCATCCCCGCGCAGCCGGCCCCGGGCGCCGTGCCGCCGGGGCCGGCATCCCCCGGAGCGGTGCCGCCGGGTGCCGTCCCGCCGCCGGCGAGACCGGCGGCCGGGGGCACGGCGAACCCGCGCTGGCCGCGCCGCCGGAAGATCAAGGTGGCCGCGCTGGTGGTGGTCGGCGCGCTGCTGGTGACCGGTGTCGGCACCTACTTCTGGGCCGACTCCAAGCTCAACCACGAGAACACCCTGGCCTCGTACCCGGGCCGCCCGCCCGCCGGGAAGGGCACCAACTGGCTGATCGTCGGTTCCGACAGCCGCGACGGGCTCAGCGACGCGCAGAAGGACGCGATGCACACCGGTACCGACACCGGCAAGCGCAGCGACTCGATGATGATCCTGCACGTCGGGGACCACGGGAACACCCTGATGAGCGTTCCGCGCGACTCCTGGGTGTCGATCCCGCAGCACCTGAACACCAACGGGAACGGCAAGACCATCCCCGCCACCACCTCGAAGATCAACTCGGCCTTCAACAACGGCGGCGGCCAGCTGCTGGTGCAGACGATCGAGTCCAACACCGGCATCCACATCGACCACTACGCCGAGATCGGCTTCGCCGGCTTCGTCGGCATCGTGGACTCGGTCGGCGGTGTGACCATGACCATCGACAAGGACATCTCCGACCAGGACTCCGGCCTCAACCTCAAGGCCGGCCGCCAGACCCTGAACGGCACCCAGTCGCTGGCCTTCGTCCGGCAGCGGCACCAGATGGCCGACCAGGACCTGGGCCGGATGCGCAACCAGCAGAAGTTCCTCTCCGCGCTGGCCAAGCAGGCCGCCTCACCGGCCACCCTGCTCAACCCGTTCACGTTCTACCCGCTGGTCAGCTCGGGCCTGGGCACCCTGATCGTGGACAACGACACCGGTCTGACCGATCTGGGCTCGTTCTTCCTGGCCATGAAGGGCATCTCGGGCGGCAGCGGCAAGACCATCACCGTGCCGATCGGCAACCCCAACTTCCGCGCGCCGGACGGGGAGTCGGCGCTGAAGTGGGATCCGGTGAAGTCCAAGGAGGTCTTCGACGCCTTCAAGAACGACACCCCGGTCCCGGACGTGAAGTAGCAACTCGGGGGCGCGAAGCAGCGACTCCGGGCGCGGGGCAGCCCGCGGAGTGGCGCGGGCATGTGCGCGGGGCCTGCCCGACGTGGCACGGGTCACGCGCGCGGGGCCGCCGACCCCGGCGGGTGAGAAGGGTCACCCCCGCCGGGCTGCCGGGCGGGCAGGGGCGGGGCCGACCCGGTACGACTGGGCAAACGCCGTGTCGACACGGTCCGAGGGCCCGTCCGTTTCGGGACCTTGGTCATGGATTCGGCTGACCTTGGACCTCGTGGCGACCCGTCCGTACCCGGGCACCGTGGACGGTCGCCCGGCGTGCCCGGGCGACGGCGCCGCCCGACCAGCGGCGCCGCTCCCTGTCGTCTACCCGGCGCACGACGTGCGAAAGCACCGCCGTACGCTCCGGAGGACCCGAATCACATGTCCCAGACCATCGACAACGCCCCGTACACCGCCTTCCACCGCAGACTGGCCCTCGCCTGTTCCGGCGGGCCGCTGCTCGACGGCTACATCCTGAGCATCGTCGGCGTCGCCCTGATCGGGATGCGCCCCGATCTCGGCCTGTCAACCGCAGACGTCAGCCTGATCGGCGCCGCCGCACTGGTCGGAATGTTCGTCGGCGGCGCGCTCTTCGGCGTGCTGACCGACCGGATCGGGCGGGAGGTGATGTACACCGCCGACCTGCTCGTCATGGCGCTCTGCTCGGTGCTCTCCTTCTGGGTGGACGCGGTGTGGGCGATTGCCCTGCTGCGCTTCGTGCTGGGCATGGCCGTGGCCGCCGACTACCCCATCGCGACCTCCCTGCTCGCCGAGTGGCTGCCGGTGCGGCACCGGGGCCGGCTGCTCGGCCAGCAGATCGTCGCCTGGTACGCGGGCTCCGTCCTCGCCTACGTGACGGGCTACGCGTTCCTGCGGCTGGCCGGACCGGGCAGCTGGCGGTGGATGCTGGCCAGTTCCACGGTGCTCTGCCTCGTCTTCCTGGTGATCCGCCGCGGCTCGCCGGAGTCGCCGCGCTGGCTCGCCGCCCACGGGCGGGTCGGTGACGCCGTGCGCGTGGTCGAACAGCACCTCGGAGTCCGGGTGGACGGCCGGGAGCTGATGCCCGATCCCGCCGGGGCGGGCCGGCACGGCGGGCTGCGCCTGCTGATGACTCCGTCCTACCGACGCCGCACCCTCTTCTGCGGGCTGTTCTTCCTCTGCCAGGTCGGCCCGCTCTTCGCGACGCTCACCTTCGGGCCGCAGATCCTCTCCTCGTTCGGCATGCCCGGCGGCACGGTGATGGAGACCCTCGGCACCGGGCTGGTCAGCCTCGTCTTCCTGCTCGGCTGCTACCCGGCGCTGCGCCTGATCGACACCCGGGGCCGGCGCCCCGTGATCATCTGGTCGTTCGCCCTGATGACCGTCCCGCTCGCCCTGCTGGGGGTCTGGCCCGCCGCTCCCGCCGCCGTCGCCCTCCTCGCGCTGTGCGCGTACGCCTTCCTGTGCGGCGGCCCGAACGTGCTCGACTGGACCTACCCCAACGAGCTCTTCCCCACCGAGATCCGGGCGACCGCCGTCGGTGTGGCCACCTCGGTCAGCCGGATCGGCGCGGCCGTCGGCACCTACCTGCTTCCGCTCTCGCTGACCGGGCTCGGCACCGGCCCGACCATGCTCATCGCCGCCGGGACAACCGCCCTCGGCCTGCTGGTCTGCGTGCTGTGGGCCGAGGAGACCCGCGGCACCGCGCTGGGTGCCTCGCCAGCCGTCACCGCGGCACCGACCGTTCCGACGCAGCGCGTCCCGCAACCGACGCGCTGACGCCCGACCGGGTTCGCGGCACCTTCGGCCGGCCTGCCTCCCCCTCTTCGGGGTGGGCGGACGGGGTGGGCGGGCCGGCCTTCCCCGTCCGGGCCCGGCCGGCGGCACATCGAGGCGCACGACGGTGCTGGCACCCGGCGCGGACGACCGCCGACAGGATCGAGGTCGCCCGACGAAGCCCAAGCGAACGGCCCCCGGCAGCGTGCCGGGGGCCGTGCTGTCCGTGCAGGTCAGTGGCTGTCTTCAGGCCGGTTCCAGCCCAGGATTTCCCCAGCCTGACGCCCGGGAACGACCCGGAACGGGCCTGGGCGGACCGAAACCCGCGAGCCGGCTTCCACCGCCCCTCAGATGGCCTCTGACCTGTGAAAACCGCCTTACGGCAGGTTGCGCGCCATGACGATGCGCTGGACCTGGTTGGTGCCCTCGTAGATCTGGGTGATCTTGGCGTCGCGCATCATCCGCTCGACCGGGTAGTCGCGGGTGTAGCCGTAGCCGCCGAGCAGCTGGACGGCGTCGGTGGTGACCTCCATGGCGACGTCCGAGGCGAAGCACTTGGCGGCGGCGCCGAAGAAGGTCAGGTCGGCGTCGACCCGCTGGGACTTGGCGGCGGCGGCGTAGGTGAGCTGGCGGGCGGCCTCCAGCTTCATGGCCATGTCGGCCAGCATGAACTGGATGCCCTGGAACTCGGCGATGGCCTTGCCGAACTGCTTGCGCTCCTTGACGTAGCCCTTGGCGTAGTCGAGGGCGCCCTGGGCGATGCCGAGGGCCTGGGCGGCGATGGTGATGCGGGTGTGGTCCAGCGTCTTCATCGCGGTGGCGAAGCCGGTGCCCTCGCCGCCGATGATGCGGTCGGCGGGGATCCGGACGTTGTCCAGGTAGACCTCACGGGTCGGCGAGCCCTTGATGCCGAGCTTCTTCTCCGGCGCACCGAAGGAGACGCCCTCGTCGCCCTTCTCGACCACGAAGGCGGAGATGCCCTTGGAGCGCTTCTCGGGGTCGGTCACCGCCATGACGGTGTAGAACTCGGAGACGCCCGCGTTGGTGATCCAGCGCTTTACGCCGTTGAGCACCCAGAAGTCGCCGTCGCGCTCGGCGCGGGTCTTCATGCCGGCGGCGTCCGAACCGGCGTCCGGCTCGGAGAGGCAGTAGGAGAACATGCCCTCGCCGCGGGCCAGGGCGCCCAGGTACTTCTGCTTGAGCTCCTCGGAGCCGGAGAGCTGGACCGGCAGCGAGCCCAGCTTGTTGACGGCCGGGATCAGCGAGGAGGAGGCGCAGACCCGGGCGACCTCCTCGATCACCAGCACGGTCGCCAGCGCGTCCGCGCCCTCGCCGCCGTACTCCGCGGGAACGTGGACCGCGTGCAGGTCGTTGGCCTGCAGCGCGTCCAGCGCCTCCTGCGGGAAACGGCCCTGCTCGTCCACCTCGGCCGCGTACGGGGCGATCTTCGCCTCGGCGAGCGAACGCACCGCTTCGCGGAGCATCTCGTGCTCGTCGCTGAGCCGGAAGAGATCGAAGTCCGCCCCAGAGTTGCCCGCCATCTGCCTCGCCCCTTGACCGTGTTAGTTACCGTTAAGTAGCAGTATTGATCCTAATTCTAGGTTCGATCCCTGCCTACCCCGTACGTGACGTCCGCGACACCCGCCCGAGCGGGGTCAGCGGACGTTGTCCCCCAGCACGTCACTGGTGGTGCGGTACTCGGCCAGGTACTGCACCATCCGGTCGTTGCGCATGGCCTCCCAGAGCGGGGCCGCCGCGTTCCGGTCCAGCTTCACGGCGGCCTGGCCGTCGATGGTCTCGAAGCCGCCGAACGGCGCGTTCATGAAGGTCACGTCGCCCACCCGGAGGTTGCGCATGCTCCAGGCGAGGTCGTAGAGGTCGCTGTTGCTCAGCTTGTCGTCCACGCTGACCACGTCGCCGACCGACTTCAGCAGGCCGCCGAGCCTGGTCGGGCTGGAGAGGGTGCCCGAGCTGAGGGTCTGCTTCATCAGGGCGCGCAGGAAGTTCTGCTGGCGCTTGGTGCGGTCCAGGTCACCACCCGGCAGTCCGTGGCGCTCGCGGACGTACTGGAGGGCGGTGTCGCCGTCCATGTGCTGGGTGCCGGCGTCCCAGTGGCGGGCGCCGCCGACCGCCTCGACGGTCTTGGGGATGGTGATGTCCACCCCGCCGACCGCGTCGGTCAGCGAGCGGAAGCCGTCCCAGTCGATCACCGCGAGGTGGTCGATCCGGATGCCGGTGAGGTCCTGCACGGTCTGGATCATCAACGCCGGGCCGCCCCAGGAGTAGGCGGCGTTGATCTTCGCCTGGCCGTGGCCCGGGATGTCCACCCAGGTGTCCCGGGCGATCGAGACCACCGAGACGCTCCGACGGGCGGCCGCTATGTGCATCAGCATCATGGTGTCGCTGCGGGCCGCGCCCACCTTCCAGGCCGGGCCCTTGGCCTCGGCGCCGGTGGTCGGCACGTCCGAGCGGGCGTCCAGGCCGACCAGCAGGAAGGTCATCCCGCTGCCCGGGACGGGCTTCGGCTGCGCGGACTCCGGGATGGCGGGGAAGGCGTCCGGGATGCGCTGCACCGAGGACGCGTAGTGGTTCGCCGTCCAGTAGAGCGCGCCGACCCCGCCGCCGAGCACCGCCAGCAGCGCCACCAGCGCCCAGATCAGCACCCGCCGGGTACGGCGCCTGCGCCCGCCGCCGGCCGTCCCGGGCTCCGGCCCGTCGGACTCCGCGGCCGGCCGCTCGTCGAACAGGCTCAGGTGGGCGGGCTGGTCCGCGGCCGGCTCGTGCCGCGCGTCGTCCTTCGAATCCATGCCGGGCATTCTGCCGCCAGTAGATGAGTTCCCGTCATCGGATCGGCAGTTCCAGCGGTCCGCAACCGCCCGGGAACGACATCGTCACCGGGCGGCAGCCACCGCCCCCGGCCGCCGGGCACGGACCGCCGCCGAGTCCCTCCGGCCGCCGGATACCATCAACCCCTGCGGCCGGACGCAGACCCGCACGGTTCCGGCACAACCGACCCAAAGGGGAAGCACGTGACCCTCCGCATCACGGTGATCGGCACCGGCTACCTCGGCGCGACGCACGCCGCCTGCATGGCGGAGCTCGGCTTCGAGGTGCTCGGCCTGGACATCGACCCGGAGAAGGTCGCCGCCCTGTCCGCCGGCCAGGTGCCGATGTACGAACCCGGGCTCGGCGAGCTGCTGCTCAAGCATGTTGCGGGGCAACCGGGTTCGACCGGCAGGCTGCGCTTCACCACCTCGCCCGAGGAGGTCGCCGACTTCGGCGACGTGCACTTCATCTGCGTCAACACCCCGCAGAAGAAGGGCGAGTTCGCGGCCGACATGTCCTACGTGGACGCCGCCGTCGACTCCATCGCTCCGTACCTGACCCGGCCCACCCTGGTGGTCGGCAAGTCCACCGTCCCGGTCGGCAGCGCCGCCCGGCTGGCCGACCGGCTGGCCGAACTCGCCCCGGCCGGAGCCGAGGCCGAACTCGCCTGGAACCCCGAGTTCCTGCGCGAGGGCTACGCCGTCGGCGACACCCTGCACCCCAACCGGCTGGTGGCGGGTGTGCGCAGCGAGCGGGCCGAGCGGCTGCTGCGCGAGGTGTACGCGACGCCGATCGCCGAGGGCGTGCCGTTCGTGGTCACCGACTTCCCGACCGCCGAGTTGGTCAAGGTCGCCGCCAACTCCTTCCTGGCCACCAAGATCTCCTTCATCAACGCGATGGCCGAGGTCTGCGAGAGCGCGGGCGCGGACGTGGTCCAGCTCAGCCAGGCGCTCGCCCACGACGACCGGATCGGCGCCAAGTTCCTCGGTGCCGGGCTCGGCTTCGGCGGCGGCTGCCTGCCCAAGGACATCCGCGCCTTCATGGCCCGCGCCGGGGAGCTGGGCGCCGACCAGGCGCTGACCTTCCTGCGGGAGGTGGACTCGATCAACATGCGCCGCCGCTCCCGGATGGTCGAGCTGGCCCGCGAGCAGTGCGGCGGCGGCTTCCTCGGCCGCCGGGTCGCCGTCCTCGGCGCCGCCTTCAAGCCCAACTCGGACGACATCCGGGACTCCCCCGCCCTCAACGTGGCCGGCCAGATCCAGCTCCAGGGCGCCCAGGTCACCGTCTACGACCCCAAGGCCATGGACAACGCCCGGAAGATGTTCCCCGGCCTGTCCTACGCGACCTCCGCACTGGAGGCCGTCGAGGGCGCGCACGTCGTGCTGCACCTCACCGAGTGGCAGGAGTTCCGCGAGCTGGACCCGGTCGGGGTGGGCGCCCTGGTCGCCGAGCGGCGGCTGATCGACGGGCGGAACGTGCTGGACGCCGCGAAGTGGCGGGAGGCCGGGTGGACGTACCGGGCGATGGGGCGGCCGGGCGTCGAGTAGGAGACCGGGTGGACGGCGGCGGAATGCGCCGGGCCGTGCCGCCGTTGCAGCTGGGCATGACGTACGGAGACGAGGCGGTGGTCCGCCGGGTCCTGCGGGAGGCCGGCGACACCTGGGCGGTGGTCGGGCTGTCCACCAACACCGCGCGGGCGGCCTACGGCGTGGCCCGGGTGCTGCAGAAGGCGGGCAAGCGGGTGGTACCGGTGCACCCCAGGGCGGAGACGGTGCTCGGCGAGCAGGGCTACGCCTCGCTCGCCGAGGTCCCGTTCGGTATCGACGTGGTCGACGTGTTCGTGAACTCCGGCCTGGCCGGGGAGATCGCCGACCAGGCCGTCGCGGTGGGCGCCGGGGCCGTCTGGTTCCAGCTGGGCGTGGTCGACGAGGCGGCCTACGCGCGCACCACCGCCGCCGGGCTGGACATGGTGATGAACCGCTGCCCGGCGATCGAACTTCCGCTGCTCTAGCGCCGCCCAGGGCGGCGCCGCCGGCGGCTCACGGCATCATCAGCCGGTCGGGAAGGCGATGTCGCAGACCGGGTCGGCCTCCTTGGCGCTGCCCCAGTCGGCGAAGTAGACCTCCCGGCCCGGCCCGGTGAGCGGCACCTGTTCCCGCTCCGCCCAGGCACAGACCGCGTCGTAGGCGGAGAGGATCTGCGGGTACTCGACCTGGGCCTTGGTGATCCGGGTGTAGACCTCGCGGTGGGCCGGTTCGATCCGGCCGGGCACGGTGAGGGTGCCCGCGTGGGAGGGATCGATCGGTACGCAGACCTCGACCGGACCGTCGTTGTCCTCGTTGACCTCGCCGTGGTACACCACGAACGGTGCCGCGACCACTCCGCCGTGGGCCTCGGCCGCCTCGGTCAGGCGGTCGGTGGCGGCCGGGATCCACTCCGGCAGGTCCTGGGGAGCGGCGTTGCGCCGCTCGGTGAGCACCAGCTGTTCGGGCACCTCGCGGTGCTGGATCTCGTACATGTCCAGAATCCCTTCGCGTCCTGAGAGTTGGATGCGGAGGTGCACGGCGAGCTCCCGTTGGGCCGCGAGGCGTCGCTCGATGCCGTCCCAGTAGCGTGCCACCAGCGCGGCCCGCTCCCGGCCGGGGACGGCCAGCAGCTCGGCGACCTGTGCCAGGGGCATGTCCAGGCCGCGCAGCAGCACGATCAGCCTGGCGTCCGCCAGCCGGCTCTCGCGGTAGTAGCGGTAGCCGGTGACCGGGTCGACCCGGTCGGGTGGCAGCACGCCCTGGCGGTCGTACAGCCGCAGGGCCTTCTGGGACAGGCGGGCCCGGCGTGCGAACACGCCGATGCTCAGCAGTGCGTCTTCCTCCACGCCGGACACGCTCCCGTCTGTCCCAGGGGCAGGGTCAAGCCGCCGGGCGAGGGCCCGGGCCACTGCCCGGTCGCCCGCCCGCCGTCCCGCTCAGCCGTCGAGCTGGGCGATGGTCGCGATCGAGGGCTTGCGGGTGGTCCGGAGGGTGGACGCGACCGACTCCGCGTCGCGCAGGACGCGGACGGCGTTGTGCCAGGTCAGCTTGGAGATGTCGGCCTGGGACCAGCCGCGGTGCAGGAGTTCGGCGATCAGGTTGGGGTAGCCGGAGACGTCGTCCAGGCCGGCCGGGAGGAAGGCGGTGCCGTCGAAGTCGCCGCCGATGCCGATGTGGTCGATGCCCGCGACCTCCCGCATGTGGTCGAGGTGGTCGGCGACGGTGGCCGGGGTGGCGACGGGGCGCGGGCGGGCGGCCTCGTAGGCGTGCTGGACCTCCATGGCGGCGGGCGTGGTCTCCAGCGGGTGGAAGCCGTGGGCACGCATGTTCTCGTCGGCGGCCCGGGTCCACGCGATGGCTTCGGGCAGGATGAACTTCGGTACGAAGGTGGCCATCGCCACGCCGCCGTTGGCGGGCAGCTGGGCGAGCACGTCGTCCGGGATGTTGCGCGGGTGCTCGCAGACCGCGCGGGCGGAGGAGTGCGAGAAGATCACCGGCGCCTCGCTGACCCGCAGGGCGTCCCGCATGGTGTCCGCGGAGACGTGCGAGAGGTCGACCAGCATGCCGAGCCGGTTCATCTCCCGGACCACCTCCTCACCGAACGCGGTCAGCCCGCCGGCCGCCGGCTCGTCGGTGGCGGAGTCCGCCCAGGGCACGTTGTCGTTGTGGGTGAGCGTCAGGTAGCGGACGCCCAGCCGGTGCAGGGCGCGCAGGGTGGCCAGCGAGCAGTTGATCGAGTGGCCGCCCTCGGCGCCCATCAGCGAGGCGATCCGGCCCTCGGCCCGGGCGGTCTCCAGGTCCTGCGCGGTGAGGGCGAGCCGCAGCCGGTCCGGGTAGCGCTCGGTCAGCGCGCGGACGAAGTCGATCTGCTCCAGGGTGGCGCTCACCGCCTGGTCGCCCGCGTAGCTGCTGGGCACGTACACCGACCAGAACTGCCCGCCGACCCCGCCCTCGGCCAGCCGGCCCAGGTCCGTGTGCAGCCGGGGGCTCTGGTCGCCGGCGAGGTCCAGCGCATCGAGGTCGTACCCGACCTGGGCGCGCATCGCCCAGGGCAGGTCGTTGTGGCCGTCCACCACCGGGGTGTCGCGGAGGACGGCGCGGGCTCGGTCGAGCAGCTCAGGAGTCATGCCATCTGTTCTATACCGGCCGGCGGCCCGAGAGGGAGTGGCACGGGCGCCGGGCGCCGTGGCTGGCCGTCAGCCGTCGCGATGACCGGACGCCGGCTGCCGGCCGGACCGGCGGCGGATCGTTCGTGGACCGGGGAAGGAGCGGCGAGCAGCCCTCTCACCTGCCGGGACGGTGAGTGCCCGGGGCTAGAGTTCTCTGATGATCGCCCCGCCTGCTGGGCCGCAGTGGCGGTCCGTCACGCCTTTTCGAGCCATGTGAGTCATCGCGCAACCCGATGACGAGTACCGGGGGGTGCCCAGCCTGCGCTGAGGCCCTCGTCTACGGGCCGTACGGCAGACTGCGGCCTGCCGTACGGCCCGTAGACGAAACAGCCGGCGGCCGGGACCCGGCAGGCCGGAGGCGTCAGCCGGTGAAGCCGAAGGAGGTGGAACCGGCCACCTTGGCGCGCAGCTTCTTGCCCTTCTCGGTGGCCTGGTTGTTCAGCTCGGCCTGGAACTCGACCATCTTCTCGGCCAGTTCACGGTCGAAGGCGGCGAGCATCCGGACCGCCAGCAGCCCGGCGTTGCGGGCTCCCGCGACCGAGACGGTGGCCACCGGCACCCCGGCCGGCATCTGGACGATCGACAGCAGGCTGTCCATGCCGTCCAGGTAGCGCAGCGGCACCGGGACGCCGATCACCGGCAGCGGCGTCACCGAGGCCAGCATTCCCGGCAGGTGGGCCGCGCCGCCGGCACCGGCGATGATCGCCTTGAGCCCGCGCCGGTGGGCGTTCTCGCCGTACGCGACCATCTCGCGCGGCATCCGGTGCGCCGAGACGACATCCACCTCGTAGGGGATCTCGAACTCGTCGAGGGCCTGGGCGGCGGCCTCCATCACGGGCCAGTCGGAGTCCGAGCCCATGACGATGCCGACAACCGGGTTGCTGCTGTTGCTCATTCGGTGATGGTCCCTCGCAGGTAGGCGGCCGCGTGGCGGGCGCGCTCGCGAACGTCGTCGAGGTCGTCCCCGAAGACGTTGACGTGTCCGACCTTGCGGCCGGGCTTGACGTCCTTGCCGTACATGTGGATCCGCAGGCCCGGGTCGCGGGCCATGCAGTGCAGGAAGGCGTGGTACATGTCCGGGTAGTCGCCACCGAGGACGTTCACCATGACGGTCCACCCGGCGCGCGGGCGCGGGTCGCCCAGCGGCAGGTCGAGGACGGCGCGCAGGTGGTTCTCGAACTGCGAGGTGACGGCACCGTCCATGGACCAGTGGCCGGAGTTGTGCGGGCGCATGGCCAGCTCGTTGACCAGGATGCGGCCGTCGCGGGTCTGGAACAGCTCGACCGCGAGGTGGCCGGTGATGTCCAGCTCGCCCGCGATCCGCAGGGCCAACGCCTGGGCCTCGGCGGCGAGTTCGGGGTCGAGACCGGGTGCCGGTGCAATCACCTCGGCGCAGACGCCGTCCTCCTGGATGCTCTCCACCACCGGGTAGGCGACCGCCTGGCCGCTGGGCGAGCGGACCACGTTCGCGGCCAGCTCGCGGACGAAGTCGACCTTCTCCTCGGCCAGTACGGGCACCCCGGCCAGGAACGGCGCGGCCGCCTCCTGCTCGTCGTCGACCACCCAGACACCCTTGCCGTCGTAGCCGCCGCGCACGGTCTTCAGCACGACCGGGTAGCCGGAGCCCTCGTCAGCGAAGGCGGTGACGTCGGCCGGGTCGGTGACCAGCCGGTGCCGGGGACAGGGAACGTCGATCGAGTCCAGCCTGGCCCGCATCACGCCCTTGTCCTGGGCGTTGACCAGCGCGTCCGGGCCGGGCCGTACCGCGATGCCATCGGCTTCGAGGGCCCGCAGGTGCTCGGTGGGCACGTGCTCGTGGTCGAAGGTGATCACGTCGCAGCCGGCCGCGAAGCGGCGCAGCGTGTCCAGGTCGCGGTAGTCGCCGAGCACGACGTCCGAGACGACCTGGGCGGCGGAGTCCTGCGGGGTGTCGGCGAGGAGCCGGAAGCGGATCCCCAATGGGATACCCGCCTCGTGTGCCATGCGGGCCAGCTGCCCGCCGCCGATCATGCCGACCACTGGAAAATTCACTTTGCCCGCGAAAGTCACGCTGCCCAGGATATCCGGGCCGGTCAAGGCCGGTGCATCCGCTTGAACGACGCGTGAACGCGGTGGCCGGAACCGGCCGGGGAGTGGCCCTTGGCGCCGGTGGGCCTGGTGGGAACGAGTAGCCTGGGGGGCCGGACCCCGGGAACTATCCGATCTTGTACAGGAGGGTCCGGTCGCGCTGCGCCCTGGCGAGCGCTCACTCACCTCTCGTACGCGCGCACAGGAGACTGCCGGGTATGACCGCGACCACCAGCACCGGGCCTTCGCTGATCCAGCGGCTGCGCGGACTCTCGGGCGAAGTGATCAAGTTCGGGATCGTCGGCGCCGCCGGCGTGGTGGTCAACGCCGTGGTCTTCTGGGTCTGCCTCCAGGGCGAGGGCCTGATCCACTCGTTCGCGGGTTTCATCGCCACCGCCGTCGCGATCGGGACCAACTACCTCGGCTACCGGTACTGGCTGTACCGCGACCGCGACGCGGCCTCCCGCAAGCGGGAGATCACGCTGTTCCTGATCTTCAGCGGGATCGGGATGCTGATCGAGAACGGCATCCTGGCCTTCTCGGTGCACGTGCTGCACTACACCTCGTCCGGCAGCCAGCTGATCGCCAAGAACGTGGTCGGCCTGGCGGCGGGCACGGTTTTCCGCTTCTTCTCCTACCGCACCTGGGTGTTCAAGGCGATGCCCGAGCTGGCGGAGCCGCAGGTGGTGGACGAGGCCGAGCGGCTGCTGGCGGCCGAGCAGCCGCAGTACGCGAAGTAGCGGCAGCGGGACGGCCGTTGGGCTCCACCCGGGGCCGCCGCCGCTTCCGGGAAGCTTCGCCGGACAGGCCCTAACGGACGCCGGCGCGGCTCAGGAAGAGGGCGAACACCGGAGGTTTGAGCGAGAGCAGCTCCAGCCGGCCGCCGTCGGCCTCGGCCAGGTCGCGGGCCACGGCAAGGCCGATACCGGTGGAGTTGCGGCCGCTGACGGCACGTTCGAAGACCCGGTTGCCGAGCTCCGGCGGCACTCCCGGGCCCTCGTCCTGGACCTCGGCCACGATCGAGTTCCCGGACGGACGCACCCTGAGCGTGATGGCCCCGGCGCCGTGCATCAGGGAGTTCTCGATCAATGTGGCCAGGATCTGGGCGACCGTGCCCGGAGTCCCGATCACCGAGACGCTCCTGAGGCCCTCGATCCGCAGGCTGCGCCCGGTCTCGCGGAGCGAGGGGCCCCACTCCTCGATCTGCTGCTTGATGACGTCGTCCAGGTCGAAGACCACGGCGGTCGGGCTGTGCGGGTCGCGCTGGTTGGTGAGCAGCCGCTGCACCACGTCGGTGAGCCGCTCGACCTGCTGGAGCGCGATCGTCGCCTCCTCCCGGACGGTGTTCGGCTCCTCGGCGAGGGCGGTGATCTCCTCGAGGCGCATGGAGAGCGCGGTGAGCGGGGTGCGCAGCTGGTGCGAGGCGTCGGCGGCCAGACGCCGTTCCGCCGTGAGCATCCGGGCGATCCGCTCCGCGCTGGTGTCCAGCACCTCGGCGACCCGGTCGAGTTCGGGCACCCCGTAGCGACGGTCGCGCGGGCGGGGGTCGCCGGAGCCCAGGCGTTCGGCGGTCTCGGCGAGGTCGGTGAGCGGCCTGGCGAGCCGCTTGGCCTGCCACACCGCGAGCGCGACCGCCGCCTGGACCGCCAGCAGGGCCACCAGGCCGAGCAGCAGCAGCATGTTGCCGATCTCGCGGTCCACGTCGGTCCTGGACTGGACGACGGTGACCACCTCCCCGCTCAGCCCCTGCTCGGTGGCGGTGAGGGCGGGGCCGGTGACCGGGCGGCCGACCGCGATCAGCGGCTGGTCCGGGATGTCGACCGTGACGAAACTGCCGTCGGTGACCTGGGCGGCGAACTTCTCCCCGGTGACCGGCTCGCCCGCCGCCAGTCGGCTCTCCACCAGGCCGAGCACGCGGACGGCCGCCGCGTCGACCCGGTCGTTCGCGGCGTTGACGATGCTCTGCTTCTCGATCAGCGCGAGCGGGACGCAGAACACCGCCACCACCACCAGGACCACGCCCAGCAGCGAGTTGATCATTCTGCGCTTCACGCCGGGATGCCCTCTGGTCGGTTCACTGGTGCGGTCTGGGGTCGGGGTCGGTCCTTCCCGAAGGCTCGGTCCTCCCCGAAGGCGGGGTCAGTTCTTCTCGAAGCGGAAGCCGACGCCGCGCACCGTGGCGATGTAGCGGGGGTTGGCCGCGTCGTCGCCGAGCTTCTTGCGCAGCCAGGAGATGTGCATGTCCAGGGTCTTGGTGGAGGTCCACCAAGTGGTGTCCCAGACCTGGCGCATGATCTCCTCGCGGGTCACCACCCGGCCGGCGTCCCGGACCAGCACCCGGAGCAGCTCGAACTCCTTCGCGGAGAGGGTCAGCTCCTCTTCGCCGAGCCAGGCGCGGTGCGACTCGATGTCGATCTTCACGCCGTGCGCGCCGGTGGTGAGCTGGTCCACGTTGCCGCGCCGCAGCAGCGCCCGGACCCGGGCGAGCAGCTCGGCCAGCCGGAAGGGCTTGGTGACGTAGTCGTCCGCGCCGGCGTCCAGGCCGACCACGGTGTCCACTTCGTCGGCGCGCGCGGTCAGCACCAGCACCGGGCAGCTGCGGCCGTCGGCGCGCAGCCGTCGGCAGACTTCGAGGCCGTCCATCTCGGGCAGGCCGAGATCGAGGACGACGAGGTCGACCTCCTCGGTCAGGGCGGCGCCGAGCGCGGACGGGCCGTCCTCGCGAACGAGGACCTCGTAACCCTCGCGGCGCAGCGCGCGGGCCAGCGGTTCGGAGATTGCCGGGTCGTCCTCGGCCAGCAGCACACAGGTCATGGGGCGATGGTAGTCGGCTTGGCGGCCCGCGATCAGGCCCCCCGGACTGCGGCTTCTCCTCGGACGACGCAATCCCGTCCGGTCCTGCCGGCTCACCGGGCGCCGGATCCTGACGTGATCTCTCACCGACGGCGGGCTCGGGAGGGCGAATGGCAGGCGGCGCAGCCGAGTTGCGGGGTGGACGGGGTCCCGGCGGGCTCCCCCGCCGGGCGCACCGCCCGGCGGCGGGCGCACCTTCCTCGGACATCCGCGCGGACTGGCCACCCTGTTCGCGACCGAGTTCTGGGAGCGGTTCAGCTTCTACTGGATGCGCTCGCTGCTGGTGCTCTCCCTCTCCCTGCCCGCCGACCGGGGCATGCGCGCTGGCGGCGCTCGCCGGGGCCCTGTTCCTGCTGGCGGCGGGCCGGATCCGGCGGCTGACGGGCGCTGTGAGCTAGTTCACAGAGCGTGATTGTTATCAATCGTTGTCATGCCCCCCTCCAGCCGGGAGATCGCTCGGGGATGACCGAAAATCTCCCCACACAAACCTGCGGTTCGAAGGAATAGTCGCCAACTTGCCATGGAACTCGGCAGTCAAGTGCCTTGATCCTTTACTTGGGCAATACGCTCATAGCCTGTTTTGTCCCCCGATTGAGAGGAATACCGCCACGTACAGTGGCCTGGTACCCGTTCGCCCCAACCCCCCTCATGGGCGAACGCTTCAGGCAAGGAACCACTACCTATGGCGTCTACGACCGTGGCTGCCGACCTCCAGTCGGCTCCCTCCAGTGGCAAGACCTTCCTCGGGCACCCCCGGGGCCTCGCCACGCTCTTCATGAGCGAGATGTGGGAGCGCTTCAGCTACTACGGCATGCGTGCCCTGCTGGTGCTCTACATGACCGCCTCCGTGGCCGAGGGCGGCCTCGGAATGAAGGTGGCCATCGCCAGCGCGGTGTACAGCGTGTACACGGCCATGGTCTACCTGCTGGCCCTGCCCGGCGGCTGGATCGCGGACCGCTTCCTCGGTGCGCGCAAGACCGTCGCGGTCGGTGGCACGATCATCATGATCGGCCACTTCCTGCTGGCCGTCCCGGCCTCCGTGTCGTTCTTCACCGGCCTGGCCTTCATCGCCATCGGCTCCGGTCTGCTCAAGGCCAACATCTCCACGATGGTCGGCCACCTGTACGACGGCCCGAACGACCCCCGCCGCGACGGTGGCTTCACCGTCTTCTACATGGGCATCAACCTCGGTGCCTTCGCGGCCCCGCTGGTCATCGGCACCGTCGGCCAGAGCGTCAACTGGCACCTGGGCTTCGCCCTCGCCGGTGTCGGCATGGCCCTGGGTCTGGGCCAGTTCCTGCTGGGCACCCGCCACCTGAGCGCCAAGAGCGACGTGGTGACCTCGCCGATCTCCGCCGAGGAGAAGAGCGCGATCTTCCGCAAGGCCGGCATGTGGCTGGCCGCGGCCGTGGTCTTCTACGGCGTCGTCGTGGCGACCGGCTCCTTCACCATCGACTGGGCGGTCTGGCCGCTGTCGATCGCCGGCATCGCGATCCCGGTGTTCGTCTTCGCCAAGGTGAAGAAGGACCAGGACCTCAACTCGGACGAGCAGTCCAAGATGAGCGGCTACATCTGGTTCTTCATCGCCGCCGCCGTGTTCTGGATGATCTACGACCAGTCCGGCTCGACGCTGAACGTCTTCGCCGACAAGAACACCGCCTCGGACCTGTTCGGGATCAACTTCCCGTCCAGCTGGTTCCAGTCGCTGAACCCGCTCTACATCATGGCGCTGGCCCCGGTCTTCGCCTGGCTCTGGGTCTGGCTGTCCAAGCGCGGCAAGAACCCCAGCACCACCATGAAGTTCGCCATCGGTCTGCTGATGATCGGCGCCTCCTTCCTGGTGATGATGATGGCGATGGCCGCCGCCTCCGGTGGCGTCAAGGTCACCCCGCTGTGGCTGGCCATGGTCTACCTGATCCAGACCGTCGGTGAGCTGACCCTCTCCCCGGTCGGCCTCTCGGTCACCACCAAGCTGGCCCCGACCAAGTACGCCAGCCAGATGATGGGTGTCTGGTTCCTCGCCGTCACCGCCGGTGACTGCGTGGCCGCCATCTTCCAGCTGGTCCTCGGCGACGCCGCCGTCGGCAGCACCTGGTACTTCGCGGTCCAGGGCGCGATGGCCCTCGTCGCCGGTGTCGCCCTGGCGATGTACCGCAAGAAGGTCGTCACCCTGATGGGCGACGTGCACTGACGCACCGCTGATCCCCCACCGGCGAAGGGTCGGTACCCCCACGGGTACCGGCCCTTCGCCGCTTCGGCTCAGACCATCCGCACGCCCGCGCGCCAGACCGCCGCCGTGAGCGGCACGCCGGGACGGTAGGCCAGGTGCACGTGCGAGGGGGCGTCCAGCAGCTGCAGATCGGCCCGGGCTCCCACGGTGATGCCGCCGACGTCGGTGCGCCGCAGCGCCCGGGCGCCGCCGGCGGTCGCGGCGTACACGGCCTCGTCCGGGGTCATGCCCATCTCGCGGACGGCCACCGCGATGCAGAAGGCCATCGAGCTGGTGAAGCTGGAGCCCGGGTTGCAGTCCGTGGACAGCGCGACGGTGGCGCCCGCATCCAGCAGCCGGCGCGCGTCGGGGTACTTCGCGCGGGTGGAGAACTCCGCGCCGGGGAGCAGGGTGGCCACGGTGTCCGACTCCGCCAGCGCGGCCACGTCGGCGTCGGTGAGGTGGGTGCAGTGGTCGGCCGAGGCCGCGCCGAGCTCCACGGCCAGCTGCACCCCGGGCCCGTGGGAGAGCTGGTTGGCGTGCACCCGGGGGATCAGCCCGCGCTCGGCCCCGGCGGTGAGGACGGCCCGGGCCTGGTCCCCGTCGAAGGCGCCCTGCTCGCAGAAGACGTCCACCCAGCGGGCGTGCGGAGCGCAGGCGTCCAGCATCTCGCCGGTCACCAGGTCCACGTAGGCCGCCGGGTCGTCGGCGAACTCGGGGGCCACCACATGGGCGCCCAGGTAGGTGGTCTCGGGGGTGTGCGACGCGGCGATCCGCAGCGCGCGTGCCTCGTCGGCGACCGTGAGGCCGTAGCCGGACTTGCACTCCACGGTGGTGGTGCCCTGGCGGAGCGCCTCGTTCAGGAAGCGGACCAGGTTGGCGTCCAGCTCCTCGTCGCTCGCGGCGCGGGTGGCGGCGACGGTGGTCCGGATACCGCCCGCGCTGTAGGACTGGCCGGACATCCGGGCGTTGAACTCGGCGGTGCGGTCACCGGCGAAGACCAGGTGCGCGTGCGAGTCCACGAAGCCCGGCAGCAGCGCCCGGCCGCCCGCCTCGTACCGCTCGTCGGCGGCGGGCGCCGAGGCCGCCGGGCCGACCCACGCCACCCGCCCGGCCTCGACCAGCACGGCGGCGTCCTCCAGCAGGCCCAGCGGGCCGGTGCCGTGCGCGGGGTCGTTGGTGACCAGACTGCCGACATCGGTGATCAGGAGAGTGCTCAAGGGAAGCCTTTCGGGGTTTCGGGGCGCGGAGGGTGCACCACCGGGGGTGGTGCGACTTCCCGCGCCCGTGGACGCGGACCGGCGGCGCGGGCGTGGGTCGGCGGCGGCCGTTCCGTCCGCGCGCCCGGCAGGACTCAGGACTGCAGTGCGGCGATGGAGTCGCGCAGCGCCGCCGGAACGTCCGCGACCAGCTGGTGCACCCCGTCGCGGACGATCTGCCGGCCGCCCACCACCACGTGCCGGACGTCGGCGGCCGAGGCCGCGAAGACCGCCGTCTCGGCGCCGAGCGCGGGGGCGGGTCCGGCGGTGCGCACCGAGTCCAGCGCGACCACGGTGAGGTCCGCGAGCGCACCGGCTTCGATCCGGCCCGCCTCGGGCCAGCCGAGCGAGGCGTGGCCGTCCTCGGTGCCGGCCCGCAGCAGGGCGCCCGCCGTCCAGTGGCCCCGGGTGCGGCTGTCCAGGCGCTCGTTCAGCTCCAGCGCCCGCGCCTCCTCGAACGGGTCGATGACGGCGTGGCTGTCACTGCCCAGGGTGATCGGGCAGCCGCCGCTGGCCAGCCGCCGGGCCGGTCCGATGCCGTCCGCGAGGTCGCGTTCGGTGGTCGGGCACATGCAGATGCTGGTCGAGGAGTCGGTGAGCAGCCGGATGTCCTCGTCGGTGAGGTGGGTGGCGTGCACGGCCGAGGTCCGCGGGCCGAGGACGCCGTGGTCGGCGAGCAGCCGGGTCGGGGTGACGCCGTGGGCGGTGAGGCAGGCGTCGTTCTCGGCGGTCTGCTCGGAGAGGTGGACGTGCAGCGGTGCCCTGCGCATCGCCGCCCAGTGCGCGACGGTGGTCAGCTGGTCGGCCGGGACGGCCCGGACCGAGTGGATGGCCGCGCCGATCCTGGCGTGCCCGCGCTCCTTGATCTCGCCGGCCCGCGCCGCCCAGGCGTCCGCGTCGCCGTCGCTGAACCGCAGCTGCGGCTCGGTGGGCTCGGCGCCGAACCCGGAGGAGAGGTAGCAGGTGTCCAGCAGGGTGATCCGGATGCCGGCCCGGGCCGCCGCCTCGATCAGCGCCTCACCCATGGCGTTGGCATCGGCGTAGCGGCCGCCGCCGGGCGCGTGGTGCAGGTAGTGGAACTCGCCGACGGCGGTGATCCCGGCGAGGGCCATCTCCGCGTACACGGCGGTGGCCAGCGCCAGGTAGCTGTCCGGGTCGAGCGCCCCGGCGAACCGGTACATGGTGTCCCGCCAGGTCCAGAAGGTGCCCGAGCCGATCTGGACGTGGCCGCGCAGGGCACGGTGGAAGGCGTGCGAGTGGGCGTTGGCCTGCCCCGGCAGGGTCAGGCCGGTAAGCTTGACTGCGTCCGGCGGGCAGGGCCCGCTGCCCGGGGTGACCCCGGTGATCCTGCCGTCCGGGCCGACGCCGATCAGCACCTCGTGCCCGACCACCGGACCGCCGGCGTGCGGCAGCCAGGCGTGCTCCGCCCAGTACGTGGCTACGGCTGGCATGCGAGGTCCTCCAGTACGTCGGCGAGGGCGGCCACTCCGGCGAGGCAGTCGGCCTCCTCGGCGTGCTCGGCCGGGGAGTGCGAGACCCCGCTCGGGTTCCGCACGAACAGCATGGCGGTCGGGATCACCGATGCCAGGATTCCGGCGTCGTGTCCCGCCCCGGTGGGCAGCACGGGGACGTCTCCGAGCAGCTTGGCGAGGCGGTCGCGCAGCGGGGAGTCGAAGTCGACGACCGGCGTGAACGACTCCCGGGTCAGCTCGACCCGCACGCCGTCGCGGCCACCGCGCTCGTACGCCGCCTGCCGGATCTCCTCGACCAGCGCGTCCAAGGTCCGCTCGTCGGCGGCCCGGGAGTCCAGCCAGCCGCGGACCAGGGAGGCGATGGCGTTGGTGCCGTTGGGTTCCACCGCGACCTTGCCGAAGGTGGCCAGCGCACCCGCCAGCTTCGCCTTCTTGCGGGCGGCGAGCACGGTGTTGGCGTAGGTGAGCATCGGGTCGCGGCGGTCCTCGATCCGGGTGGTGCCGGCGTGGTTGGCCTCGCCGTGGAAGTCGAAGCGCCAGCGGCCGTGCGGCCAGATCGCGCTGGCCACCCCGACCGGTTGCCCCTCCGTCAGGTGGCGTCCCTGCTCGACGTGCAGTTCGACGAAGGCACCGATCCGGGCGAGCCGGTCGCCGTCCGCGCCGATCGCGCTCGGGTCGTGGCCGGCCCGCTCCATCGCGTCGGGCAGCCGCACGCCGTCGGCGTCGCGCAGCTCGTACGCGGCCTCCCGGGAGAGCACCCCGGCGCTGAGGCGGGATCCGATGCAGGCGACGCCGAACCGGGCACCCTCCTCGTCGCCGAAGTTGACGATCGCCAGCGGCCGGCTGAACCCGGCACCGCGGGAGCGGAGTTCGTCCAGGGCGGCGAAGGAGGAGACCACCCCGAGCGGGCCGTCGAAGGCACCGCCGTCCGGGACGGAGTCCAGGTGCGAGCCGGTGACGACCGCGCCCTCGCCGTTCGGATCGCCCAGCCAGGCCCACTGGTTGCCGTTGCGGTCCAGCTCGTAGGTCAGGCCGCGCGAGCGGGCCTGCTCCTCGAACCAGGCCCGGCACTCGGCGTCGGCGGAGTTCCAGGCGAAGCGGCGGTAGCCGCCGGAGGAGGCGGAGCGGCCCACGGGGAGCAGCTCCGCCCACATCCGTTCGAAACTGCCGGAGGTCACAGCTCACCCATCGGGACGCGGACTCCGCGCTCGGCCGCGACCTCGGTGGCTCGGTCGTAGCCGGCGTCGACGTGCCGGATGACGCCCATGCCCGGGTCGTTGGTGAGCACCCGGCGGATCTTCTCGCCCGCGAGCGCCGTACCGTCGGCCACGGTGACCTGGCCGGCGTGGATCGAGCGGCCGATGCCGACGCCGCCGCCGTGGTGGATGGAGACCCAGGACGCGCCGGAGGCTACGTTGACCATGGCGTTGAGCAGCGGCCAGTCGGCGATGGCGTCCGAACCGTCCAGCATCGCCTCGGTCTCGCGGTACGGGGAGGCGACCGAGCCGCAGTCGAGGTGGTCACGGCCGATCACGATCGGGGCGGAGAGCTCGCCGGAGGCGACCATGTCGTTGAAGCGCTCGCCGGCCTTGTCGCGCTCGCCGTAGCCGAGCCAGCAGATGCGCGCCGGGAGGCCCTGGAAGTGCACCCTCTCCTGGGCCATCCTGATCCAGCGGGCCAGCGACTCGTTCTCCGGGAAGAGGTCGAGCACGGCCTGGTCGGTCTTGTGGATGTCCCGCGCGTCGCCGGAGAGCGCGGCCCAGCGGAACGGGCCCTTGCCCTCGCAGAACAGCGGGCGGATGTACGCCGGGACGAACCCGGGGAACTCGAAGGCCCGCTGGTAACCCGCGAGTTGGGCCTCGCCGCGGATCGAGTTGCCGTAGTCGAAGACCTCGGCGCCGCGGTCCTGGAATCCGACCATCGCCTCCACGTGCCTGGCCATCGACTCGCGCGAGCGCTGGGTGAACTCGGCGGGCTTCTCGGCCGCGTAGGTGGCCATGTCTTCGAAGTCGACGCCGATGGGCAGGTAGCTCAGCGGGTCGTGGGCGCTGGTCTGGTCGGTGACGATGTCGATCGGGGCGTCCATCGCCAGCAGCTGCGGCACCAGCTCGGCGGCGTTGCCCAGCACGCCGATGGAGAGCGGCTGCTTCTTGTCCCGGGCGGCGGTGGCCAGTTCGAGCGCGTGGGCGAGGTCCTTCGCCTCGACGTCCAGGTAGCGGTGCTCGATCCGGCGGGCGATCCGGGAGGGGTCGCAGTCGATGCAGATCGCCACGCCGCCGTTCATGGTGACGGCCAGCGGCTGGGCGCCGCCCATGCCGCCGAGACCGGCGGTCAGCGTGATGGTGCCCGCCAGCGTGCCGTTGAACTTCTTGGTGGCGACGGCGGCGAAGGTCTCGTAGGTGCCCTGCAGGATGCCCTGGGTGCCGATGTAGATCCAGGAACCGGCGGTCATCTGCCCGTACATGGTGAGCCCGAGGCTCTCCAGCCGGCGGAACTCCTCCCAGTTGGCCCAGTCGCCGACCAGGTTGGAGTTGGCGATCAGGACGCGCGGCGCCCACTCGTGGGTCTGCATCACGCCGACCGGGCGGCCCGACTGGACCAGCATGGTCTCGTCCTGCTTGAGCGTCTGCAGGGTGCGGACCATCGCGTCGAACGAGCGCCAGTCGCGCGCGGCCTTGCCGGTGCCACCGTAGACGACCAGCTTGGACGGGTGCTCGGCGACCTCGGGGTCGAGGTTGTTCATGAGCATCCGCATCGCGGCTTCCTGCTGCCAGCCCTGCGCGGTCAGCTGGGTCCCGCGCGCCGCACGCACCTCGCGCGGGCCACTGCCCGCCTGCTGCTGAACCATGCTCCCGGCCTCCTTGCGGATGGATTCATTCAGGATCGAATGCTCTGAATATATCCAAACAAGTGGGCCGGGACCAGAGGGCAGTCCTGAATAAATCCATACAGCAACAGGCGGTCCGCCGGGCGAGCGGGGGCCCGGCCCCTGCTTCGGGTTCGGCTTCGGCTTCGGCTTCGGGCGCCCGGCTCAGCGGCCGGTAGCCAGGGTGGCGCCGCCGGCGCAGTCCGAGCCTCCTTCGCCGCACTGGCGGACCAGGGCATGACCCGGCTGCTCGTCGAGGTGGTGTCCGGGGCGCAGCGCGAGCGGGCGGTCGCCGCGGTGCTCGCCGACTTCACCGCCCGGCGCCGCTCCGCACTCCGGCTGCTGTTCCAACGCGCCCAGGAGCGCGGCGAGTTGAGGCCGGATGCGGACCCGAAGGTACTGGTTGACCTCGGCTACGGCTTCCTCTGGTACCGGCTGCTGGTCGGCCACGAACCGCTGGACGCGGCGGCCGCCCGGGCACTCGCCGAGCACCTGGCGGCCGCCGCGCAGCGCTGACGCCGGGGATCAGGGGCAGGCCGCTCAGGCCGCCGCGCCGCCGTCCCAGTCGATGCCGATCTCGGCCAGCCAGGCGCGGTCCTCGGCGTCAGGCGTGACGAGGTCGCTCCGCGCGGCATCGGACCGCACGGCGTCGGGCGCGGCGGGAGCCGGCGGGCGCGGGATCTCCTGGATCGGGCCGAGGCCGTACTTCTCGGCCACCGCCGCGGCGGCCTCGTCCGGCTCGACGAGCCCGACGTGGACGGCGGACTCGTCGCCGACGTCCAGGACCACCACTTCCGGGTCGGGCGGACGCCGCAGCGCGATACGACGGCCGCAGGTGGGGCAGGACCACTCGTCGGCCCCCGAGGCGAGCCGGCCGGTCAGTCTCATCTGGTGGATCGGACGCATGGCTGGCACCCCCGTCCGGCCCCTGCACCGGGACCTGTTGATGAGATGCCCGCCAACGGGGTGTCAGCAACCGTTCCGGAGCGAGCGGATGTCGCCGTTTCACGGTCGACCGAAGCGGCCTGGCAGCTATTCCAGGAAGAGCCCGCGTGCCGCCGCCGAGTGCTCGATGGCCTCCAACCTGGCTTCCGCGCCCGGGAGTTCGTCACACATCGTCTGCAGCAGGATCCGGCCGAGCATCATCGGCGCGCAGGCGGTGTCGAAGACCAGACCGGTGCCGACCGCCGCCGGGAGGAGGAGGTCGGAGAGCTTGGCGACCGGGGCGAAGGAGCTGTCCGCGACGGTGAGGACGGTCAACCCGCAGTCACGGGCGACGGCGAGGGCGTCCATCAGCTCGCGCGGGTAGCGCGGCAGGGCGAAGCAGAGCAACGCGCTGGCCCCGGCGGCGGCGGCCTGTTCCAGCCGGTCGGCGAGCATGCTGCCGCCCTCGTCCAGCAGCCGGATGTCCGGGTGCACCTTGGCCGCGAAGTACGCGAAGCCCCTGGCCTGGGCGGAGGCCGCGCGCAGCCCGAGCACCGGCAGCGGGCGGGAGGCGGCCAGCAGCCGGGCGGCGCGGACGATCGGTTCGGGGTCGGCCAGCAGCTCGGCGAGGTGGCGCAGGTGCTCGATCTCGGCGAGCACGGCCTGCTGGTGCTCGTTGCGGACCGCGTCGTCGGGCGTCTCGGGCGCCGCCTGCTCGCCCGCGCCCAGATCGCGCAGCTGCCGGCGCAGTGCCGGGTAGCCGTCGAAGCCGAGCGCGACGGCGAAGCGGGTGACCGAGGGCTGGCTGACCCCGGCGAGTTCGGCCACCTCGACGCTGGAGAGGAACGGTGCCTCGTTGGCGTGCCGGACCAGCGAGTGCGCGATCCGCCGCTGGGTCGGGGTGAGCCGGTGGCCCTCGAAGAGCTGCAGCAGTCGGGCGGAGGGACCGGCCGTGCCGGTCTCGTCCATGGCGGTCATCAGCGGTACCTCCGGGCTCTGGTGGCAGCACACGCCGTCGGCCACGGGACCGGTCGCGGCGGGTGGGACGACTGTGGCGCAGTCCCGCCCGGGCGGGCAACGACGTATCGAACAGCGGGACGGCCCGCCGGGGGCGTCGGGCCAGGGTATCCGGGCCGCCGAACGGGCCCTTCCGGGCGGTCGGACGAACCCGCGGGGCGCGGTGCCCGCCCGGTCGACCGCGTACGCGCCGCGGCCGACCGGGCAGGGCCTCGCGCCCCTGTTCACACCTCGGGTGCTCAGGCCAGCGGCCCGGTCACCCGCTCGACGGCCTGGATCAGCTCGCCCGAGGCGACCAGCGCGGCGGCGGCCTCCAGGTCGGGCGAGAGGAAGCGGTCCCGTCCGGGCCCGCCGACACCGGCCGCGCGGGCGGCGGCGACGGCGGCGCCGGTGGCGGGCGCGGTGGGCCCGCTGCCGTTGTCGGTACGGATCTCCAACGCACGGGCAGCGGCGGTCAGTTCGACCGCGAGGATCCGTCCGAGGTTGTCCACGGCCTGGCGCAGCTTGCGGGCCGCGGACCAACCCATCGAGACATGGTCCTCCTGCATCGCCGAGGACGGGATGGAGTCCACCGAGGCCGGGACGGCCAGCCGCTTGTTCTCGCTGACCAGGGCGGCCTGGGTGTACTGGGCGATCATCAGACCGGAGTCCACGCCCGGGTCGTCGGCCAGGAAGGCCGGCAGGCCGTGCGAGCGCGCCTTGTCCAGCAGCCGGTCGGTGCGGCGCTCGGAGATCGAGCCCAGGTCGGCGGCGGCGATGGCGAGGAAGTCCAGCACGTACGCGACCGGGGCGCCGTGGAAGTTGCCGTTCGACTCGACCCGGCCGTCCGGCAGCACCACCGGGTTGTCGACCGAGGCGGCCAGTTCGCGGGAGGCGACCAGCTGGGCGTGCGCGAGGGTGTCGCGGCCGGCGCCGGCCACCTGCGGGGCGCAGCGGATGGAGTAGGCGTCCTGGACGCGCGGAGCGTCGTCCTGGTGGTGCCCGGTCAGCCCGGAGTCCTGGAGCACGGCGAGCATGTTGGCCGCGCTGAGCGCCTGGCCGGGGTGCGGACGGATCGGGGCGTGCAGCTCGGGGGCGAGCACCTTCTCGCTGCCGAGCAGCGCCTCCAGGGTCATCGCGGCGGTGATGTCGGCGGTGGTGAACAGGCGGGAGAGGTCGGCGATGGCCATCACCAGCATGCCGAGCATGCCGTCGGTGCCGTTGATGAGGGCCAGGCCCTCCTTCTCCAGCAGCTCGACCGGCTCGATGCCGGCCTCCGCCAGCAGCTCGCCGGCGGGGCGGATCCCGCCGTCCGGGCCGAACGCTTCGCCCTCGCCCATCAGGACCAGCGCGCAGTGCGACAGCGGGGCCAGGTCGCCGGAGCAGCCCAGCGAGCCGAACTCCCGCACCACCGGGGTGATGCCCGCGTTGAGGATGGCGGCCATGGTCTGCGCGACCAGCGGACGGACACCGGTGCGGCCGGAGGCCAGCGTCTTCATCCGCAGGAACACCAGCGCCCTGACCACCTCCCGCTCCACCGTCGGGCCCATGCCGGCGGCGTGCGAGCGGACCAGCGAGCGCTGGAGCTGAGCCCGCAGCTCGGGGCTGATGTGCCGGACGGCGAGCGCACCGAACCCGGTGGAGACGCCGTAGACGGGACGCGGCTCGGCCGCGAGAGCATCGATCCGAGCCCGGGCACCCGCCATCTCGGCGAGTGCGTCGGGGCCGATCTCGACCCGGGCATTGCCCCGCGCGACGGCGACCACGTCCTCGGCGCTGACGTCGGCCTTGCCGACCAGCACGAGCGGCGCGTCCGGGGCCACAGCACTGTGCATATCCATATACATAATCAGAGCAGGTGAATGAGAATATGACAACCATCGTTCCGGGAGATCTCGCTCCACGGGATCCCCGGCCCGGGTCGGTGACGACGGCCGGCACCGGCGTCCCGCAGGTGGCGGAGCCCGGCGGACCCCGCGGATTTCCGCCGCGGCGGCCGGGTGGCGCAAGCTGAGCGAGGAGACACGGGGAGGCGGAGGGCTGATGGTACGGGCGACGGTACGGCGTCGGGTGGTGCGGCTGCGCGGGGACGAGCGGGGCGCACGGCCGGACGCGCTGGCGGCGGAGGAGCCACTGGAGATCCGGGTCGGCGGCCAGGCGCTGACGGTGACCATGCGCACCCCCGGGCACGACTTCGACCTGGTGGCCGGGTTCCTGGTCGGCGAGGGGACGGTCGAGCACTCCGACCAGCTCGCCGCGCTCCGCTACTGCGCCGGGACCGACGCCGACGGCGCGAACAGCTACAACGTGGTGGACGCGACCGTACGCGGCGCCGCGACCGCCCTCTCCAGCCACCGCAACCTGCTGACCACCAGCGCCTGCGGCCTGTGCGGCCGGGACACCGTCGACGCGGTGCGGATGCACGTCCGCCACCCGCTCGACCGGGACCCGCTCACAGTCACCCCCGAACTGCTCTACGCCCTGCCCGACCGGCTGCGCGCGGCGCAGCGCACCTTCGAGTCCACCGGCGGACTGCACGCGGCCGGCCTGTTCGCCCCGGACGGTGAACTGCTCTGCGCCCGCGAGGACGTCGGCCGGCACAACGCGGTGGACAAGGTGATCGGGTGGGCCCTGCGCGAGGGGCGGCTGCCGCTGACCGGCCACCTGCTGCTGGTCAGCGGCCGCGCCTCGTTCGAACTGACCCAGAAGGCGGCCCTCGCCGGGATCCCGCTGCTCGCCGCGGTCTCGGCACCGTCCTCGCTCGCGGTGGACCTGGCCGAGGAGCTCGGCCTCACCCTGGTCGGGTTCCTGCGCGGTCACGGCGCCAACGTCTACACCCGCCCGGACCGCATCGCGGAGCCGGCCGAACCCCGTCCGGGGCGCGGGGAGGGCACGACAGAGCCCGACCAAGGAGGGCGCCGGCTTTCTGGAGCGTGAGGCCCGCCGGCGGGACACGGTCGGCCGGGCGTCCTCAAGCGACCGTCGCAGCCTGCCGGTTCACGCCCGCGGCCCGCTCCGGCAGGGGCCTCGCTGGCAGGGTCAGCGCCGGTGTCACCGGCCGTCCGGAGGCAGGGTCAGCCGGGAAGGTGCGCCTCGATCAGGTCGGCGGCCCTCGCGCTGCCGCCCTCCGCGCGGAGCTCGTTCCGGATCCCCTCCAGCCGCGCGGCGACCTCCGGGTCCGCGGTGAGCTCCAGCAGGGCCGCGCGCAGCTCGGCCGCGGTCGCCTCTGCGGTGTCGATCCGCCGCCCGACCCCGAGTTCGACCAGCCGGTCGGCGTTGGAGAACTGGTCCGCCGCCTGCGGCACGGCGATCATCGGCAGCCCGCAGTACAGCCCCTCGCTCGCACCGCCCATCCCGGCATGCGTGATGAACGCGTCGGCCTGTTCCAGCACTGCGAGTTGGGGCACCCACGAGTGCACCTCGACGTTGCCGGGCAGTTCGCCCAGCCCGGCCGGGTCCACGTGCTTGCCGATCTGGAGCACCACATGCCAGTCGGGCAGGTCACCGAAGGCCTTCAGGCACTCGCGGTAGAACGCGGGCTGCCGGGTGAAGGCCGAACCGAGCGAGACCAGCAGCACCTTGCCGGCATCCGCCGGCCGCGTCCAACCGCCTTGCGCGGAGCGGTCGCCGAAGCACGGCCCGACGAAGGTGTACCGCCCGGGGTCGACCCGGTCCGCGTTGGGCTGCAGGGCCCGCGGGACGAGTACGAGGCTGTGTTCCGGCCGACCGGTGAACGCCTTCGGGTCGGGGCTGTCGCCGCCCACGCCGTTCTCGGCGAGCCAGCGGGCGAAGCGGGCGTAGTGCCCGAGGCCGCGAGGAGTGCCCATGACCGGTTCGAAGACCGGCGCCATCTCCTCCTCGTAGCCCTCCCAGGCGACATAGGTCGGCGAGAGCTGGACGATCGGCAGCCGCCAGCCCTCCGCCAGCACCCGGGCGGCGTAGGCGCCGATGTCGCACAGCACCAGGTCCGGCCTGTCGCCGTCGAAGGCGGCGCGCAGCTGCGGAAGCATCGCGATCGCGTCGTCCAGGAAGAGGTCCTGCACCTCGACCAGGTCATCGGGCCAGCCCGACGGGTCGTCGGTCAGCGGCAGGGTGGAGTCGCAGGGGACGAGGCGGGCGCCGGTGGACTCCACCAGTGCGGCGAACGACGGGTCGTTGGCGTAGCTGACGCGGTGTCCGCGCGCGACCAGCTCGCGGATGACCGCCAGACTCGGGTTGACGTGGCCGTGGGCAGGGATGGAGACCATGGCGATGTGCGCGGGGCGGGGCATACGTCCTCCAGATCAGGCGGTCGATCCTGGCGAGACGCTCCGTCTCGCCACCACCTCCAGGGTGCACAGTTTCCGACGGTTCGTCAATACGAGACGTATCGTCTCGCCCGACTCGCTAGAATCCCCCCATGGCACGCACCAGCAACACCCCGGACCCGGCCCGCCGCAACGAGCGCTCCAGACAGGCCATCCTCGCCGCCGCCGCCGAACTGGCGACCGAACTCGGGTACGCGAAGCTCACCATCGAGGCGATCGCCGCCCGAGCGGGCGTCGGCAAGCAGACCATCTACCGCTGGTGGCCCTCGAAGGGGGCGGTGGTCTTCGACGCCTTCCTGGCCGCCAGCGAGAACGAGGCCGGCGGCCTGGACCTCCCCGACACCGGGGACCTGGCCGCCGACCTACGGGCCCTGCTCCGGCCGGCCGCCGAACAGCTCGCCGATCCCGCCTTCGAACGGGTCGGCCGCGCCATCTCGGCCGAGATCCAGCTCGACCCCACCCTGCTCCGGGAGTACCGGGCCCGGCTGCTCGGCCCCCTCCTGGAGGCCACCAGGGACCGGCTGCGCAGCGCCCAGCGGGCCGGGCAGCTGGGCGAGGACCTCGACCTGGACCTCGCCGTGGACCTGGTCTACGGCCCGCTGCACTACCGCTGGCTACTGGGCACCGGCCCGATCGACCAGGCGTACGCGGACGCCATGGTCGAGGCCCTGCTGCGCGCACTGCGCCCCTGACCGGCCCCGCCGCCGGGTCACCCGTTCTCGCGCCGGCGGTGGCCGCGCCGCACCACGACCACCAGTACGATGACGACGAACAGGACCACGAACAGCGCGATCAGGCCGAAGGCCACCCCGACCAACCTCCCGAAGAAGCCCCGCCTCTTCCGGATCTTGGACTTGCCCCGTGCCAGCGGAACGGACGCGAGCGACCGGGTCCGGGTCCGCGCCCCGACCGGCCCCACCCCGACCGGCCCCACCCCGACCGACCGCTGCTGACCCACCGTCGGCAGACTCCCCGTCGCCTGACCCGCCGTCGGCGCCTGGACCACGGATGGCGCGGCCGAGGCCGGCGGACCCGCCAGGGTGACCCCGCCGGCGGCCAGGGCCAGCGCGAGCAGTACCGCAGCCGGACGTGTACGCATGACATCCCCCGCTCCCAGCCCCGGCTCCGCAACCGGCGTCAGTGTCAACTGTCGCACCCCGCAAGGCCGCTGCGACAGCACCCGGGTGCGGCCGGTCTTAGACCGCTCGTCTCCGGGCGCCCTGACCCGGCGGGCGCGAGGGCTCAGGGCGGCGGCGAGGTCGGTCCGGACAGGGCCACCGCGACCAGGGCCCGCAGTGCCGCGGTGACCGGGCCGAACGGCAGGGTGGACTCGTCCGCGAACAGCTCCACCAGCCAGCCGCCCGCCGCGTTGCCGCCGCCGGCCGCGAGCATGCCCTTGTAGCCGCTGACCACCATCATCGCCTCCTCCGCCGGGTCGTTCCCGGCGGCGCCGGAGCGCAGCGCGAAGGCCCCGCCGCGCACGGCCCGGCGGGTGAGCGGGTAGTAGCCGAGGTCGAACACCGCGTCCGGGGCCTCGATCTGGGCCCGCTGGGTCTCGGCACCGCTGCTGGTCGGCCCGCTGGTCATCCGGTAGACGGCGTGCTGGACGGTGCGCATCAGCTGCGAGCCCGGCGGCACGTAACTGACCCACCAGCCGACCGCGTCCAGCAGCCTGGCAGCGGCCCCGGCGACGGTGACCAGCCGGCCGAGGGTGTCGGCGGGGTGGTGGGTGCGGACCGCGCCGTGCTGGTCGAGCGAGGCGAGCACGACGGCGAGCAGCTGTCCCGGGTCGGCGCCGTTCGCGGCGCCCCGGAACCGGCGGCGGTCGCCGACGTGGCCGCGGCCCTGGCCGGGGCGGCGGTCGGTGCGGTGGTGCGGGTCGGCGGAGTCGGCCAGCAGCACGGTCGGGTCGGGAGCGAACCCGGGGCCGTGGCCCCGTCCGGCGACCACGGGATGGGTGGCCCGGGCTGCCTTGGCCCGGTACTGGGCTGCGTCGGCGAGCCGGAACAGCCGGTCCGGAGTGGTGACCGGGCCGATCGAGTCACCGGTGGAGGCCACCCCGCAGGCGACCCCCTCGCCATCCGCGAGATCCAGTGAGCGGGCGACCAACTCCTCGGCCACCGCGACGACTTCGTCCGCCTTGCGGCCCTCGACCAGCAGACAGAACTCGTCACCGCCGAGCCGGGCGGCCAGGCTGCCGGGGAGTCTGGCGGCGGCCAGCGAGAGCTGGTGGGCGAACCGTTCCAGCAGCCGGTCGCCGACCTCGTGACCGAGCCGGTCGTTGACCCGCTTGAGCCCGTTGACGTCGCAGACCACCAGGCTGAGCACGGTGTCGTCCCGGTTGTGGGCCGCCAGGGCGGTCTCCAACCTGGCGTCGACCGCCCGGCGGTTGGCGAGGCCGGTGAGCGGGTCGGTGAAGGCGAGCCGGCGCAGGTCGGCCAGCCGCTCGGTCTGGGCGAGCCCGGCGGAGATCTGGGCGGCCAGTAGCGTCGCGTAGTCGGCGTCCGCGTCGGTGAAGACCGGCAGGTCCGCCTTCCGGGCCAGATAGAGCTCGCCCCAGGCCTGGCCGTGCAGAACGATCGGCGCGACCAGACAGCACTTCCGTCCGCGCCGGCGCAATCCCACGGCGCGCTGCATACAGAACGCGCCGGCGCCCGGGTGCGCGTGCACGGAGTGCGTGGCATCGGCGTGCTCGGCAGTCTGCACCCAGGCACGCGGGAGGCGGCCCGTGGTCCAGTGCTCCTCCAGATATGTGACGATCTCCGGGAAGTCCGCCACCGGGTAGGACTCGTCCTCCGGCAGTTCCTCCTCGCCCCCGGCCAGCTCGCCGTGGTTGACCAGCACCCGCAGCCGGCCCGACTCGCGGTCCCACACCGAGACGGCGGCCATGGTGGCGCCGAGTGCGGTGGTGGCCCGCGCGGCCGCGGCCCGAACGGCGTCCAGCGGGGTGACGGCGACCGCCATGTCCTGGGCCAGCTCGACGACGGCCTGCAGTCGCGGATCGAGGGCCGGCGGTACGGACACGTGCACGGGTTCCGACATGGTCGCCTCGCTCACCGGCTCCGCCTCATCCCTGATCCCCCGGGGCCGCCCGGGAGCACTGGCCCGGGGCCTGCCCGGACGTGCCCAGAACGCTCCAGGACTGCCGTCCTGGACCAAGGTTATGGCCCTTCACTGAGACTTTGCCCCATTTGTCCGGGCGAATATGTGCGAATCCCGTGAGACCGGGTTCAGAGATCGTGGACGTGACGGCTCAGCAACCAGGGCTCCACCAGGCCGAGCCCGCGCACCGGGCGGCGCCACATCGGCTGCAGGTGGAACCGGTGCTCGGCGGAGCCGGGCGCGTGGTGCTCCTCCAGCCCCTCCGTCGAGACGCAGACCGACGGCGGCACGACCCCGCCGTTCTGCTCCAGCGCGGCGGCGAACTCGCCGTCCACCAGCACCGCGTCCTTGGGTGCGATCGAGGTCAGCCGGCTGGCCAGGTTCACCGTGGTGCCGAAGACGTCGCCCATCCGGGAGGTGACGGTGCCGAAGGCCATCCCGACCCGCAGGGCGGGGATGGTGTCCTCCTTGGCCAGCGCCTCCACCAGGCTGAGCGCGATCTCGGCGGCGGTGGCCGGATCCTCGGTCACGTACAGGATCTCGTCGCCCAGCGTCTTGATCACCCGGCCGCCGAATCCGGCGATCAGGTCGGAGCAGGTGTTCTCGAAGTTCTCGACCAGCGTGCCGAGTTCCTCCTCCTCCAGGCGGCGGGAGAGCCTGGTGAAGCCGACCAGGTCGGCGAAGCCGACGGCGAGCCGGCCGCTGGTGATCTCGGTGTCCTCGGCGGCCTGCACCACCCGGCCGGTGACGGCGGCCAGCTGGCGCCGCCAGACGTACACCAGGAACTGCTCCAGCTCCGGCAGCAGCAGTTCGACCAGCGGGTAGGCCACCTCGGCCCTGGTCATGCCGGGCTCGATGGACTGGGTGAGGTTCTCCAGGAAGGTGTCCATCTGCCAGCCGGCCAGCCGGGCGGTGGTCTGGCCGGTGGAGCGGGCCACCTGGATCGCCATCGGCTCGCTGAGCAGCCCGGACTCCACCAGGCCGGCCAGCCTGCGCAGGGCGATCACGTCGCCGTCGGTCAGGGCCCGGGACTGGCCGATGTCCGGGAAGCCCATGGCCCGCCAGAAGCGGGTGGCCAGTTCCATCGGCACGTCGGCGGCGCGGGCGGCCTGGTACGGCGTGTACCGGCGCGGCGCGTCGAGGATCAGCCGTTCCAGGTCCAGCGCGACCGTCTGCTCGTCCGAGTCCGCCGCGTCGCCTTTGCCGCCGTTGCCACCGACGTTTTCGCCTACCACCGGTCCATCCCCGTGCGGTTGCCGCACTTGCCTCTCGCCCTGCCCTGTCCAGGGGCGCCCCGACCACCGCTCGGGTAGTGGCGCGCCTCACACCGCTGCCAGGTGGAATGTTCGCACGGAATCACGTGATCCGGGGCATCCGGCCGGGACAAGGCCGGATCAGAACCCCGTCGGGACTCCGCCGTTCCGTCCGCCCGGCCCGGTCACCCCTGGTCCGGCCGTACGTGTACGACGTCCCCGGCGGCGACCGGGTGGCGCTGCCCGTCGGCGGTGCGGACCACCAGCCGGCCGAGGCCGTCCACCGCCACGGCCTCGCCGAGCAGTTCGCGCTCGCCGGGGAGTTGGACCCGCACGGACCGGCCCAGGGTGGTGCAGCGGGCCGTGTAGGCGGGCAGCAGCCCGCTGGCGTACGGGTCGCCCGCCGCCGCCACCCACTCCTGGTACAGCTCGGCGAACTCCCGCAGCAGCGCGCGCAGCAGGGTCTCCCGGTCGGCCACCCCGGCCCCGGCCAGGACCAGCGAAGCAGCGGTGGGAACGGGCAGTTCGGACTCGCGCAGCGAGACGTTGACGCCGAGACCGGCGACCACCGCACCGGCGCTCAGCTCGGTCAGGATGCCGCCCACCTTGCGCTCGACGCCGTCCACGGTGACCAGCAGGTCGTTGGGCCATTTCAGGCCGATCTCCATCTCCGCCACCCGCCCCAGCGTGCTCGCCGCCGCGACACCGACCAGGATCGGCAGCCAGCCGTACCGCTCCATCGGCACGTCGGCGGGGCGCAGCAGCACGGAGAGGAAGAGGCCGGATCGGGCCGGTGCGCTCCACACCCGTTCGAGCCGGCCACGGCCCGCGTTCTGCGCCTCGGCGATCAGGACGGCGCCCTCCGCTTCGCCCGCCCCGGCCCGGGCGGCGAGGTCGGTGTTGGTGGATCCGGTCTCGTCGACCACGTCCACGGCGGTCCAGAACCCGCCCGGGACCACCAGGTCCCTGGCGAGCCGGGCGCCGTCCAGTGGCGGGCGGTCGAGATCGGTCCAGGGGGACGGTCCGTCGTGGCCGAAGCCACGCAGGCCGCTACGACGAGGGCGGGTCGGCTCGGTCACCAGCTCAGCGTACCCATGCCGGCCCCCGAAACCCCTCAGGTGCAGGTGGGTGGACCGGGTGCCGCGCGGGCCCGGAGCCGCCCGCGCCCGGGGCCCTCGCACCGCCACCCCAAGAGGCGCCAGGCCGCCCCATGGTCCCGCAGAAAGCCGGATGAACACACTGTGTCGCTGGCCATAACCGCAAGCCGCCCGCGCTGGCTACGCTACCCAACGGTAGTTCGCAGCGCCGCCCTGCCCGCACGCGCCCTCACGCACGGGACCGAACAGGCCGCGGCCCATGGACCAGGGAGAGCCACCGGATGACCGAGGCGCCGTACGACCCGCACACCACCGCCGGAAAGCTTGCCGACCTGCGGCGCAGGCTCGACGAGGCGGTGCACTCCGGCTCCGCCGCCGCGGTCGAGAAGCAGCACGCCAAGGGCAAGCTGACGGCGCGTGAGCGAGTGACCGAACTCCTCGACGAGGACTCCTTCGTGGAGTTCGACGAGTTCGCCCGCCACCGTTCCACCAACTTCGGCCAGGAGAGGAACCGACCGTACGGCGACGGCGTGGTGACTGGTTACGGCACCGTCGACGGCCGCCAAGTGGCCGTTTTCGCCCAGGACTTCACCGTTTTCGGCGGTTCCCTCGGCGAGGTCTTCGGCGAGAAGATCGTCAAGGTGATGGACTTCGCGCTGAAGACCGGCTGCCCGGTCATCGGCATCAACGACTCCGGCGGCGCCCGGATCCAGGAGGGCGTGGTCTCGCTCGGCCTCTACGGCGAGATCTTCCGCCGCAACGTGCACGCCTCGGGTGTCATCCCGCAGATCTCGCTGATCATGGGCCCGTGCGCGGGCGGCGCGGTCTACTCCCCGGCCGTCACCGACTTCGTGGTGATGGCCGACCAGACCTCGCACATGTTCATCACCGGCCCGGACGTCATCAAGACCGTCACCGGCGAGGACGTCGGCATGGAGGAGCTGGGCGGCGCGCGCACCCACAACACCAAGTCCGGCAACGCGCACTACCTGGCCGCCGACGAGAAGGAGGCCATCGAGTACGTCAAGAACCTCCTCTCCTACCTGCCCTCGAACAACCTCTCCGAGCCGCCGGTCTACCCGGAGCATGCCGATGTGGCCATCACTGCCGAGGACCTGGAACTCGACACGCTCGTGCCGGACTCGGCGAACCAGCCGTACGACATGCACACGGTGATCGAACACGTCCTGGACGACGGCGAGTTCCTGGAGACCCAGCCGCTGTACGCGGGCAACATCATCACCGGCTTCGGACGGGTCGAGGGCCATGCGGTCGGCGTGGTCGGCAACCAGCCGATGGACCTGGCCGGCTGCCTGGACATCGCCGCCAGCGAGAAGGCCGCCCGCTTCGTGCGCACCTGCGACGCGTTCAACATCCCGGTGCTCACCTTCGTGGACGTCCCCGGCTTCCTGCCCGGCACCGGCCAGGAGTGGGACGGCATCATCCGCCGCGGCGCCAAGCTGATCTACGCCTACGCCGAGGCCACCGTCCCGCTGATCACCGTGATCACCCGCAAGGCCTTCGGCGGCGCCTACGACGTCATGGGCTCCAAGCACCTGGGCGCGGACCTCAACCTGGCCTGGCCGACCGCGCAGATCGCCGTGATGGGCGCCCAGGGCGCGGTCAACATCCTGCACCGGCGCGAGATCGCCGAGGCTCAGGCCGCCGGGAACGCCGACGCCAAGCGCGCCGAGCTGCTCGCCTCCTACGAGGACACCCTGCTCAACCCCTACCTGGCCGCCGAACGCGGTTACGTGGACGCCGTGATCGCGCCGAGCGAGACCCGTCGGCACATCGTCCGCGGGCTGCGCGCACTGCGCGGCAAGCGCGAGGTGCTGCCGCCCAAGAAGCACGGCAACATCCCGCTGTAGTCGGACCTTTCGCGCACTTTCGGACCGGTCCGAACAGGAAGAGGATATGAGCATGCCTCCGATTCAAGTGCTGCACGGGCAGCCGACCCCCGAGGAGTTGGCCACCGTCCTGGCGGTGGTCCAAGCCCGGGCCGCCGCCGCACAGGCCGCGCTCGACGCGGCCCGGCAGGCGAGCGGCCCGGCCTCCGCGTGGAACGACCGGGCCAGGCTGCTGCGCCGCATCCCGCGGCACGGCGCCCACGCCTGGCGCACCTCCGGCTGGGCCGGCTGACTCCGACAACGGCCGTCCGCTCCCCGCGCGGCTCCGCGAGGAGCGGACGGCCGCCCACCGGTCGGGCCACGGGGCGTGAGCGGCCACTACCCGCGGTGTCATGCGCGCACCAGAAAATGTGGACGAACTGAGTACGGATACTCAAGCGCCCGGCACACCTGCCGCCGCAGGCTTGGGGAATGCTGTGGTCAGATCCTCAGGACGAGCCCTCGGCCGAAACCCGTCAGGTGCAGGAGCGGCTGCGCCGGGCCGGCCCGGTGCTCGCCGTCCTCCTTCTGGTGGCCGCCATCGTGCTGATGGTGGTCTGAGGCTGCTGGCGGCCTGGAGTTGACGGTGGCCCGGGGTCGATGGCGGACCGAGGCCGTTGGCAGCGCGGGCGGGCCCGGGCCCGCCCGCGACGACGCTGCCGGACCGGCTCCACCGCCGAAGCGCATAGGCTTGGCCGCATGACCAAGCGCACCCTCGTCCTCGCCTCCGCATCCCCCGCCCGGCTCGGACTGCTGCGCCAGGCCGGCCTCGACCCGCAGGTGATCGTCAGCGGTGTGGACGAGGACGCGCTGACCGCACCCACGCCCGGCGAGCTGGCGCTGGTGCTGGCCGAGGCCAAGGCCCGCGCGGTCGCCGCCGAGCTCGCCGACGGCCAGCTGGTGGTCGGCTGTGACTCCGTCCTGGAGCTGGACGGCCAAGCCCTCGGCAAGCCCGCCGACGCGGCCGAGGCGCTCACCCGCTGGCAGTCCATGCGCGGCCGGGACGGCGTGCTGCGGACCGGCCACTGCGTCATCGACACCGCCACCGGCAAGCAGTCCTCGGCGACCGCCTCCACCACCGTCCGCTTCGGCAACCCGGACGACGCCGAGGTCGCCGCGTACATCGCCACCGGTGAACCGCTGCACGTGGCCGGAGCGTTCACCCTGGACGGCCGCTCGGCGCCGTTCATCGACGGCGTCGACGGCGACCCGGGCAACGTCATCGGCCTCTCGCTGCCACTGCTGCGCCGCCTGCTGGCGGATCTTGACGTCCGGCTGACCGACCTCTGGAACTGACGCCGGCCCAGGACGCGCCGACCCGGTTGCGCCGCGACGAGCCCCGGGGCCGTCGCGGCGTTTTTCCGTCCGGGGCTCCGACGCCCGGGCACCGGAGCCCGGTGGAGCGTTCGGACCGATTCCGGAACCGCGCTGTGGATCCGGACAGATCCCGACCCCGACATCTGTCACTCCGGTCCAGTCCCTCGGGGCGGCCCGGCCGATAGGCTGGCGCCGCTGCCGTCGAGCGACTGTGGCGAAGACCACGGCACCCGACGGGGCGCCACGGGTTGCCCCGGACCACCGACGACCACCGTCCAAGACCTCTCCCACCTGCGGAGCGTCCCGCTCCGTGCTCAACTGATCACGAATCAGCGTCACGCTCCGTGTGGGCAAGCTCACCACCTGGGGCTACTCGCCGGTACGACCCGGCAATCCCTAGACTCAACGAGGTTCAAGAAGGGAGCCACAGTGCGCAAGGTGCTCATCGCCAATCGCGGGGAAATCGCCGTCCGCGTCGCCCGGGCCTGCCGGGATGCCGGTATCGCCAGCGTCGCCGTGTACGCCGAACCGGACCGGGACGCGCTGCACGTCCGCGCGGCCGACGAGGCCTACGCGCTCGGCGGCGACACCCCCGCCACCAGCTACCTGGACATCGCCAAGGTCCTCCAGGCCGCCGCCGACTCGGGCGCCGACGCGGTCCACCCGGGCTACGGCTTCCTGTCGGAGAACGCCGACTTCGCGCAGGCGGTCATCGACGCCGGCCTGACCTGGATCGGCCCGCCGCCGCAGGCCATCCGCGACCTCGGTGACAAGGTCACCGCCCGGCACGTCGCCCAGCGCGCTGGCGCGCCGCTGGTCGCGGGCACCCCGGACCCGGTCTCGGGTGCGGACGAGGTCGTGGCGTTCGCGACCGAGCACGGCCTGCCGGTCGCCATCAAGGCCGCGTTCGGCGGTGGCGGCCGCGGTCTGAAGGTCGCCCGCACGCTGGAGGAGATCCCGGAGCTCTACGAGTCGGCGGTCCGCGAGGCCGTGGCCGCGTTCGGCCGCGGCGAGTGCTTCGTCGAGCGCTACCTGGACAACCCCCGGCACGTGGAGACCCAGTGCCTGGCCGACCAGCACGGCAACGTGGTCGTCGTCTCCACCCGTGACTGCTCGCTGCAGCGCCGCCACCAGAAGCTGGTGGAGGAGGCCCCGGCGCCGTTCCTGACCGAGGAGCAGAACGCCGAGCTGTACCGCGCCTCCAAGGCGATCCTGCGCGAGGCGGGCTACGTCGGCGCCGGCACCTGTGAGTTCCTGGTCGCCCAGGACGGCCTGATCTCCTTCCTCGAGGTCAACACCCGTCTTCAGGTGGAGCACCCGGTCTCCGAGGAGGTCACCGGGATCGACCTGGTCCGCGAGATGTTCCGGATCGCCGACGGCGAGCCGCTCGGCTACGACGACCCCGAGGTGCGCGGCCACTCCATCGAGTTCCGCATCAACGGCGAGGACCCGGGCCGCAACTTCCTTCCGGCACCGGGCACGGTGACGCTGTTCGCCCCGCCGTCGGGCCCGGGTGTCCGGCTGGACGCGGGCGTGGAGAGCGGCTCCGTCATCGGCCCCGCCTGGGACTCGCTGCTGGCCAAGCTGATCGTCACCGGTGCGACCCGCAAGCAGGCGCTCCAGCGGGCCGCCCGCGCCCTGGCCGAGTTCAAGGTCGAGGGCATGGCCACTGCCATCCCGTTCCACCAGGCCGTGGTCACCGACCCCGCGTTCGCGCCCGAACTCACCGGCAGCGACGAGCCGTTCAAGGTCTTCACCCGCTGGATCGAGACCGAGTTCGACAACACCATCCCCGCCTTCACCGGCGCGGGTGGCGACGGCGAGGAGCCCGAGGGCCGCGAGACCGTCGTGGTCGAGGTCGGCGGCAAGCGGATCGAGGTCTCCCTGCCGTCCTCGCTCGGCGTCTCGGCCGCACCCGCCGTCGGCGCGGGCGCCGGCAAGGCCGTGGCCAAGCGCCGGGTCGGCGCCAAGAAGGCCGGTTCCGCGATCAGCGGTGACACCCTCGCCTCGCCGATGCAGGGCACCATCGTCAAGGTCGCCGTCGAGGAGGGCCAGACCGTCGCCGAGGGCGAGCTGATCGTCGTCCTGGAGGCGATGAAGATGGAGCAGCCGCTCAACGCCCACAAGGCGGGCACCATCGTCGGCCTCAAGGCCGAGGTCGGCGCCAGCGTCAGCAGCGGCGCCGCCCTCTGCGAGATCAAGGACTGACACCCTCGCAGCAGTCACGACCGGTCCGTACACCCCCGGGGTGTGCGGGCCGGTCGTCTTTTCACTGGCTTCAGCGCTGGTGAAAAGGAGAGGCGGACCGGCCTCGCCCGGGTGGCGGGCGGTCGTTGCGAGGCCCGCGCCGGTCGTTGCGAAGCCCGCGCCGTCGTTGCGAAGCCCGCGCCGGTCGTTGCGAGGCCCGCGCCGCCCGGCGGGAGATCCGCGGACTGCCGCCGGCCCGTCACACCCGGCTGAACGCGTGCCCCATCGCGCGCCCGCGGTCGGCCGGACAGCACTCCCCGCGCCCCTGCGGGCTCACCGGTAGCCGAACAGGCCGACCCGTCCGGGGTGTTGCAGCGCCCCGCGCCCCTGCGGGCTCACCCGTACGGGGGCGCAACGGCTTGGTTGAACGTTCCGCTGGCGCTAGCGGCCGCGCGGTGCGCCCAACTCCGCCAACCGGCCGGGGAGTTGCCCGGGCGGACCGCCGTGCACACCGGGCCGCCGCGGCCCGGGCAGCGGCGCGGGAGCGGACGGCGGCCCGCTGCGCCGCGGCACCACCGGGGCCGTCGGCATCGACTGGTGCACCGGCGGCTCGGCGTGCAGCCCGAGCGGCGCCACGGCGATCTGCACGCCGCAGTCGGCCAGTGCGTCCAGCTCGCGCGCGGTCGGGTCCTCCGCGGTGGCCTGCTCGTCCGTCACCAGCCGGGTGATCGCCTCGGTGGGCACCGTCTGGAACATGGTGTCCGCGCCGAGCTTGGTGTGGTCGGCGAGGACGATCACCTCGGCGGCCGACTGCACCAGCGCCCGGTCCACGCTCGCGGAGAGCATGTTGGTGGTCGACAGGCCTCGGTCGGCCGTCAGCCCACTGCCGGAGATGAAGGCCTTGGAGACCCGCAGGCCGTGCAGCGACTGCTCGGCCCCGCTGCCCACCAGCGCGTAGTTGGAGCCGCGCAGGGTGCCGCCCGTCATCACCACCTCGACCCGGTTGGCATGCGCCAGGGCCTGGGCGACGAGCAGCGAGTTGGTCACCACCGTCAGACCGGGGACCCGGGCCAGCCGGCGGGCCAGCTCCTGGGTCGTGGTGCCGGCGCCGACCACCACGGCGTCCCCCTCCTCGACCAGCCCCGCCGCGAGGTCGGCGATGGCGCTCTTCTCGGCCGCGGCGAGGTGGGTCTTCTGCGGGTAGCCGGGCTCCCGGGTGAAGCCGCCGGGGAGCACCGCGCCGCCGTGCCGGCGGTCGAGCAGCCCTTCGGCCTCCAGGGCCCGGACGTCTCGGCGTACGGTGACTTCGGAGGTCTGGACGACGCGGGCCAACTCACGGAGCGACACGGCTCCGTTGGCGCGCACCATTTCGAGGATCAACTGGCGACGTTCTGCTGCAAACACAGAACCGACGGTAACCTGAATGACCGTCTGCTTTCAGGCGTTTGCTCCTGGTAACGGGAAATGCTCACACCGGAGCAGCGCACGACCGTACAATGCGCGCCGCCGGCAGGCCTGTTCCGCGCCCCGCCGCCCGGGTGACGGCGCACGCCCGCGAGAGCGGCGGCCGCACCGGCGGCCGCCTCAACTCGCTTGAGCGGCTCAGGAGTCCGGAATCTCCCGCTTGCGGATGTGCAGCTGCCGGGCGGCCTCCGCGGTGGAGCCGGAGACGGACGGGTAGACCGTGAACGCGCTGGCCACCTGTTCGACCGTCAAGTTGTTGTCCACGGCGAGCGAGATCGAATGGATGAGTTCGCTGGCCCGGGGGGCGACCACCACGCCGCCGACCACGATGCCGGTGCCGGGGCGGCAGAACAGCTTCACGAAACCGTCCCGGATGCCCTGCATCTTCGCCCGCGGGTTGCCGCGCAGCGGGAGCTTGACCTCGACGGCGTCCATCTTGCCGCAGGAGACGTCCGCGGCGGTGTAGCCGACGGTGGCGATCTCCGGGTCGGTGAAGACGTTGGAGGCCACGGTCTTGAGGTTGAGCGGCTGCACCGCGTCGCCCAGCGCGTGGTACATCGCGATCCGGCCCTGCATCGCGGCGACCGAGGCGAGCATGAAGACACCGGTGCAGTCACCGGCCGCGTACACGCCGGGGGCGGTGGTGCGGGAGACCCGGTCGACCTGGATCTGGCCCCAGTCGTTGAGCTTGACCCCGGCCTCCTCCAGGCCCATGTCGGCGGTGTTGGGGATGGAGCCGACCGCCATCAGGCAGTGGGTGCCGCGGATGACCTTGCCGTCGGAGAGCGTGACCTCGACGTGGTCGCCGACCCGCTTGGCGGTCTCGGCCCGGGAGCGGCTCATCACGTTCATGCCGCGGCGGCGGAAGACCTCCTCCAACACCTCGGCGGCGTCCGGGTCCTCGCCGGGCAGCACCCGGTCGCGGGAGGAGACCAGGGTGACCTCGGAACCGAGCGCCTGGTAGGCGCCTGCGAACTCGGCGCCGGTGACACCGGAGCCGACCACGATCAGCTCGCGCGGCAGCTCCTCCAGGTCGTAGACCTGGGTCCAGGTCAGGATGCGCTCGCCGTCCGGCTGGGCGTCGGGCAGCTCGCGCGGGTGGCAGCCGGTGGCGATCAGCACGGCGTCCGCACGCAGCGACTCGGTGCTGCCGTCCTCGTGTTCGACGACCACCTCGCGCGAGCCGTCCACGTGCTGGCCGCCGGCGCCCAGGCGGCCCTTGCCGCGCAGGACCGTCACGCCCGCCCGGGTCACGGACTGGGTGATGTCGTGGGACTGGGCGATCGCCAGGCGCTTCACCCGCCGGTTGACCTTGCCGAGGTCCACGCTGAGCACCCGGGAGGGTCCCTGGCTGCAGTCGGCGATGGTGATGCCCAGCTCCTCGTAGGAACTGTCGAAGGTGGTCATCACCTCGGCGGTCGCGATGAGGGTCTTGGACGGAACGCAGTCCGTCAGCACCGCCGATCCACCCAGACCGTCGCGGTCGACGACGGTCACCTCCGCGCCGAGTTGGGCAGCCACCAACGCTGCCTCGTATCCGCCGGGTCCGCCACCGATGATCACGATCCGAGTCACGTCCACCATTGTCCCGCACGCCGGAACCAAAGCCACGCCGGGGGCGTTGCCATATGTTCGCCCCCGAGCCGGTGTGACGGTGGACACTCCCCGCCCCGCACCCGCGCGCACACCTCACGTAGGCTGACGCCCATGCCCCTCTACGCCGCGTACGCCACCAATCTCGACGCCCGGCAGATGAGCCGTCGCGCGCCCCACTCCCCGCTGCGCGGCACGGGCTGGCTGGACGGCTGGCGGCTGACCTTCGGCGGCGAACACCTCGGCTGGGAGGGCTCGTTGGCCACGGTGGTGGAGGACGAGAAGCACCAGGTCTTCGTCTCCCTCTACGACGTGGCGCCGATGGACGAGGACGGTCTGGACCGCTGGGAGGGCCTCCAGCTCGGCCTCTACCGCAAGATCCGGCTGCGCGCCCAGACCCTGGACGGGGACATCCCGGTGTGGACGTACGTCCTCAACGACTACGAGGGCGGACTGCCCGCCGCCCGCTACCTCGGGCTCATCGCGGACGCGGCGGAGAGCGCCGGCGCCCCCGCCGACTACATCACGGAGCTGCGGCACCGGCCCTGCTGAGCGCCCTCCGGGGAGAACGGCCGGGCGGGTACGCCTCCTTCGAGCGCGGTGCGCCTCTCACCGGCGCCGGATGAGCCGCCTGGACCCTGCCCCGAGGTCACCCGGCACCGGCGGCCGCCCGGCCGCACCTGCCCGGGGGTCGCACCGCACCGCACCGCACCGTACCGCACCGAGAGCGTCCGGGTCCTGCCCCCGGGAGCGTCCGGCACCCCCTTCTCCGGTTGTTCCGGACTCAGAGGTTCCGACAGTCCCAAGTCGCGAATACCGCCCGTGGCCTGTCGTTTCGGGTCAGCCGGGTAACAAATCGGCATGGCTTGAGCGAACTGTCTACGCGCGTAGGCCGAATCTTGTCTATCCTCGGCGATGTGAACGCAACTCCTCAGTCGGTCGTCTCCGCCGACCCCTACGCCGCCGCCCAGGCCGCCGCTGCGCGCCTGCGCGAGCTGACCGGTGCCGAGCGCCACGACTTCGCCCTTGTGATGGGCTCCGGCTGGGTGCCGGCCGCCGACGCGCTGGGCGACCCGTCGGCTCCGGGCAACTTCGAGTTCCCCATCACCGAGCTCCCCGGCTTCCCGGCCCCCGCGGTCGCCGGCCACTCGGGCAAGATCCGCTCCGTCAAGATCGGCGACAAGCGCGCCCTGATCTTCCTCGGCCGCAACCACTACTACGAGGGCTACGGCGTGGCCACCGTGGTCCACGGTGTCCGCACCGCGGCCGCCGCGGGCTGCGAGGTCATCGTGCTGACCAACGGCTGCGGCGGTCTCCGCCAGGGCTGGACCCCCGGCCAGCCGGTCCTGATCAGCGACCACATCAACCTGACCGCGGACTCCCCGATCGTCGGCGCCAACTTCGTCGACCTGACGGACCTGTACTCGCCGCGCCTGCGCCAGCTCTGCCGCGAGGTGGACCCGTCGCTGGACGAGGCCGTGTACGTCCAGTTCCGCGGCCCGCACTACGAGACCCCGGCCGAGGTCAACATGGCCCGGGTGCTCGGCGGTGAGCTGGTCGGCATGTCCACCACCCTGGAGGCCATCGCCGCCCGCGAGGCCGGCGCCGAGGTGCTCGGCATCTCGCTGGTCACCAACCTGGCCGCCGGCATGACCGGCGAGCCGCTCAACCACGAAGAGGTGCTGGAGGCCGGCAAGGCCAGCGCCGAGCGGATGGGCGCGCTGCTGGCCAAGGTCCTTGAGCGGATCTGAGCCGGAGCTGACGCAGAATCAGTAAAGGGGTCTTCGGGTGCAGCTCGCCCGGAGGCCCCGTCTGCGCGTCGACGTCCCTCCGACCCCTCGGAGGGAGCCGCGCAGCGTGACTCCGCCCTCCCGGCCCCGGGAGGGCTTCTCGCTCCCGCGACGGCCAGGCCCTGGCCGTTGCCCGAAGACACGCGGCGACCGTACCGCGACGCGCAACGCCTTGAGCGGCAGAGCAGCTTCCCCCCTTCGGGTGACACCGAAGGTCTCACGAGAAGAGACGAGATGGCGCAGGCATCCACCACCGACCTCCTCGCCCGGGCCCGGACCTGGCTCGCCGAGGACCCCGACCCGCAGACCCGCGAGGAACTGACCGCACTGCTGGCCGCCGCCGAAGGCCCCGACGCGGAGAGCGAGGAGCGCCTCGCCTGGTCGCACCTGGCCGAGCGCTTCGCCGGCCGGCTCCAGTTCGGCACCGCCGGACTGCGCGGTGAGCTCGGCGCGGGCCCGATGCGGATGAACCGCGCCGTGGTGATCCGCGCCGCCGCCGGCCTCGCCGCCTACGTCAAGAAGCAGCAGCTCGGCGACCTCGTGGTGATCGGCTACGACGCCCGTCACAAGTCGTACGACTTCGCCCGCGACACCGCCGCCGTGATGGTCGGCGCCGGGCTGCGCGCCGCCCTGCTGCCGCGCGCGCTGCCGACCCCGGTCCTGGCCTTCGCGATCCGCCACCTCGGCGCCGCCGCCGGTGTCACGGTGACCGCCAGCCACAACCCGCCGCAGGACAACGGCTACAAGGTCTACTTGGGCGACGGCTCGCAGATCGTCCCGCCCGCCGACGCCGGCATCGCCGACGAGATCGACGCCATCGCCTCGCTCGCCGACGTGCCGCGCGCCGAGAGCGGCTGGGAGGTGCTCGGCGAGGAGGTCGTCGACGCCTACCTGAACCGCGCCGTCTCCACCGTCGAGGCCGGTGGCGCCCGCGACCTGAACGTCGTCTACACCCCGCTGCACGGCGTCGGCCGGGACGTCCTGCTGTCCGCCTTCGAGCGGGCCGGCTTCCCCGCCCCCACCGTGGTGGCCGAACAGGCCGAGCCGGACCCGGACTTCCCGACCGTGTCCTTCCCCAACCCGGAGGAGCCGGGCGCGATGGACCTCGCGTTCGCCACCGCCGCCTCCGTGGGCCCGGACATCGTCATCGCCAACGACCCGGACGCCGACCGCTGCGCCGTGGCCGTGCCCACCGGCGACGACGGCGGCTGGCGGATGCTGCGCGGCGACGAGGTGGGCGCGCTGCTCGGCGAGGCCCTGGTCGCCAAGAAGGCCGTCGGCACCTTCGCCACCACCATCGTCTCCTCCACCCTCCTGGGTCGGATCGCCGCCGCGGCCGGGCTGGACTACACCGAGACGCTCACCGGCTTCAAGTGGATCTCCCGTGCCGACGGCCTGCGCTACGGCTACGAGGAGGCGCTCGGCTACTGCGTCGACCCGTCCGGCGTACGCGACAAGGACGGCATCACCGCCGCCCTGCTGGTCGCCGAACTGGCCGCCACCCTCAAGCAGTCCGGCCGCACCCTGACCGACCTGCTGGACGACCTGGCGCTGGCGCACGGCCTGCACGCCACCGACCAGCTCTCCGTCCGGGTGCAGGACCTCTCGCTGATCGCCGACGCGATGCAGCGCCTGCGCGAGCAGCCGCCGACCGTGCTGGCCGGTCTGCAGGTCACCCGGGCCGACGACCTGGCCGCCGGCTCCGCCGAGCTGCCGCCCACCGACGGCCTGCGCTACTACCTGGCCGGCGACGGCGTGACCTCGGCCCGGATCGTGGTCCGGCCGTCCGGCACCGAGCCCAAGCTGAAGTGCTACCTGGAGGTCGTCCTCCCGGTCGCCTCCGCCGCCGAGCTCGCCGAGACCCGCCGCCGGACCGCCGAGGTCCTGGACGCCGTCAAGCGCGACCTCGCCGCCGCGGCCGGCATCTGACCGCGGCGCAACGCGCGAACGGGCCCGGGGGGGGGGGGGGTGTTTGGGGGGGGGGTGGGGGGGGGGGGGGGGGGGGGGGGGGGGCCGCATCCACGAACGACGCCGCACAGAAGAAGAAAAGGCGCAAAAAAAAGCGCGGGGGGGGGGCGACCCCAAAAAACCACCC
>NZ_JBVIMH010000004.1:235492-326604 GCF_055579945.1 Kitasatospora sp. NPDC032150 | reverse complement strand
CACCCCCCCACACACCCCCCCCCCCCCCCGCATCCCTACCACCCCACCAACCCCCCCCCCCCCCCCCCCCCCCCCCCCCCCCCCCCCCCCCCCCCCCCCCGGGCCCGTGGTACGCCCTGCGCCGCCAGCACCGGCGCGGCCCGGTCGGTCTCAGGCGTCCGGTCTCGAGTGTCCGGGTGCCGAAACGGCGCTCAGGTGGCCGCGATCAGCGTGACGAAGGCGACCAGGCCGGCCAGCGTGGGCGCGATGATCCACCAGCACCAGCGGACCGCCACCTCGCCGGCCGCGTCGGGCCGGCCCGCATTGCGCTCGGCGATCTCCTGGAGGGTGTCGACCACCTGGTCCGACCAGGCGCGGGTCGGGTCCGAGTCCCCCTGCCGCAGCCCGCGCCGGGCGGGCGCCTGGCGGCTCGACGCGGACGAGGCGCCCTTGAACGCCTCGGCGGCAGCGGCGGTGGCCCGGCTCGCCGCGCGGTTGGCCCGCTTGCGCTGCCGGAGCGACACCGGCACGGCCCAGACCTGGTACTTCTTGCCGCCGGCGAGCAGCTCCACCGAGTACCCCGCCCGCAGGGCCTCCACCGAGGCCCACGGCGCCTCCACCGTCCGCAGCGGGTTGCGGACCAGCAGCCGCCGGTCGTTCGCGTACACGACGGGCCGCAGGGTGTACGCGACCACCGGGAACCCGAAGACCGGGGCGGCGGCCAGCGCGACCCACGGCGTGCGGCCGGTACCGGTCACCATGGCGTCGATGATCAGCCACCCGGCGACGGCGAGCAGCAGCACGCCGGAGACGACACCGGGAACGGAGCGGTAGACGCGGTCGGCGTACTGCTCCTCGGGGGCGGCGTTGCCCGGGTCGGGCGTGCCGTCTGATTCGGTCATGGGGACGATTCTGCCCGATGGGCACCGGCTTCCCCATGGGCCCGAGATCACGAAATGCCGACACTCGCGGCCCCGCGGCGGTGGCCTCCCTCCCCCGCCCCGGCGGCCGGTGCCCCGGTCGGCGGATTCACCGGCCGGTGAGCGCCGCTCCCGGCGGCCGGCCGCTCAGGTCTCGGTCCCGCATCGATAGAGGACACCCCCTATGCGGCTTGCTACGCGCGTAGATATGCTGCCCTTGTGACCATGTCCACTGTTGCAGCCAACGCCCTCGGCGCTGCGGGCGGCGGCCTTCAGGACGTTGCGGCGTCCGAGGCCTCGCTCCGTCGCTTCCTGCACGGCCTGCCCGGCGTCGACGCCGTCGGCCTGGAAGCCCGCGCCGCCTCCCTCGGTACCCGTTCGATCAAGACCACGGCCAAGGCGTACGCCATCGATCTGGCCATCTCGATGATCGACCTGACCACGCTCGAAGGCGCGGACACGGTCGGCAAGGTGCGCGCACTGTGCACCAAGGGCCGAAACCCCGACCCGACCGACCGGACCACCCCCCGCGTCGCCGCGATCTGTGTCTACCCGGACATGGTCGCCACCGCGAAGGAGGCGCTGAAGGGGACCGACGTCCAGGTCGCCTCCGTCGCCACCGCGTTCCCCGCCGGGCGCGCCGCGCTCCCGGTCAAGCTGGCCGACACCGCCGACGCGGTCGCGGCCGGCGCCGACGAGATCGACATGGTGATCGACCGCGGCGCCTTCCTCTCCGGCCGCTACCTCGACGTCTACAACGAGATCGTCGCGGTCAAGGAGGCGTGCAAGCGCCCGGACGGCACCTACGCCCACCTCAAGGTGATCTTCGAAACCGGCGAGCTGCAAACGTACGACAACGTGCGCCGCGCCTCCTGGCTGGCCATGCTGGCCGGTGCCGACTTCATCAAGACCTCCACCGGCAAGGTCGCGGTCAACGCGACCCCCCCGGTGACCCTGCTGATGCTGGAGGCCGTCCGCGACTTCCGGGCGCTGACCGGCATCCAGGTCGGCGTGAAGCCGGCCGGCGGCATCAAGACCACCAAGGACGCCATGAAGTACCTGGTGATGGTCAACGAGACCCTCGGCGACGACTGGCTGACCCCGCACTGGTTCCGCTTCGGCGCCTCCAGCCTGCTCAACGACCTGCTGATGCAGCGTCAGAAGCTGACCACCGGCCGGTACTCCGGTCCCGACTACGTGACGGTGGACTGAGACCATGGCCAAGACCAACAAGAAGGCGGAAGAGACCGTGACCCCCAAGGGCCGCCTCTTCGAGTACGCCCCCGCGCCCGAGTCCCCCGCCGCGGCGGGCGACATCCAGAGCTCGTACGGCCACTTCATCGGCGGCGAGTTCGTGGACTCCAGCGGCAGCGAGGCGCTGAAGACCGTCAACCCGGCCACCGAGCAGGTGCTGGCCGAGTTCGCGCAGGGCACCGAGGAGGACGTCGACCGCGCGGTCGCCGCCGCCCGCAAGGCGTTCACCGACTGGTCGGCGCTGCCGGGCAGTGAGCGCGCCAAGTACCTGTTCCGGATCGCCCGGATCGTCCAGGAGCGCTCGCGCGAGCTGGCCGTGCTGGAGTCGATCGACAACGGCAAGCCGATCAAGGAGACCCGGGACTTCGACCTGCCGATGGTCGCCGCCTGGTTCTTCTACTACGCGGGCTGGGCGGACAAGCTGGACTACGCCGGCTTCGGCCCGAACCCGCGTCCGGTCGGCGTGGCCGGCCAGGTCATCCCGTGGAACTTCCCGCTGATGATGCTGGCCTGGAAGATCGCGCCCGCGCTCGCCACCGGCAACACCGTGGTCCTCAAGCCCGCCGAGACCACCCCGCTGACCGCGCTGCGCTTCGCCGAGATCTGCCGCCAGGCCGGCCTGCCCAAGGGCGTCGTCAACATCGTCACCGGTGACGGCCGCACCGGCGCCGCGCTGACCGCGCACCCGGACGTCAACAAGGTGGCCTTCACCGGCTCGACCCCGGTCGGCCGGGCGATCGCCCGGCAGGTGGCCGGGACGCGCAAGAAGCTGTCGCTCGAACTCGGCGGCAAGGCCGCGAACATCGTCTTCGACGACGCGCCGATCGACCAGGCGGTCGAGGGCATCGTCAACGGCATCTTCTTCAACCAGGGCCACGTCTGCTGCGCCGGCAGCCGCCTGCTGGTCCAGGAGTCGATCCAGGACGAGCTGCTGGACGCCCTGAAGCGCCGGATGGCCACCCTGCGCGTCGGCGACCCGCTGGACAAGAACACCGACATCGGTGCGATCAACTCGGCCGGCCAGCTGGCCCGGATCACCGAGCTGGCCGCCTCCGGCGAGGCCGAGGGCGCCGAGCGCTGGGCCCCGTCCTGCGAACTGCCCAGCGCCGGTTACTGGTTCCGCCCGACCCTGTTCACCGGGGTCAGCCAGGCCCACCGGATCGCCCGCGAGGAGATCTTCGGTCCGGTGCTCTCCGTGCTGACCTTCCGCACGCCCGCCGAGGCCGTCGAGAAGGCCAACAACACCCAGTTCGGTCTCTCCGCCGGCATCTGGACCGAGAAGGGCTCGCGCATCCTGTGGATGGCGAACCAGCTCAAGGCCGGTGTGGTGTGGGCGAACTCCTTCAACAAGTTCGACCCGACCTCGCCGTTCGGCGGTTACAAGGAGTCGGGCTACGGCCGCGAGGGTGGCCGCCACGGTCTGGAGGCCTACCTCGATGTCTGAGCTCACGAGCCGTCTTGACGTCCTCAAGACCTACAAGCTGTACGTCGGCGGGAAGTTCCCGCGCTCCGAGAGCGGGCGGGTGTACGAGGTGACCGACAGCAAGGGCCAGTGGCTCGCCAACGCTCCGCTCGGCTCCCGCAAGGACACCCGGGACGCCGTCCTCGCCGCCCGCGCGGCGATCAAGGGCTGGTCGGGCACCACCGCGTACAACCGCGGCCAGGTGCTCTACCGCGTCGCGGAGATGCTCCAGGGCCGCCGCGAGCAGTTCACCGCCGAGGTGGCGGCCGCCGAGGGCATCGGCGCCAAGAAGGCCGCCGCGCTGGTGGACGCCGCGATCGACCGCTGGGTCTGGTACGCGGGCTGGACGGACAAGGTGGCGCAGATCGCGGGCGGTGCCAACCCGGTCGCCGGTCCGTTCTTCAACCTGTCCTCCCCCGAACCGACCGGCGTGATCGGCATCGTGGCGCCGCAGTCCGGGTACGGCTTCTCCTTCCTCGGCCTGGTCTCCGCGATCGCCCCGGTGATCGCCACCGGCAACACGGTCGTGGTGGCCGCCGCCTCCGACGCACCGCTGCCGGCGCTCTCGCTGGGCGAGGTGCTGGCCACCTCCGACCTGCCGGGCGGCGTGGTCAACGTGATCTCCGGCCGCACGGCGGACATCGCGCCCACCCTCGCCTCGCACCAGGACGTGAACGGCCTCGACCTGTCGGGCGCGATCGCCGCCGAAGGACCGGGCTCCGCCGCCGAGTTGGAGGCCGCGGCCGCCGAGACCCTCAAGCGAGTGGTCCGCCCGGCACTCGACCCGGCCGCCCTGGACTGGACCGATGCGCCCGGCACCGAGCGGCTGCTCTCCTTCCTGGAGACCAAGACGGTCTGGCACCCGATGGGCATCTGACCGCCTCCGCACGAACCGGCCGTCCCCGGTGCCCCTCTCCCCAGGGGCCCGGACGCGCCGAGGACGGACCCGCACCTCTCCCTCCTGGTGCGGGTCCGTTGCCTTGGACCGACCGGCAGCAGGGCTCGCGGCGTCGCGCTCCCCACTGCCGGTCGGTCTCATCCACCCGCCGTCCTTCGGGGCCACGAGCCGCCGGTCGGCGGGCAACCGGCGCCCTCGAACTGCCGCCCGGCGGCGAGTTCTTCGGCCCCGGGCCCGCGGCCCCGGACGGCCAGGACTGGCTCGCCACCGTCTACCAGCCGCCCGGCGGCGGGGCCGCGGTGAACATCCAGGTGCACACCCGCTACCTCGCCTCGGTACGGCTGGCGTTGGGCGGCGGCTGAGCGCACGGGGGCCGAAAGCGAAGAGGTGACGTACGCCCGGTTTCGGCATCGGTGCCTGATGCGTCAGACTGGTGTCCCGTGAGTGACTCCCCGCTGAACCAGCCGTCGATGCTCCCTGCCCGAGTGGTGCTGCTCTCCGGTCCCTCCGGTTCGGGCAAGTCCTCACTCGCCGCCAGGACGGGACTTCCGGTCCTCCAGCTGGACGACTTCTACAAGGACGGCGACGACCCCTCCCTCCCCCTCCTGCCCGACGGCGGGGTGGACTGGGACTCCCCGCTCGCCTGGCACCGCGAGCAGGCGATGACGGCGATCAGGCGGCTGGCGGAGGACGGCCGGGCCGAGGTGCCGGTGTACTCGATCCCCGACAACGGCCGGATCGGCACGCACCTCCTGGACCTCGGCGGCGCCCCGGCGTTCATCGCCGAGGGGATCTTCGCCGCCGAGATCGCCGAGCAGTGCGGGGACGAGGGACTCCTCGGCGACGCGCTCTGCCTGCGCAACCACCCGCTCACCACGGCCTGGCGGCGCCTGCGGCGGGATGTCCGCGAGGGACGCAAGTCGCTCCCGGTGCTGCTGCGGCGCGGCTGGCGGCTGATGCGGGCCGAGCACGGCATCGTGTCCCGGCAGGTCGGGCTCGGCGCGTACGCCTGCGGCGGTCCCGAGGCCGAGCGCAGGGTGCGGACCGTCGCCGCGCGGACGCCGGCGGCCGTCGGGGTCTGATCCCGTGCGGCTCGGTGCCGGACGGTGACCACCAGTCCGGTGAGCCTCCAGGAGCCCCTCGGGCTCAGGCCAGGTCCCGCCGCATCAGGTCCCGGTAGGCCTCCCGCCGCACCACCGCCCGGGAGTGCCCGTGCCCGCAGAACACCACCGGCGGCCGCCGGGCACCGTTGTAGTTGTTGCTGAGCGCGTACGTGTAGGCGCCGGTGGCCGGCACCGCGACCAGTCGGCGGCCCGGTCTCCGTGGAGGACCTGGACCGCCGGGTGCTCGCCTACTCCTCGCTGCCCGACCAGCCGATGGACGAGCTGCGCCGCCGGGGCATCCCGACAACACCGAACGGCCCGCGCAGCCGAGCCAGTCTCGACCACCCCGACGACCGGCTCTCCTGCTGGCTCCAGCTCCGCCTTCACCAGCGCCCGTAGGCCGCCCGGGGCGCGGGTGGTTCGCGTCCCCCGCCCGCCCCGGGCAGCAGAAGGCCCGGTGCCTCTCCCCGGCACCGGGCCCTTCCACCGGGTCAGATCTTCGGGTTCCCCCTCCGGCCGCCGCTCCCCCGAGCCGGCGGTCGCGCCCTCGATCTGCCCCACCCGTCCCCCACGGGAGTCCTTGTCAGGCGACGAGCTCCCCGAACGCGAGCACGGTGTCACCCGTGCGGTTCAGCTGCTCGTCGTCCCGCAGCCGGCGCAGCGCGCGCCAGATGCTGCTCTTCACCGTGCCGACGCTGATGCCGAGGATGTCGGCGATCTCCGGGTCGGTGCGGCCCTCGTAGTAGCGGAGCACCAGCATGGTCCGCTGGTTCTCCGGCAGCTTGGCCAGCGCCTGCCACAGCACGGCCCGCAGCTCGGTGCCGCCCATGGCGTCGGTGTCGCCGACCGTCTCCGGCAGCTCCTCGGTCGGGTACTCGTTGACCTTGCGGCGCCGCCAGGCGGAGATGTGCAGGTTGGTCATGGTGCGGCGGAGGTAGCCGCCGACCGCCGCCTTGTCGGTGATCCGGCCCCAGGCGCGGTAGGTGCTGAAGAGCGCGCTCTGCAGCAGGTCCTCGGCCTCGTGGCGGTCGCCGGTGAGGTGGTAGGCCGTGGCGTACAGCGAGGCGCGGCGCTCGCGGACGTACGCGGTGAACTCCTTCATGTGCTCCGCTTCGGCGGCCGCCGTGGCCGGCGCGGCAGCCGCGACCGGTGCGGCCTTCTCCGCGACCGGAAGCCGGAACACCGACGCCCCGGGGGCGGTGGCGGCGCGGCCGGCCGGCTCCCCCGAGCCGAGACCGACCGCGACGCCCTTGCCCGTTGCGTTCCCCTGACCCGTCACGCGGACGGGGAGGACTCCCCGCAGCGTGAGGGTCGAACCGGTCTCGGCCGCCGCCCCCCGGTGGCCGATCCCGAACAGGTCCCCCGACCTGCTCCCGCCGCTGATGCGGCGGTTCCCGGTGCTGTGTGCGCACCCCCGTACGATCACGGCACCGGAAGCCTCGTCCGTCCGTACCTCGAAGTGGGTCCTGGTGGCGACTGCCGACGAACGCGCGTTTCGGACGGCCGCGGTGCTGCGGGTCTTGAGCGTGGCGTTCATCGTGACACCCCCATGATCGGTACGAGCGGTTCGCTGTCCGCCGCCGCACTCCCCCGTCCCTCGGGCCGGGGCGTCGTCGCGGCGACAGGAAGAATCCTGCCCGCCGGTCGTCATGGCGCTGTCCGCCGACTGTCACAGAGCTGTCACAGCGGCCGGGACTTTGGTCCACAATTCCTCCGCACCAGCGTGGACGCCCAGGGTCACGTTCCGGTTCCCGACCCCCACGGCCGTGACGCGGCAGGTGATTCGATCCGCCGAGTGGGCCAGAATGAGGCCGTGCCATACCTCCTTCTGATCGAGGACGACGACGCCATCCGGACCGGCCTCGAACTCGCCCTCACCCGCCAGGGTCACCGCATGGTCACCGCCGCCTCCGGCGAGGACGGTCTGAAGCTCTTCAAGGAGCAGCGGCCGGACCTGATCGTGCTCGACGTGATGCTGCCCGGCATCGACGGCTTCGAGGTCTGCCGCCGGATCCGCCGCACCGACCAGCTGCCGATCATCCTGCTGACCGCGCGCTCGGACGACATCGACGTGGTGGTGGGCCTGGAGTCCGGCGCGGACGACTACGTGGTCAAGCCGGTGCAGCCCCGGGTGCTGGACGCCCGGATCCGCGCGGTGCTGCGCCGCGGCGAGCGGGAGAGCTCGGACTCCTCGGTGTACGGCAACGTGGTGATCGACCGCTCGGCGATGACCGTCACCAAGAACGGTCAGGACCTCCAACTCACGCCCACCGAGCTGCGGTTGCTGCTGGAGCTGAGCCGCCGGCCAGGCCAGGCGCTGTCCCGGCAGCAGCTGCTGCGGCTGGTCTGGGAGCACGACTACCTGGGCGACTCCCGGCTGGTGGACGCCTGTGTGCAGCGGCTCCGGGCGAAGGTGGAGGATGTACCCTCGGCGCCGACGCTGATCCGCACGGTCCGAGGGGTGGGCTACCGGCTCGACCCGCCCAACCAGTCCTGACGGCCGTCCGCGGCACTCTCCGGCGGGCCGCCGGCCCGGCTCCGAACGACCGAGCACCCAGCCCTGGACGACCAGCGGCCCGGCTCTGAACGACATTGGTGAGAACCCCAGTTGACTGTTGACCCTCATACCTCGCGCCGTCCGCGCCCCTGGCGGTGGCGGCAGCTGCGTTCGCTGCGGGTACGGCTGATCGCGGTGTTCGCCGTCGTGGCGCTGTGCACCGCCGTCTCGGCGTCCGGGATCGCGTACTGGCTCAACCGCGACGCGGTGCTCAAGCGCGCCCAGGACACCGCGCTGAACGACTTCCGGGTCTCCCTCACCCGCAATGTCTCCGACCTGCCGCTGAACGCGTCCTGCCCGCAACTGACCAACCTGGCGAACCTGGTGGCCACCTCCGGCCTCAACTACCAGGTGGTGGTGGTCGACGAGGGCCAGCCCGACTGCGCCGCCTCCTCCGCCCCGTCGAGCTTCACGCTCACCCAGGTGCCGCCGGCGCTGCGGGCCACGGTGGCCAGGCCGCGCGAGACCAACTCGGCCAACCCGTACGCGTACCACCTGTACTGGCAGCGGGTGAACCTGGACGGGAAGCCGTACGTGGTCGGCGGCACCAAGGTGGTGCCGAGCGGGCCGACGGCGTACATGTTCAAGTCGCTGGACAACGAGCGGGCCGACCTCAACACCCTGGGCTGGTCGCTGGCGATCGCCACCCTGCTCGCGCTGATCGGCTCCGCACTGCTGGCGCAGGCCGCCTCGGCCACCGTGCTGCGGCCGGTGAAGCGCCTCGGCGAGGCGGCCCGGCGGCTCGGCGAGGGCAAGCTGGACACCCGGCTCGACGTCGAGGGCGGCGACGAACTCGCCGACCTGGCACGGACGTTCAACCGGGCGGCGGAGTCGCTCTCCGAGCAGGTGGAGGAGCTCAGCGCCCGGGAGGCGCAGAGCCGGCGGTTCGTCGCTGACATGTCGCACGAGCTGCGCACCCCGCTGACCGCGATGACCGCGGTGACGGACATCCTGGAGGACGAGGCCGAGCTGCTCGACCCGATGATCGAGCCGGCCGTGCGGATCGTGGTCAGCGAGACCCGCAGGCTCTCCGACCTGGTGGAGAACCTGATGGAGGTGACCAGGTTCGACGCGGGCACCGCCAAGTTGGTCGCCGACGAGATGGACATAGCCGACCTGATCACGTCCTGCATCGACGGCCGGGCCTGGTACGACGCGGTCGAGGTGGACGCCCCGCGCGGGATCCTGGCCGTGGTCGACCCGCGCCGCCTGGACGTGGTCTTCGCCAACCTGATCGGCAACGCGCTCAAGCACGGCGGCTCGCCGGTACGGGTCAGGGTCCGCCAGGTCGGCCAGACCGTGGTGGTGGAGGTCTCCGACAGCGGTCCGGGCATCCCGGAGGACGTCCTGCCGCACGTCTTCGACCGCTTCTTCAAGGCCGACAAGGGTCGCGCCCGCTCCGAGGGCAGCGGGCTCGGGCTGTCCATCGCGATGGCCAACGCACAGATCCACGGCGGCACCATCACCGCCGCCAACGGCGAGGTCGGGGCGGTGTTCACGCTGACCCTGCCGCTCACCCCGGGCGGACCGCTGGACGGCCCGGGCACCGCGGACCCGGCTCCCGCCGCGGCCACGGACCCGGAATCAGAACCGGAATCGGAATCGGACATGGGCCCGGCAGTGGCGCCGACCGTGGAGCAGGCCGGCTCGGCCGATCAGGAAGGTGCCCGGTGAACGTACCCAGGACCGCTGCGGCGGCCGCACTGCTGACTGCCGTCCTGGCGACAGCGACGGGCTGCGGCATCCGGCCGACCGCCGTGCCCGTCGACGCGGGCGCCCCGGCCAGCCGGACGGCCTGCCCCAACCCGTACACGGTTCCGACCGCGGTGCTGGCTCCGACGCCGAGCACCGCGCCCCGGCCGTCCGCCGCAGCGGGGAGCCCGTCGGCCGCTCCGTCCGGCACGCCGTCGGCCGCGCCGTCGGGAGTGCCCTCGGCCGGCGCGCCGGGTGCGACGGCGAGCGGCAGCCCCGGCGCGGACGCCACGGCCAAGGGGCCCGTCAGCGTGTTCAGCGCGGTCCCCTCACCAGGAGCGTCCCACTGCCCATGAACGGGTTACCCCGAACCCGCGTGACCGAGCGCGGAACCGTGAACGACAAACGGGGCGTCCTCCCCGGCGTGCAGCGAGATGGCACCACCACGCGCCACGAGCGCGGGACCGGCGTACGGGCCGGCAGCAGCCCCACCCAAGGGGCGTACGCTCCGTCCTTCGCGCCGGATTCCTCCCGGTCCGGGCTTCCGCGGCAGCCGAAGGAGGCGCCGCAGGACGCATCCCCGGACGGACCACCTTTCCCGGACGGATCACCTTTCCCGGACGGATCACCTTTCCCGGACGGATCACCGGAGCAGTCGCAGCCCTTCGGGGACGGTTACGCGCCCGAAGTGTCGCCCCGGGCGCGGCGGATCGGCCTGACCGTGCTCGCCGGATACCTGGCGGTGGTCGGGTGGTTCACCCTGCGTCCGGTGACGGTCGGCTGGACGCCTCCGGCCAACCTGACCCCGTTCGCCTCGGTCGGCCAGGCGCTGGCCCTCGGCGGCCTGGCCGGTGCCCGGCAACTGGCCGGCGGGCTGCTGCCGCTGGCACCGCTCGGCGTCCTGCTCCCGCTGGCCGGCGGACGGCTGCGGACCGGCTGGCTGCCGTCCTTCCTGCACACCGTGGGCGGTTCGGCACTGCTGGCCACCGGCCTGGAGATCCTCAAGGGCTGGACGCCCTGGCACGTCTCGAACGTGGACGACATCCTGCTGGGCACGCTCGGTGTCGCCGCCACCCACCTGGCCTTCGTCCCGGCCGGCCGGAGCGCGCTGCGCCGGCGGGCCCCCGGAACGCCCGCGACGCCCACGCCGTCCTCCTGTGCCGCGCCTGCGGCCGAGCCCGTTGGCGAGCCCGCACCAGCACCCCGGACGGCCGCGTCCGCGTCCCCGGCGACCACGCCGGTGCCCCAGGTGAGCGCGGTGGCCGCCCCGCTGGGCTCCGCCCACCGGCCGGTTCTCAGGGGCCATCCCTGAACCGACCCCGAGCCGTCGCTACGCCGACCCGGTGAGAGCTCAGGGAGCCGGATCACCATCGCGGCTGACGTCCGAAAGCGGCGGGAGAACCGAGGATGGAGACATGCCCGCCGGAGAGACCGGCACCGGGCCGAAAGACTTCGGAGAGCTCCATGAGCGTCCTTGCCCGCCCTCGCCACAACCGCGTCATCGCCGGCGTCTGCGCCGGGATCGCCGACCGCTTCGGACTCTCCCCGTGGACCGTCCGGCTCATCTTCCTGGCCTCCTGCCTGCTGCCCGGGCCGCAGTTCCTGATCTACCTGGCGCTCTGGCTGCTGCTCCCGCAGGAGCCGTGAGCCGACGGCGCCGGCCGCGCCTCGACGCACACCACAACGCCCCGAAGGGCCGCCGGTCCGGGCGGCCCTTCGGGGCGTTCGGGCGATTGCGCGCCGGCCGCGAGGCCGGCCTGCAACCGGTGGATCAGCCGGCGATGCCGGGCAGCTGGGCGTTGCCGAGCGCACCGGTGAGCGCACCGGCGCCGGGCACCTTGCTCAGGGCGTCCGCACCCGGCAGGCCGCGGGTCTCCTTCTTGGCGCCGGCCGGAGCGTCCTCGGCGGGCGCGTCGGCGGTCCCGTCGGCCGCGGGGGCCTGCGCGGCCGTGGCCGGGGCCAGGGAGGAACCGACACCGTGGTTGAGGTCGCCCACCGCGTTGGTGACCGGGGCGGTCGGCAGCTTGCCGGTCGCACTGGTGGCGACGCCGGTCAGCGCCCCGGACTTGTCCAGCACGTTGGCCGGACTCCCGAACCCACCGGAGCCGGCGGCGGCGGAGGCGGAACCGGCGGCAGCCGCCGCGAGCGCGACGCCGAGCGCCGCGGTTCCGGCGATCTTCAGAGTGGCCTGCTTCATGTGTTGGTCCTCGGTCCTCGTCGGTGGGCGGCGCGCGGACGCGTCCGGGGACGCACACCGCTACACCGTGTCAACAGTGACTGGCACACCGTAGTGACAAGGTTCCGGGAGGTACAACGACCGTTAACTCAAAGGGGTGACCGGTCGGATGAACGCAGGACCCGGGCAACGGCCCCGCGTTCATCCGACCGCTCGTCAGGCGCCGTTTCGGGCGTCCCGGGACCGCGTCAACACGGAACGCGATCGCCGAGGGCCACCCGGGCGCCCGGCGGCCGTCAGGCGCCGGGGCTGAACAGCCACTCCGCCTTGAGCTCGGCGTAGCCGGGCTTGATCACGTCGTTGATCATCGCCAGCCGCTCGTCGAAGGGCAGGAAGGCCGACTTCATGGCGTTGACGGTGAACCACTCCATGTCGCCCAGGGTGTAGCCGAACGCCTCGACGAGGTGCTCGAACTCGCGGCTCATGCTGGTGCCGCTCATCAGCCGGTTGTCGGTGTTCACGGTGACCCGGAACTTCAGCCGGCTGAGCAGGCCGATCGGGTGCTCGGCGTACGAGGTCGCGGCGGCCGTCTGCAGGTTGGAGGTGGGGCACATCTCCAGCGGGACGCGCTTGTCACGCACGTACGCGGCCAGGCGGCCCAGCTCGACCCGGCCGTCCTCGTGGACGGTGATGTCGTCGATGATCCGCACGCCGTGACCGAGCCGGTCGGCGCCGCAGCACTGCAGGGCCTCCCAGATCGACGGCAGGCCGAAGGCCTCACCGGCGTGGATGGTGAAGTGGTTGTTCTCGCCCTTGAGGTAGTCGAAGGCGGCCTGGTGGCGGGTGGGAGGGTAGCCGGCCTCGGCACCGGCGATGTCGAACCCGACCACACCCTGGTCGCGGTAGCGGTTGGCCAGCTCGGCGATCTCCTGGGAGCGGGCGGCGTGGCGCATCGCGGTGAGCAGCGCGCCGACCCGGATCCGGTGGCCGTTGGCCTTGGCCCTGGCCTCGCCGAGGCGGAAGCCCTCGTTGACGGCCTCGACCACCTGGTCGAGGGTGAGGCCGGCCTCCAGGTGCTGCTCGGGGGCGTACCGGACCTCGGCGTACACCACGCCGTCGGCGGCCAGGTCCTCGGCGCAGTCGGCGGCGACCCGGATCAGGGCCTCGCGGGTCTGCATCACGGCGCAGGTGTGCGCGAAGGTCTCCAGGTAGCGGACCAGCGAGCCGGAGTCGGCGGCCTCGCGGAACCACTCGCCGAGCTTGGCCGGGTCGGTGGTGGGGAGCCCCTCGTAGCCGCAGGCGGCGGCCAGTTCGACGATGGTCTGGGGGCGCAGCCCGCCGTCGAGGTGGTCGTGCAGGAGCACCTTCGGGGCACGGGCGATCTGGTCGGAGCTGGGAATGCGGGGGCCTGTGGTGCCCGCAGCGACAGGGATCTGCTTCTCCATTGCGGGAGTGTAGCCCCTACGCGCGTAGATTCACCATGTCGATCACCGCTCGTCCACCCGGACAGCGCAGCGGGACCACCCGGGGGGCGGCGCCCCGGGCCGCGCGGAGAGCCGCCCATCAGCGGAGAGCCGCTCATCAGGGGCACCGGCTCCGGACGACGGCCCGCCCCGTCCGGCAGGGGGCGGATCCGGTCCACCGTGGCAGGTCCCCGCGCAGCCCGCCGGCTCCGCGGGCGCCCTCAGTCGTGGTCGAGCAGCCGCCCCCGGCGGGAGAGGACGAAGTCGCGGAACGCCGCCGCCGGCGGGGTCAGCGGCCGGCCCGCCACCCAGGCGAGGCCGATCGCCCGGCGGGTGCGGGGCGCCGTCACCTCCAGTTCGACCACGCCGGGGCGCGGGACGAGACCGGGCGGCAGCAGCGCCACCCCGAGCCCGGCCGCGACCAGCCCCCGCAGCGTCTCCGCCTCCTCCCCCTCGAAGGCGATCCGGGGCGAGAACCCGGCCTCCGCACAGAACGCCTCCGTCATCACGCGCAGCCCGTACCCCTCCTCCACCACCACGAACGGCTCCTGCGCCACCTCGGCCAGCCGGATCCGGCGCCGCCCGGCGAGCCGGTGGTCGGAGGGGACGGTCAGATGGAGCCGCTGCTCGTCCAGCGGACGGGCTGCCAGATCGGTCGCGTCCGGCAACGGTGAGACCAGGCAGAGGTCCAACTCGCCGGCGCGCAGCCGCTCAAGCATCGCCGCGACGTAGTCCTGCACCAGCTGGAACCGCACCTGCGGGTGCCCGGCCCGGAAGTCCCGCAGCAGCGCCGGCACCGCGTCCGTCCCCATGGTGTGCAGGAAGCCGAACGCCACCCGCCCGGACACCGGGTCGGTCTCCGCGCGGGCCAGCTCGACGCCGCGCTCCAGCTCGGCCAGCGCCCGCTCGACCGAGCCCAGCAACAGCCGGCCCGCCCGGGTGAGCCGGACGGTACGGCCCTGCCGGGCCAGCAGGTCCACCCCCAGCTCGCCCTCCAACCGGGCCACCGCCCGGGAGAGCGTCGGCTGCGGCATCCCCAGCAACTGCGCCGCCTGCGTGACGTGTTCCAGCCGGGCGACCGCCGCGAACTGGGCCAGCTGCGGCGCGAAGTTGGCGACGGCGGACTCCCGGCCGAGTTCGGCCGGGTGCAGGGGCGGCGAGCTGCTCTCATGCGTCACAGCATCGATTCTCCGCCAGTCATGCATTGGACGCATCAAGCGGCACGGTCCTACGTTCTAACCATGTCGCCTGCCAGTGAGGGGGCATCCGCACCGGCACGACCGGGCGCCCCCGCCCAACCAGCTTCCACCGCCCCCACCGACGCCGGGCCCGAGGACTCGCGGCACCGCCCGGGTGAGCACGGCTTCCGCCGCGCCAACCTCGCGCTGTTCGCCGCCGGGGTCGCCACCTTCGTCCTGCTGTACTCCACCCAGGGCCTGTTGCCGATCCTCTCCGCCGACCTCGATCTCACGCCGGGGCAGGCGAGTTGGACCTCCTCGGCGGCAACCCTGGGACTGGCGCTGGCACTTCTCCCGGCAAGCGCGCTGTCCGACCGGTTCGGCCGCACCGCGGTGATGACCGCCTCCACCGTGGCCGCCTCGGTGATCGCCCTGGCCCTGCCCCTCGCGCCGGACCTCGCCACCATGGTGGTGCTGCGGGTGCTCCAGGGCGCCGCCCTCGCCGGGCTGCCCGCGACCGCGATGGCCTACCTCGCCGAGGAGGTCCACCCGAGCGCGCTGGCCTCCGCGATGGGCCTGTACGTGGCGGGCAACAGCATCGGCGGCATGGGCGGCCGCCTGGTCTCCGGCTGGGTGGCCGCCGCCTGGGGCTGGCGCTGGGGCCTCGCCGCCTCGGCCGCCATGGCCGTGCTGGCCACCCTGGCGTTCCGCCTGCTCATCCCGGCCGCCCGGAACTTCCGCCGGGCCCCGGTGGACGCCCGCGCCCTGACCCGTACGGTCTCGGCCCACCTGCGCAATCCACTGCTGCTGCGGCTGTACCTGCTCGGGCTGCTCTTCATGGCCGTGTTCGGCGCGGTCTACAACACCGTCGGCTACCGGCTCATCGCCGCGCCGTTCCACCTGCCCGAGTCGCTGGCCGCCTCGATCTTCGCGGTGTACCTGGTCGGCACCGCCACCTCGGCCTACGCCGGCAGGCTCGTCGGCCGCGTCGGCCGGCGCGGCGCGCTGTACGCCTCGATCGGCACCACCACCGCCGGGCTGCTGCTCTCGCTCGGCGACTCGCTGGTCTGCGCGCTGCTCGGCCTGGTCCTGATCACCGCCGGCTTCTTCGCCGGCCACGCCACCGCCTCGTCGTCGGTCGGCCGCACCGCCACCCACGGCCGCGCCCAGGCCTCCGCGCTCTACCTGATCGCCTACTACCTCGGCAACAGCCTCGGCGGCACCGTCGGCGCCGACGAGTACCACGCCACCGGCTGGACGGGCACCACCGTCGTCGGCCTCACCGCGATGGCCCTGGCCGCCGCCGTCACCCTCTACGCGACCCGCCAGGCGATCACCGCCCGGCGGTCGGGCGCCGTCGATACACTCCGACCATGAGCATCGATCCGGCAACGTACGCCCGACTGCGGGAGATCGCCGACCAGCTGCCGGAGATCCCCGGGATAAGCAAGGTGGAGATCGCCGACGGCGAGATCGTCATGATGATGTCGCCGGTGAAGCGGCACGAACTGGCCGTCGTACGAATCGCTCGTCAGCTCAACCAGCAGCTGCCGAAGACTCATCCCGGCTACATCGCGCATCCGGGAGCCGATCTGGAGGACACGGGTCTGGGTCGACTGCGATGCCCCGACCTCATGGTCTTCCCGGAGCAGGTGCTTGAGGGCGAGGAGCCGGCGGTCCAGCCGCACGAGGTGTTGCTCGTGGTCGAGATCGTCTCCAAGTCCAACCCGGAGAACGACTACGAGAACAAGGCCCGCGACTACGCGGCCATGGGCATCCCGCTCTACCTGCTGGTCGATCCGCGCAAGGGCACCGGCATCGTGCACGACCAGCCCGGCTACGCCTCCCGCAAGGAGTTCGCGTTCGGCGACGCCGTCACCGTCGGCCCCTGGACGATCGACACCTCGGTCCTGCTGACGTACGCCTGACGCACACCGGCGTCAGGCGCACGCCGGCAGGACCTCGGACGATCACGCGATGCGGTCCAGGACGATCGGGTTCGGGGTGAACCCGGTGCCCGCCGGGGAGATCTCGATACCGCCGGACAGCGCCTCGATCGCGTAGTCGTAGCGCTCGGGGGTGTCGGTGTGCAGGGTCAGCAGCGGCTGGCCGGCCGTGACGGTGTCGCCGGGCTTGAAGTGCATCTCGACACCGGCGCCCGCCTGCACCGGGTCCTCCTTGCGTGCGCGGCCGGCACCCAGGCGCCAGGCGCAGACGCCCACGGCGTAGGCGTCCAGCTTGGTGAGCACGCCGCTCTCCGCGGCGGCGATCACGTGCTGCTCGCGGGCGACCGGCAGCGGGGCGTCCACGTCGCCGCCCTGGGCGGTGATCATGCGGCGCCAGTGGTCCATCGCGGAGCCGTCGCGCAGCGCGTCCGCCGGGTCCTTGCCGTGGACGCCCGCCGCGGCGAGCATCTCGCGGGCCAGCGCGATGGTCAGCTCGACCACGTCGGCCGGGCCGCCGCCCGCCAGCACCTCGACGGACTCGCGGACCTCCAGCGCGTTGCCGGCGGTGAGCCCGAGCGGGGTGGACATGTCGGTCAGCAGGGCGACCGTGTTGACGCCCGCGTTGGTGCCGAGACCCACCATGGTGCGGGCGAGCTCCTGGGCGTCGGCGAGGTTCTTCATGAACGCGCCGGAGCCGACCTTGACGTCCAGGACCAGTGCGCCGGTGCCCTCGGCGATCTTCTTGGACATGATCGACGAGGCGATCAGCGGGATCGCCTCGACCGTGCCGGTGACGTCGCGCAGCGCGTACAGCTTCTTGTCGGCGGGGGCCAGGCCGTCGCCCGCCGCGCAGATGACCGCGCCGGTGTCGCGCAGCACCTGCATCATCTCGTCGTTGGAGAGCAGCGCCCGCCAGCCGGGGATGGACTCCAGCTTGTCCAGGGTGCCGCCGGTGTGACCGAGGCCCCGGCCGGAGAGCTGCGGAACGGCCGCACCGCAGGCCGCGACCAGCGGGGCCAGCGGCAGCGTGATCTTGTCGCCGACACCGCCGGTCGAGTGCTTGTCGGAGGTCGGCACGCCCAGCTCGGAGAAGTCCATCCGGACCCCGGAACGGATCATCGCGTCGGTCCAGCGGCTGATCTCCCGGAGGTTCATGCCGTTCAGCAGGATGGCCATGGCCAGCGCGGACATCTGCTCGTCGGCGACCTCGCCGCGGGTGTAGGCGTCGATCACCCAGTCGATCTGAGCGTCGGTCAGCTCACCGCGATCGCGCTTGGTGCGGATAACGGAGGGGGCGTCCATGGACATGGAATCTCCAAGAGGATGGGTCAGATACTCACGTGCATGCGATCGGCGACTCGCTTGCGGGAGTTGCCGCAGGAACATCGCCGCGAAAAGCGGAGAGTGCCGCGAAAAGACCGGATTTCAGTCTTCTCGCGACACTCTACGCGCGTAAAACGAGCTGCTGCTAGAGCCGCTCGGGTCCGAACGCGTCCGGCAGGACCTGCGCCATGGACTTCACGCCCGAGGGCAGGTCGATCAGCAGGTCCGGACCGCCGTGCTCGTACAGCAGCTGGCGGCAGCGGCCGCACGGCATCAGCAGCTCACCGGCGCCGTCCACACAGGTGAACGCCACCAGCCGGCCGCCGCCCGAGGCGTGCAGCGCGGAGACCAGGCCGCACTCGGCGCACAGCCCGAGCCCGTACGAGGCGTTCTCCACGTTGCAGCCGGTGACGGTGCGCCCGTCGTCGACCAGGGCCGCGGCCCCGACCGGGAACTTGCTGTACGGCGCGTACGCGCGCGACATCGCGTCCCGGGCGGCGGCCCGCAGCCGCTCCCAGTCCGGGGCCCCGGCGCCGGTCACTTGCCCTGGCCCTTGCGGTAGATCTGCCCGTCGGCCTTCGGCGGGCGCAGTCGCTGCGAGGCCAGCGCGAGCACCACCAGGGTGATCACGTACGGCGTGGCGACGATCAGCGGACGCGGCACCGAGTCGGTGGTCACGTACCAGGCGGCCAGGCCACCGGCCACCACGAAGCTGACGATCGCACCGGTGACCTTGCGGCGGTACAGCTGCCACACCGCCATCAGCGCCATCGCCACGGCGACCACGATCAGCAGCACGTGCACCGAGTCGGCGTCACGCAGCTGGAGGCTGTCGGTGAAGCCGAACAGGCCCGCACCGGCGGCCAGGCCGCCCGGCAACCAGTTACCGAAGATCATCGCGGCCAGACCGATGTAACCGCGGCCCTGGGTCTGCCCGTCCTTGTAGAAGTGGGCCGCCACCAGCGAGAGGTACGAGCCCGCCAGGCCCGCGAAGGCACCGGAGACGATGACCGCGATGTACTTGTACTTGTAGACGTTGACGCCCAGCGACTCGGCGGCCGTCGGGTTCTCGCCGCACGAGCGCAGCCGCAGACCGAAGACGGTGCGCCAGAGCAGGAAGTAGCTGGCGACCACGAGGGCGGCGGCGATCAGGATGACCACCGAGAGGTTGGTGACCACGCCACCCAGGATGCCCGCGACGTCGGAGACCAGGAACCAGTGGTGCGACTCGACGGTGTCCAGCCAGTGCGACAGGCCCGGCACCGTGATGTTCGGCAGCGAGTTGGCCGGCGGGGACTGGTTGGCGCCGGCACCGTCGGCGACGTAGTCGGTGTAGTAGATCTTGTTGATGTACGCGCAGATGCCGGGGATCAGCAGGTTGATGCCGACACCGGAGACGATGTGGTCGACACCGAAGGTGACGGTGATGACCGCGTGCAGCAGACCGCCGAGCGCGCCGCCCGCCATGCCGGCGAGCAGGCCGACCCAGGGGTTGACCAGGAAGCCGGCCCAGGCACCGCAGAAGGTGCCGGCGACCATCATTCCTTCCAGACCGATGTTGACCACACCGGCCCGCTCGGACCACAGACCGCCGAGACCGGCGAGGGCGATCGGCACGGCCGAGCCGAGCGCGGCGGCGACCTGGCCGGAGGAGGTCAGACCGTGGTTGCCGGTCAGCATGCCGACCGCGGAGAACAGCGTCAGGACGCCGGCGATCAGCAGCAGCACGACCGGGGTCGAGAGCTTGGCCTTCTTGGCGGGCGTGCTGCCCGGGGCCTTGGGCTTAGCAGCAGCGGTTGCGGTACTCATGCCGCCACCTCCTTCTTGGCGGCCGCAGCGGCCTGTGCGGCGAGCTGGGCGCCGACCTTCTGCTGCTGGCGCTTCAGACCGAAGCGGCGCACCAGCTCGTACGCGACGACGACACAGATGACGATGACACCCTGCATGACCGCGGCGATCTCCTGCGGGTAGCCGGAGAACGGCAGCTGGACTGCGGTGGCGTCCAGGAAGGCGAACAGCAGCGCCGAGAAGGCGATGCCGATCGGCGAGTTCCGGCCGAGCAGCGCGATCGCGATGCCGAGGAAGCCGAGACCGGGCTGGAAGCTCTGGCCGTAGCTGTAGGAGTTCTGCAGCAGGTCGGGCAGACCGATCAGACCGGCCAGCGCGCCGGAGACCAGCATGCTGGTCAGCACCATGCGCTTGACGTTGACGCCCGAGGCGTGCGCGGCGCTCTCCGAGCGGCCGGTGGCGCGCAGGTCGAACCCGAACCGGGTGCGGGTGAGAACCAGCTGGAAGACCACGCCGACCAGGACCGCGACGAAGATGAAGCCCCAGAGGCTGCCGCCCTGGGTGTCCAGGGCGAAGAAGTGGCTGGAGGCCGAGACCGGGTCGGTCTGGATGGAGTTGCTGACGCCGCCCTTGCTCGACGGCGCGAACACGCCGGGGACCAGCAGCAGACCGACCACCGCGGTGGCGATGGAGTTCAGCATGATGGTCGAGATGACCTCGCTGACGCCCCGGGTGATCTTCAGGACACCGGCGACACCGGCCCAGATGGCGCCGACCAGCATGGCGACGGCGATCAGCAGCGGGATCTGGACGACCGCGGGCAGGTCCACCTGGGAGCCGACGAACGCCGCGAACAGCGCGGCCAGCTTGTACTGGCCCTCGGCGCCGATGTTGAACAGGTTCATCCGGAAGCCGAAGGCGACCGCGACACCCGCGACGTAGTAGGTGGTGGCCTTGTTGAGGGTGGCCACCTGGGCGTCGGACTTGACGCCGTAGCTCAGCATCGTGCTGAACGCGTTGAACGGGTCCAGCCCGGAGACGGCGAGCAGGACGGCACACAGCACGACCGAGAGCAGCACGGCCAGCACCGGCGCGGAGAGGCCGAGCAGGACGCGCTCGCCGTCGAAGCGCTTGGCCGCCGGGCGCTTGGCGGTTTCAGGACTACTGGTCATGGGTTACTCCCCCGCCTGCGCGTTGCCGTCGGCGGTGTCGGTGGGCTCGTCGGCGGACTCGCCGTGGTGCGGGTGCTCGGCCTCGGCCTCGGTGCCCTCGGCGGCGACCGCCTTGTCCTCCTCGACGGCCTCGGCGTCGGACTCGATGTGGCCGGTGGCCGCACCGGTCATCGCGGTGCCCAGGTCCTCGGCGGTGACCGTGGCCGGGTCGGCGTCGGCGACCAGGCGGCCGCGGTAGATGACCCGGATGGTGTCGGAGAGGCCGATCAGCTCGTCCAGGTCGGCGGAGATCAGCAGCACCGCCAGGCCAGCGCGCTGCGCGGTGCGGATGTGCTCCCAGATCTGTGCCTGCGCGCCGACGTCCACGCCGCGGGTGGGGTGGGCGGCGATCAGCAGCTTGGGGTCATGCGCCATCTCGCGGCCGATGATCAGCTTCTGCTGGTTGCCACCGGAGAGCGAGGCCGCGGTGACGTCGATCCCGGGGGTGCGGACGTCGAACTCCTCGACGATCCGCTGGGTGTCCTTGCGGGCGGCGACCGGGTCCAGGAGGACGCCCTTGGAGTTGGGCGACTCGGTGACGTGGCCGAGGATTCGGTTCTCCCAGAGCGGGGCCTCCAGCAGCAGAGCGTGCCGGTGGCGGTCCTCCGGGATGTAGCCTATGCCGGCCTCGCGGCGGGCGCGGGTGAGCGAACCGGAGAGGTCCTTGCCGTCCAGCGTCACGGTGCCGGCGTTCAGCGGGAGCATGCCCATGATCGCCTCGACCAGTTCGGCCTGGCCGTTGCCCTCGACACCGGCGATGCCGAGGACCTCGCCCTTGCGGATGCTCAGCGAGATGTCGTCCAGGACCACGCGCTCGATGCCCTCGGCGTCCGCCTTGGCGATGCGCAGGCCCTCGACCTTGAGCATCTCCACGTCGGTGACGGTGCACTCGCGGCTCTCCGGGGAGGGCAGCTCGGCGCCGACCATCAGCTCGGCGAGCTCGCGGGCGGTCACGCTCTTCGGGTCTGCGTCACCGACGGTGGTGCCGCGGCGGATGACGCTGATCGCGTCGGCCACCGAGAGCACCTCGTGCAGCTTGTGCGAGATGAAGATGACGGTGACGCCCTCGGCCTTGAGTTCGCGGAGGTTGTCGAAGAGCGCGTCCACCTCCTGCGGCACCAGCACCGCGGTGGGCTCGTCCAGGATCAGGATCCTGGCGCCGCGGTAGAGCACCTTGAGGATCTCGACGCGCTGGCGGTCGGCCACGCCCAGGTCCTCGACCAGCGCGTCCGGGCGCACGCCCAGACCGTACTGGTCGGAGATCTCCTTGATCTTGGCCTTGGCCTTGGCGCCTATGCCGTGCAGCTTCTCGCCGCCGAGGACGACGTTCTCCCACACGGTGAGGTTGTCGGCCAGCATGAAGTGCTGGTGCACCATGCCGATGCCGCGCGCGATGGCGTCACCGGGGGTGTGGAACTCGACCTGCTCGCCGTTGATGGTGATGGTGCCCTCATCGGGCTTCTGCATCCCGTAGAGGATCTTCATCAGCGTGGACTTGCCGGCGCCGTTCTCGCCCATCAGGGCGTGCACGGTGCCGGTGTTCACGGTGAGGTTGATGTCGTGGTTGGCCACGACGCCGGGGAAGCGCTTGGTGATGCCGCGCAGTTCGACGGCCGGTGTCGCCGTCCCCGTGCTGGGGTTGCCGCCCTTGTTCAGGACGGGTTCGGAAGCGGTGATGGCGATCTCCTGGTGTTCTGGATGGCGCGTCGCTGCGCTGGGAGGGCCAAGACGGGGGGATTTGAGGGGGATGGGAGGGGCCCGGTGGAGCGCGTTACGCGCGCCCCGCCGGGCCCCTCCCTGAATTCGCGTCAATCATGCCCTGCCCGGCAGGAGGCAGTGGCAGGTCAGGCTGGTGTCAGTTCTGCGGCGCGGTCGGGACCTTGGTGGCACCCGAGGTGATGGCCGTGGTGGCGTCGTCCAGCTTGGCCTTGAAGTCGTTTATGAAGCCGCCGGTGGTGGCCAGCGAGACACCGTCGCTCTTCAGGTCGAAGTTCTTGACACCGGTGAGCGGGTTGCCGTCCTTGGCCGCCTTGATGTACTGGAACACCGCGACGTTCACGTTCTTCACCATCGAGGTGAGGATGTGGTCCTTGTACTTCTGCAGCGCCGGCTGCTTGGCCTGGTCGGCGTCGACGCCGATGGCCCAGGCGCCGTCCTTCTGCGAGACGGCCTCGATGGCGCCCGAACCGGAGGAACCGGCGGCGGAGTAGATGATGTCCGCGCCCTTGTCGAGCTGGCCCTGAGCGGCCTCCTTGCCCTTACCCGGGTCGTTGAAGCCGCTGAAGTCCGGCGGGGTGCTCAGGTAGGTGGTCTCGACCTGGATCTTCGAGTCGACCGAGGCGACACCGGCCTTGTAACCGGCCTCGAACTTCTTGATCAGCTCGGACTGGACACCGCCGATGAAGCCGACGTGCTTGGTCTTGGTCTTCAGCGCGGCGGCGACACCGGCCAGGTACGAGCCCTCCTGCTCCGAGAAGGTCAGCGAAGTGACGTTGCTCGGCTGGGTGTTGGAGGAGGAGTCGATGATCGCGAACTTGACGTTCGGGTTCTCCTTGGCGACCTTCTCGACGGCCGGCTGGTACACGAAGCCGACGGCGACGATCGGGTTGTAGCCCTTGGAGACCAGGGTGGAGAGGCGGGTCTCCTTGTCGGCCTCGGCCTCACCGGTCTTGGCCTCCTGCTCGGCGACGTCCACGCCCAGCTGAGCCTTGGCATCGTCGAGGCCCTTGGCGGCCGAGTCGTTGAACGACTGGTCACCACGGCCGCCGATGTCGTAGGCCATGCCGACCTTGAGGGCGGAGCCGCCGGAGGAGCCGGAGCCGGAAGAGGCGGTGTCGGTGCTCTTTGCGCCGCAAGCGGCGAGCGAGGCGATGCCCAGGGATCCCGAGAGCACTACCGCGGCGAGCTTCATTGAACGGCGCAAGGGAGTTTCTCCTTCTCAACACAGCCGTTTGGCGTGGTTGAGCGCCACCGTAACGCGCGTAGAACACGGTTGGGTCACAGCCTGCAGGGGCCTGGGGGTTGTTACCAAAATGTGGTCCTACGTCCGGACAAAGCGGACAAAAACGAAACTCTTTATCCCCCGAACTGTCAGTGTCTGGTGATAACGCGAACACCCTGCGCCAGTACTCGAGTACCCTACGCCAAGACGCCGCTTGCTCTCACATCCGCTTCTCACATATCCCGCCACCGATTGCCGCTTGCCGCTTGGCCCCGGGGGGCGGGAAGGCGACTCCCGCCCCCCGGCTCACACCCGGCCGTGCTCCAGCGCCAGCGCCGCGAAGAGCTCCACCCCGATCCCGATCGCCCGCTCGTCCACGTCGAAGTCGCCCTGGTGCAGGTCGCGCACCCCCTTCTCGTGCGGGGCCCGGACGCCGAGCCGGGCGAGCGCACCGGGGGCCTGCTCCAGGTACCAGGAGAAGTCCTCACCGCCGAGGCTCTGTTCGGTGTCCTCGACCACCGGGCCACCGCCCTGGGCGAAGCGGGCGGTCATCGCCGCCTCCAACTGCGCGATCGACTCGTGCTCGTTCACCACCGGCGGCACGCCGCGGTGGTAGTCGAGGCTCCACTTGGCGCGGTAGGTCTCGGCGATCTTGGCGATCAACTCGTGCAGCGCGTCGGGTGCCTCGCGCCAGCCCGCCAGCTCCAGGCAGCGGACCGTGCCCTCCAGCTCGGCGTGCTGCGGGATGACGTTCGGCGCCGACCCCGAGGCGATCCGGCCCCAGACCAGGCTGACGCCCCAGCGCGGGTCCATCCGGCGGGCCAGTGCGGCGGGCAGGTCGGCGGCCACCCTGGCCACCACCGTCACCAGGTCGGTGGTCAGGTGCGGCCGGGCGGTGTGGCCGCCGGGGCCGTCCAGGTGGAGCTCCAGGCGGTCGCAGGCCGAGGTGATGGCGCCGATCTTCAGGCCGATCCGGCCGACCGAGACCCTGGGGTCGCAGTGCAGCGCGAAGATCCGGCCGACCCCCTCCATGCCGCCCGCCTCGATCACGTCCAGCGCGCCGCCCGGCATCACTTCCTCGGCCGGCTGGAAGATCAGCCTCACCGGCTGCCTCAGCTCCCCGGTCTGCAGTGCCTGGACCAGCACCAGCGCGGTACCCAGCAGCACCGAGGTGTGCACGTCGTGCCCGCAGGCGTGGGCCCGGCCCGGCAGGGTGGAGTGGTAGGGGACCTCGGTCTTGGCGTCGTCGATCGGCAGCGCGTCGATGTCCGCGCGGAAGGCCAGGAAGGGCGTGCCCGGCCTGATCCCGGCCGGCACCAGGTCCACGATCATGCCGGTGCCGCCGGGGAGCACCTGGGGCGTGAGCCCGGCCGCCACCAGCCGCTCGCGCAGCAGCCGGGTGGTACGGAACTCCTGCCGTCCGAGCTCGGGGTGGCGGTGCAGGTCCCGGCGGAAGGCGATCAGCTCGGCCTCGTACGCCCGGACCCGGGCGCGCAGGTCGGAGCCCGGCCGGACGGCACCAGGGCGGGCGGGGGGTGTGGGTGCGGACTCGACGGCCTGAGGTTGGTTCACCTCAACAAGAGTAGGCCGGTGACAGGGATTTGGCCTGACTTCCGAAGAAGTCATGCTTACCGGCCGTGCAGATGGGTATGACATACCGTTTCAGCCGCCTTCCCGATGATCACTGCCCTGTGCAACGACTCCAGGGCCCGACGGACACGGCGACCTCCCCGCGCCTTCCGCAATCCGCCCCTCTGCCCGGATTGCCCCGCACTGCCCCCCCGAACGCGGGTCATGCGCTGGCAAAGCTTTTGGATGAACTCTTGAGCAGCGCACACGCGTCCGAATAGACAACTACCGCACAGTCAACTTCCCTGCCACAGCTGTGTGAACAGCTCGTGGCTTCCTCCGTCATGCCCCGATGAAGGCGATCTGACGGACCGTTCACAGAAGTGGGGACCCTACGTGCCAGCAGCACGAACCCTGCGCACCCGGGCGGCGGTGGCGGCTCCGGCCGTCGCCGCGCTGATCCTGGGCACGCTCGCGGTCGCGACTCCCGCCGGAGCAGCCACCCCGGTCAACGAGCAGACCGCCAAGGAGCTGCCGGGCAGCCACCCGGCCTGGGCCACCGCGCAGGCCGATGCCGGGGCCGTCGCCGACTCCACCCAGAGCACCGCCCGGGTCTACCTGGCCGGCCAGAACTCCGCCGGGCTGGCCGCGCTGGCCAAGGCCGTCTCGGACGTCAACTCGCCCGACTACGGCAAGTTCCTCTCCGCCGACGACGCCAAGGCCAAGTTCGGCGCCACCCCGGCCCAGGTCAAGGCGGTCACCGCCTGGCTGACCGGCGCCGGCCTCAAGGTCACCGACCAGACCGCGCACTACGTCGAGGTCTCCGGCACCACCGGCCAGCTGGCCAAGGCCTTCGGCGCCCCGATCCACTCGTACCGGACCGCCGACGGCACCCACCGCGCGCCCGCCCGCGACGTCGTGGTCCCCGCCGCCGTCGCCGGCTCGGTGCTGGGTGTCGCCAACCTGACCGACGTCCAGCACAAGGCCGTCTCCCAGGCCGTCTCGGTCAAGGACGCCGAGCAGGCCGGCGCCCAGTCCCGGGCCGCCGCCGCGCCCGAGGCCGCCAAGCCGGACGCCGGCCTGCCGACCGTCCCGACCTGCTCGGACAACGGCTACGCGTCCAAGATCGCCAAGGGTGCCCCGGCCGGGTACGAGAAGAACGAGCCCTTCGCGCCGTGCTCGTACACCCCGGACCAGCTGCGCAAGGCGTACGGCATCACCGATGCCAAGGTGACCGGCAAGGGGGCCCGGATCGCCATCATCGACGCCTACGCGCTCGGCACCATGGAGCAGGACGCGAACCACTTCGCGCAGCTGCACGGCGACAAGCCGTTCGCCAAGGGCCAGTACAGCGAGGTCGTCACCAAGGACAAGTGGAACCACCAGACCGACTGCGGTGACTGGTCCGGCGAGGAGGCCCTGGACGTCGAGATGGCGCACGGTCTCGCGCCCGACGCCAAGGTCGTATACGTCGGCGCCGACTCCTGCCTGGACGGCGACCTGAACGCCGCGCTGGCCAAGGTCGTCGACGGCCACCTGGCCGACATCGTCTCCAACTCGTGGGGCGAGATCATGCACGGCAAGAGCGGGGACCTGGACCCGGCCGTGATAGCCGCCGACAACCAGCTCTTCGAGCTCGGTGCCGTCGAGGGCATCAGCTTCACCGTCTCCAGCGGTGACTGCGGCAACGACTCGCCGCAGGCCGCCGCGACCGGTGTCAACTGCGAGAAGGACACCAACCAGGCGCAGGCCCAGTGGCCGTCCTCCTCGCCGTGGGTCACCTCGGTCGGCGGCACCGCCCTGGAGCTCGCCGACAAGAAGGGCAAGTACGGCCACGAGGTCTCCATGGGCGACCTGCGCTCGGTGCTCTCGGCCGACGGCAAGTCCTGGACCCCGAAGCCCGGCACCTTCTACTTCGGCGGTGGCGGCGGCGTCTCCAAGGACTTCCAGCAGCCCTGGTACCAGAAGGGCGTCGTGCCGAAGTCCGTCTCCATGACGGCTGCCGACGGCACCAAGTCCCTCACCCCGCTGCGCGCCACCCCGGACGTCGCGATGAGCGGTGACCTGGTCGCGGCCACCCTGGTCGGCTACACCGACAAGGGCACCTACAGCGAGGGCGGCTACGGCGGCACCTCGGTCTCCTCGCCGGAGTACGCGGCCATCCTGGCCGACACCATCCAGGAGCGCGGCGGCCGGGCGATCGGCTTCGCCAACCCCGCCATCTACGACCGGGCCGGCACCAAGGCGTTCAACGACGTCAACGACGCCGCCGTGCGCACCCCGCGCGGCAACGTGGTCGACCTCGGCATGGTCGGCGGCTCGCTCAAGGTCCGCCTGTACAAGATCGGCGCCGACTACGGTCTGACCGCGAAGAAGGGTTACGACACCGCGACCGGCGTCGGCACCCCGAACGGCGTGGACTTCTTCAAGTCCTTCAAGCTGCCCAGGAAGAACTGACGCGGCGCACCACCCGAACGCCCCCGGGCCCTCTGCGGCCCGGGGGCGTTCGCCTTCCCGGTCGGTCTCAGAAGCGCTCGACGGGCGCGTACGTCCCCCAGATCTCGCGCAGCGCGTCGCAGACCTCGCCGACGGTGGCCCTCGCCGCCAGCGCCTCCCGCATCGGGTACAGCACGTTGTCACTGCCGCGGGCCGCCCGGCGCAGCGCGGTCAGCGCCCGGTCCACCGCCGAACCGTCCCGCCGCGCACGGAGGACGGCCAGCCGCTCGGCCTGCCGCGCCTCGATCGCCGGGTCCACCCTGAGCGGCTGGTAGGGCTCCTCGGCGTCCAGCCGGAAGCGGTTGACCCCGACCACGGTGCGCTCGCCGGAGTCGGTCTCCTGCTGGATGCGGTAGGCGGTGCGCTCGATCTCGCCCTTCTGCCAGCCCCGCTCGATCGCGGCCACCGCACCGCCCAACTCCTCGACCCTGGCCATGAGTCCGAGTGCGGCCGCCTCCAGGTCGTCGGTCATCGACTCCACCGCGTAGCTGCCCGCGAACGGGTCCACGGTGGCGGTGACGTCGGTCTCGTACGCGAGCACCTGCTGGGTGCGCAGCGCGAGCCTGGCGGCCTTCTCGGTGGGCAGCGCGATGGCCTCGTCATAGCTGTTGGTGTGCAGCGACTGGGTACCGCCGAGCACCGCGGCGAGCGCCTGCACCGAGACCCGGACCAGGTTCACCTCCGGCTGCTGGGCGGTGAGTTGGACCCCCGCGGTCTGGGTGTGGAAGCGCAGCATCTGCGACTTGGGGTTCTCCGCCCCGAACTCCTCCCGCATCACCCTGGCCCAGATCCGCCTGGCCGCACGGAACTTGGCGACCTCCTCCAGGAGGGTGGTGCGGGAGACGAAGAAGAAGGACAGGCGCGGCGCGAAGTCGTCCACGTCCATCCCGGCGGCGACGGCGGTGCGCACGTACTCGATGCCGTTGGCCAGCGTGAAGGCGATCTCCTGCGCGGGGTCCGCCCCCGCTTCGGCCATGTGGTAGCCGGAGATCGAGATGGTGTTCCACCTCGGGATCTCGGCCCGGCAGTACCGGAAGACGTCCGCGACCAGGCGCAGGCTGGGCTTCGGCGGGAAGATGTACGTGCCGCGCGCGATGTACTCCTTCAGCACGTCGTTCTGGACCGTGCCGCTCAGCCGGCCGGGCGCCACCCCCTGTGCCTCGCCGACCAGTTGGTAGAGCAGCAGGAGCAGGGCCGCGGGTGCGTTGATGGTCATCGAGGTGGACACCTCGCCCAGCGGGATGCCGTCGAACAGGACGTCCATGTCCTCGACCGAGTCGATCGCCACCCCGACCTTGCCGACCTCGCCAGCCGCGATCGGGGCGTCCGAGTCGTACCCCATCTGGGTCGGCAGGTCGAAGGCGACCGACAGGCCCGTGGTGCCGTGGGCGATCAGCTGCCGGTACCGGGCGTTGGACTCGGCGGCGGTCCCGAAGCCGGCGTACTGGCGCATGGTCCACGGCCTGCCGGCGTACATCGTCGGGTAGACCCCCCGGGTGAAGGGGTACTCGCCGGGCCGGCCGAGCCCGGCCCGCGCGTCCCAGCCTTCGAGGTCTTCGGGGCCGTACACCGGCGCGATCGGGAGGCCGGACTCGGTGCGGCGGGGATCGGTGCGGCGGGGGCCAGTACGGCGGGGATCAGTACGGCGTGGGTCGGCTGCCATGCGGGGCCTCTGCGGGATGGAAGGTGCCTTGACCGCAATGTAGTGGGGGACGGAAGGCGGCGCCGGTCGTACGCGTTGAGATGATCGGTTCCAACGACCGGATCTTTCCCAGGAGTGGCAATGACCGAGCAGAAGGTGGCCGTGGTCACCGGTGCGAGCAGCGGTATCGGCGCGGCGACCGCCAAACGGCTGGCCGCGGACGGATTCGACGTGGTCCTCGCCGCCCGCCGGACCGAGCGGATCGAGGCGCTGGCCAAGGAGATCGGCGGCCGCGCCTACACCCTGGACGTCACCGACCGCGCCGCCGTCGACGCCTTCGCCGCCGAGGTCGGCCGGGTGGACGTCCTGGTCAACAACGCGGGCGGGGCGATCGGCGCGGAGCCGGTGGAGAGCGGCGACCCGGACGACTGGCGGGCCATGTACGAGGTCAACGTGATCGGCGTGCTGCAGATGACCCAGGCGCTGCTGCCCGCCCTGCGGGCGAGCGGCGACGGCACGGTGCTGGTGCTCTCCTCCACCGCCGCACTGGCCGCCTACGAGGGCGGCGGCGGGTACGTCGCGGCCAAGCACGCCGCGCACACCATCGCCGCGACACTCCGGCTCGAACTGTGCGGCGAGCCGATCCGGGTGATCGAGATCGCCCCCGGCATGGTCAGGTCGGAGGGCTTCGCGGTGACCAGGTACCGCGGGGACGAGGAGAAGGCCGCCGCGGTGTACGCGGGCGTGGCCGAGCCGCTCACCGCCGAGGACATCGCGGACACCGTCTCCTGGGCCGTCACCCGGCCCTCGCACGTCAACATCGACCTGCTGGTGGTCCGCCCGCGCGCCCAGGCCGCCAACCACAAGGTCCACCGCGTGCTGTAGCGCGGACGAGGCTCCTCCGGGCGGCGGGGCGCGGGCCCGCCGCCCACCGTCCCGCGCGCTTCCCGCGCCCCCGTCCGCCCGGGTACCCCTTGGGAACGCCCTGCCCCTGGGGCCCTGGGACGTGACCCATTGGTGTCAACGTCACAACTTGATAGCTCGGTCGAGTGAATTCTGCGCGCCGCCTCCACAACTGGTGAGCACTCAACTACCGTTGTCCCGCTGCCGGGTCGGACCTCCTGACACCCGGCCCGGCTCGCTCCCACAGGTCGGTCGCGCCATCGCACAGCACGTATGTCCGTGCGCGCACCCGCCCCTGCCTGCTCCCCTCACGAGGAGGACCCGCTGGCCAGCGACATCCCGCCGCAGCGACCCGATCCTCCCCCGGACCCCGTCCGGGGGGACCCGCCCCCAGACTTCGTCCGGGGGGACCCCCGATCGACGCCGTCCTTGCTCGGGCTTCACCGCTTCAACGAGGCCGACCCCGGCGCGGCGGAGGAGGCCCTGCTGGCCTGCTGCGGCAGCCACCGATGGGCCCTGCGACTCGCCGCCCACCGCCCCTACCCCGACATAGAGTCCCTGCTCGCCGCCGCGAGCGAGGCCTCGTACGACCTGCGTCCGGCCGATCTGGCCGAGGCGCTGGCGGACGAGAGCTGGATGCCGCAGCCGCTGCTGGGGATGCGCGCACCCGGCAGCCAGGCGGCCCACACCGCCCTGCGGGCCGCACACGCCGCGTACGAGGCGCGGTTCGGCCATGTCTTCGTGGTGTGCCTGGACGGCATCGACCCCGAGGAGATGCTCGACGCCGTGCTGAGCTCGATCCGCACCCGGTTGGCGAACGACCCGGACGAGGAGCGCCTGACCGCCGCCGAGGAGCTCCGCCGGATCGCCCTGACCAGGCTGGAACACCTGGTCGCCACCCACGAGGCCAGCCCGGCCCGCTAGGGCCTGGCTCGGCGCGCCACCCGCCGCTACTGCTGCTGCGCCTTCCACAGCTTGGCCACCTGCGCCTGGACCAGCCCCTGGTCGGGCGCGGGGGCCGGGTTCCCGCCCGCCCCGACGGTGGTGAACACCGCCAGTACCGTGCCGGCCCGCGCCAGCAGGGCGCGCTGGACGAGCGAGGTGGCGTCGGATTCATTCGTGAGGGTGAACGCGCTGGCGCCGTCCGCTCCCTCCGGTGTGGGCGTGTCGATCCTGGACAGCCGGTGCCTGGTACGGACCACGGCCCCCTTACCGCCCGCCGGCCCGGCGCTCCGCGCGGTCGAGGTGAAGCTGCCGCACTGCGCCAGCACCCGGTCCAGCTCGCCCTGGATGTCGGCGGCCCGGCCGGACTCGAAGGCCAGCAGGCCGGCGTAGACACTGCCCCCGGGGTCGGCGGCGAGCGCGACGCCGAGATCGGTCTCGGCGATCGGGCCGGAGGCCGCCTTGCCCGGCGCCATCGCGTCGAGCACCGGCTGGCAGGCCGCCACGTCGGAGGTCTGGCGGTCGGCGCCCTGGGCGGTCTGCCGGCCCGGGGCCATCAGGGTGACGCTGTATCCGTGACCGAGGTCGCCGTCGGTGACGGCGGCGGTCCTCAGCTGCTCGGCGGTGAGCGGCCGGGGTGCCCGGTCGGACGAGGGGGCTACGGTGGCGCAGCCGGCCGCCAGCGCGAGCAGCGCACAGCTCAGGACACTCAGGGGACGGTGGGGCACGGCGGTCCTCGACGGCGGGGAGCGGACGGTGGATCGCACCGTAGCGCAGTCTTGCCGTCACCCAGGGTGACAGTTCCCGGCTCGGCTAGCCCGTACGTGCCTGATTGATCACACCTGACACCCCCGGAGGCGTCTGACGACACGGCGTCGATAGGATGCTGGCGGCCGGTGGACCGTACCCGGCCGGGCTGACCGACACCGAAGCCGGCCGAGCCCCCGAATCCGCTTCCGGAGGGTTTTCCGTGCCGGCTGGAACGCTGTACCGCGGCCGGGAAGGCATGTGGAGCTGGGTGGCTCACCGAGTCACCGGCGTCCTCATCTTCTTCTTCCTGTTCGCACATGTCCTCGACACCGCACTGGTGCGGGTGTCGCCGCAGGCGTACGACTCCGTCATCGCGACGTACAAGACGCCGCTCGTGAACCTGATGGAGTACGGCCTCACCGCCGCCATCCTGTTCCACGCCCTGAACGGCCTGCGCGTCGTTGCCGTGGACTTCTGGGCCAAGGGCCCGAAGTACCAGAAGCAGATGCTCTGGACCGTCGTCGGCGTCTGGGTCGTCCTGATGGCCGGCGCCTTCTACCCGATCCTGCAGCACACCCTTCGCACCTGGTTCGGGGGCTGATCCCAGATGGCTACTGAGACCACCGACACGCTGGTCGTCCCGTCCGCCCAGGCCCACACCGGCCAGGGCCTGGGGACCGGCAACCCGGCCGACGCCTTCGTGATCGAGCCGGCCCGTACCCGTACGAAGAAGACCCCGCGCCGTACGCGCACCAACTTCGAGATGCTCGCCTGGCTGTTCATGCGCCTGTCGGGTGTCGTCCTGGTCGTCCTGATCCTGGGCCACCTGCTGATCAACATCGTCCTCGACGGCGGTGTCTCCAAGATCAGCTTCGCCTTCGTGGCCGGCAAGTGGGCCTCGCCGTTCTGGCAGGGCTGGGACCTGCTGATGCTGTGGCTGGCCATGCTGCACGGCGCCAACGGCATGCGCACGGTCATCAACGACTACGCGGAGAAGGACTCCACTCGCATGTGGCTGAAGCTCCTCCTGGGTGCCGCGACCGTCTTCACGGTCCTTCTCGGCACCCTGGTGATCTTCACCTTCGACCCCAACATCTAAGTCGGTAGCGAGCCCACAGCGAGGCGACTAACCCCCATGCAGATTCACCAGTACGACACCGTCATCGTCGGCGCGGGCGGCGCCGGCATGCGCGCGGCCATCGAGTCGACGCAGCGCAGCCGCACCGCCGTGCTGACCAAGCTCTACCCCACCCGGTCCCACACCGGCGCGGCCCAGGGCGGCATGTGCGCCGCCCTCGCCAACGTCGAGGAGGACAACTGGGAGTGGCACACCTTCGACACGGTCAAGGGTGGTGACTACCTGGTCGACCAGGACGCCGCCGAGATCATGTGCAAGGAGGCCATCGACGCCGTCCTCGACCTGGAGAAGATGGGTCTCCCCTTCTCCCGGACCGAGCAGGGCCGGATCGACCAGCGCCGCTTCGGCGGCCACTCCCGCAACCACGGTGAGGCCCCGGTCCGCCGCTCCTGCTACGCGGCCGACCGCACCGGCCACATGATCCTCCAGACGCTGTTCCAGAACTGCGTCAAGCACGGCGTCGAGTTCTTCAACGAGTTCTACGTCCTCGACCTGCTCATCAACGAGGGCAGGACCGCCGGCGTCGTCGCCTACGAGCTGGCCACCGGTGAGATCCACGTCTTCCAGGCCAAGGCGGTCGTCTTCGCCTCCGGCGGCACCGGCAAGATGTTCAAGGTCACCTCGAACGCCCACACCCTGACCGGTGACGGCCAGGCCGTGGCGTACCGCCGTGGTCTGCCGCTGGAGGACATGGAGTTCTTCCAGTTCCACCCGACCGGCATCTGGCGCATGGGCATCCTGCTCACCGAGGGTGCCCGCGGCGAGGGCGGCATCCTGCGCAACAAGGACGGCGAGCGCTTCATGGAGCGCTACGCCCCCGTCATGAAGGACCTCGCGTCCCGTGACGTCTGCTCGCGCGCCATCTACAGCGAGATCCGCGAGGGTCGCGGCTGCGGTCCGGACGGCGACCACGTCTACCTGGACCTGACCCACCTGCCGCCGGAGCAGCTGGACGCCAAGCTCCCGGACATCACCGAGTTCGCCCGCACCTACCTCGGCATCGAGCCCTACACGGACCCGATCCCGATCCAGCCCACCGCGCACTACGGCATGGGCGGCATCCCGACCAACGTCGAGGGTGAGGTGCTGAAGAACAACACCGACATCGTCCCGGGCCTGTACGCGGCCGGCGAGGTCGCCTGCGTCTCGGTGCACGGCGCCAACCGCCTGGGCACCAACTCGCTGCTGGACATCAACGTGTTCGGCCGCCGCGCGGGCATCGCCGCCGCCGGGTACGCCGAGAAGCACGACTTCGTCGAACTGCCGGCCGACCCGGGCAAGCTCGTCCAGGACATGGTCGACGGCCTGCGCGAGTCCACCGGCACCGAGTCGGTGGCCCAGCTCCGCAAGGAGCTGCAGGAGTCCATGGACGCCAACGCGTCCGTGTACCGCACCGGTGACACCCTGAAGCAGGCGGTCAAGGACGTTCGCAACCTGCGCGAGCGGTACAAGAACGTCGCCATCCAGGACAAGGGCATGCGCTACAACACGGACCTCCTGGAGGCCGTGGAGCTGGGCAACCTGCTCGACCTGGCCGAGGTGCTGGTCGTCTCCGCACTGGCCCGCGAGGAGTCCCGCGGCGGTCACTACCGCGAGGACTTCCCCAAGCGCGACGACGAGAAGTTCATGCAGCACACCATGGCGTACCAGGAGGTTGCCGCGGACGGCAGCACCTCGATCCGCCTCGACTACAAGCCGGTCGTGCAGACCCGCTACCAGCCGATGGAGCGTAAGTACTGATGAGCACTCCGACCGTGGAGAAGCACTCGGCCGCTCTGGACGCGGCCGAGTCGGGTGCCTCCCAGCTGATCACCGTCACCCTCCGGATCCGCCGGTTCAACCCGGAGGAGCACCCGGACCCGGTGTGGGTCGACTACCAGCTGGAGATGGACCCCAAGGAGCGCGTCCTGGACGCCCTCAACAAGGTCAAGTGGGAGCAGGACGGCACCCTCACCTACCGCCGTTCCTGCGCGCACGGCATCTGCGGCTCCGACGCGATGCGGATCAACGGCCGCAACCGGCTGGCGTGCAAGACCCTGATCAAGGACGTCAACCCGGAGAAGCCGATCACGGTCGAGGCCATAAAGGGTCTCGCGGTCCTCAAGGACCTGATCGTGGACATGGACCCGTTCTTCCAGGCGTACAAGGACGTCATGCCGTTCCTCATCACCAAGGGGAACGACCCGACCCGCGAGCGCCTGCAGTCCCAGGAGGACCGCGAGCGGTTCGACGACACCACCAAGTGCATCCTGTGCGCCGCGTGCACGTCGTCCTGCCCGGTCTTCTGGAACGACGGCCAGTACTTCGGCCCCGCCGCCATCGTCAACGCGCACCGCTTCATCTTCGACTCGCGTGACGAGGGCGCCGAGCAGCGCCTGGAGATCCTCAACGACCGTGAGGGCGTGTGGCGTTGCCGCACCACCTTCAACTGCTCCGAGGCCTGCCCCCGTGGCATCGAGGTCACCAAGGCGATCCAGGAAGTGAAGCGGGCCCTGGTGACCCGCCGCTTCTAGTCGCCCAGCCCCGAGGGCCCGTCCGGTCGAACCGGACGGGCCCTCGGGCGTTTTCGTCAGGACAGGACGCCGAGGTCCTTCGGCGCGGCGAAACCGTGGAAGGTCAGCAGGTGCCGCTCGGCGGTCACCGCAGCAGGCCGGTGGCCAGTGCCGCGGTGGCGGCGGCGGCCAGCAGCCGCGGAGAGAGGGCCGTGGATCGGCGCACTGAATTTCCCCCACCCGAGGTCGAAATGCGTGCGCCGGACGGGCGCACGGCGCAGATCTCGGCAGTGCCGGAATGGTGGGGGCAATCGGTTCGGAAGGGTCAGTCCTCGCGGGGCGCGCGCAGGCCGCGCACACCGATGCCGCCGATCACGAGGCCGAGGACCAGGGAGGTGACGGCGAGCAGGAGGTGGATCCAGAAGAAGGCGGTGGGCTGGGAGTGGTCGCCGCCCACGAAGGCCTGGCCGCCGGAGTCCTTCCAGAGGTTCTTCACGAAGGTGGTCCAGATGATCAGGGACCAGACGCCGAAGGCGGCGAGGAACCAGGAGGCGCGGCGGCTGAGCTTCATGGGGCGTCCTTGGGCGGGAGGGGCGGTCTGGTTCCAGTATGCGGAGTCGGCCGGACGGCCCAGCGACCGGCACTCTTCGGAGGGACGGATGCGGCGCGGCGACCGAGCCAGTGGCGACCCGGGTACGTTCACTTCGTGCGATCAGCCTGTCACCTTGCGTACCGCTGCGCGGCGGTCGCCGCCGCCGTCTCGCTCTGCGCCGCCGCGGCGGCCCCCCTCGACGAGCAGCCGCCACCGGGCCTGTCGAAGATCGGCGGCGCCCGGCTCGCCCTGACCGGCGTCCAGGTCTCCCCCAAGGCCGGGGCTCCGGCCCTTCCGGAGGGTCTGACCGGCCGTGCCTGGCTGGTGGCGGACGCCGTGAGCGGCGAGGTGCTGGCGGCCCAGAACGCCCATGCGCGGCTGCCGCCGGCCAGCACGCTGAAGATGCTGTTCGCGGACACCGTGCTGCCCAGGTTCCCGCGCGATCAGGTGCACAGGGTCGCCCACGGGGAGCTGGCCAGCCTCGGCGCGGGCAGCAGCCTGGTCGGGGTGAAGGAGGACCTCGACTACCGGGTCGAGGACCTGTGGCGCGGCGTCTTCCTGAGCTCGGGCAATGACGCGGTGCACGTGCTCGCCCACATGAACGGCGGGATCGACAAGACCGTCGCCCAGATGCAGGCCAGGGCGGACGCGATGGGCGCCCGTGACACCCATGTGGTCTCCCCCGACGGCTACGACGCGGAGGGCCAGCTCTCCTCGGCGTACGACCTGACGCTGTTCGCCAGGGCCGGACTGCGCAACACGGACTTCCGCTCGTACTGCTCGACCAAGCAGGCCACCTTCCCCGGCGCCTACGACAAGACCACCGGCCAGCGCGCCAGCTACGGCATCACCAACACCGACCGGCTGCTCGGCCACTACCCCGGCCTGATCGGCGTCAAGAACGGCTACACCACCAACGCGGGCTCCACCTTCGTCGGCGCCGCCGAGCGCGACGGCCGGACCCTGCTGGTCGCGGTGATGCACCCCGAGACGTACATGAAGGTGTACGAGGAGACGGCGGCGCTGCTCGACTGGGGCTTCGCGGCCGGGGGCAAGGTCGCTCCGGTGGGGCACCTGGTGGACGAGTCCGCCGGGAAGGCCGAGGGCCCGGGCGGCCGGGAGGCGCACGGCGCGGCGGGGACCCGGGCCGTGCGGGCCGTGCGGGCCGCACGGGACGAGGTGGACGCCGGCGGCTGGATCGCCGCCGGGCTGTGCGGGGCGGCCGGGGCGGCCGCGCTGTGCGGGCTGCTGGTGCGGCGCCGTCTGGCCCGGACCAGGCCCCTGCGGGCCGTCGGGTCCGGGCCCGACGGCCCGGAACAGCCGGTGGGTGCGACCCCGGGGTCGCACGACTGACCGGGCGAACGGTCCGGGGGCACGGGGCTGCCGGGGCAGGCCGGGTGCGCGACCGGTCCGCCCCGCAGGTACGGCTCTTGTTTGCCGAGCTCCAGGATGTCGCCCCCGGCCCCGGCAGCGGTCTGACGCTCCAGCAGCCAGCCGAACACCTCCTGGTCGGCCTTCCAGAACCACCCCGGCACGTCGTCCGGAGTACGGGGCGTGGCGGCGGGGGCGGTGTCGGCGCTGGTCAATGAGTGCCTCCGGGGAAGGGTAGGCGGGGGGAGGGTCAGTCCTGGGTGGCGGCCAAGGCGGTTCTGGCCTGTTCGGCGGCGCGCTCACGAGCGGCTTCGGGGTCGTCCAGGGCGGTCCAGGAGACGCAGTACATCAGTAGCCGGGAAACGAAGTTGATCCAGAGCAGCAGGGCGATCGGAACGCCGAAAGCCCCGTAGACGCTCCGGCCCGCCACCCTGCTGAGGTACGACGCGAGCGCAACCTTCAGCACCTCGAAACCCACCGCGCCGATCAGCGCGCCGGACAGTACGGCCCGACGGCGCTGCCCGCCGATCCTGGGGAACGGGCTCAGCAGGTAGGCGAACAGCACCAGGTCGGCGGCGACCGCGATCAGGAAGCCGACGACGGCCAGCAGATAGCGGCCGGGGCCGCTCTGGGACAGGCCGAGCCACCCGGCGAGGCGCTGGGCCAGCGTGCTGCCGACGGCGGAGGAGACCACCGAGACGGCACAGACCACACCGAGGCCCACCAGGACCACGCAGTCCCAGACCTTGCGCAGGATGAAGTTGCCGCTCTCCTCCGGGAGTTGCCAGATGTCACGGATCGATCCGCGCATGGTGTTCACCCAGCCGAGGCCGGAGAGCAGCAGCACCACGCCGCTGACCACGCCGATGGTCCCGGCGTTGGCGGCCACCTCGTTCAGGTCGAGCGAGTTGGCGACCCCGGGCAGTTGCTTGGCGATGTCGCCCTGCAGCTGCTGCACGCGCGCGTGCGAGAGCGTCCCGACGGCGACCGCCATGGCCACCGTGAGCAGCGGGAAGAGCGCGAGGAAGCCGAAGAAGGTGACGGCCCCGGCGAGACGGTTGCTCTTGAGGGCGGTGAAGTGCTCGTACACGCGGTAGGGGCGGCTGCGCAGCGCTCGGGCCACCACCGGGCCGATCAGCGGCAGTCGGGTCAGAAAGTCCATCGGCGCACTCCCGCCCCGGCAGGGCAGTCGACAGGGACAGTGGACGGTAGGGGCGGACAGGCGGAGCAGAGACCCTGTATAGCCCGGCCGGCCGACGGCGTGGCACCGGGCTCCGTGGACGGGCCGTTGCGGGCCTCAATCGGGCCGGTCGGTGAACGGCGCCGTGCCCCCGCAGTAGGTCGGCCAGTCCTTGGCCTCGACGTTGCCGCACCAGAGCCGGGTGTCCCTGCTGTCCTGCGGCCGCCAGTCCGGGTGCGGTGCGGCGCAGGTGTGGCCCGGAGCGTACGACGGGCAGCTGCCGTCGGCTCGTTGCAGCAGGTGCGCGCGGTAGGCGTCGATGCCCATGGTGTCGGTCTGCGGGCCCTGCGGCATGTACCGGTTGGCGGACCAGGACGCGGCCATCGCCCCGAACACGGCGAGCGAGCAGAGCGAGCCCGCCGCCAGGCGCCGGCCGAGGAAGCGCGGGAGCTTCACCCGCCGCTCGGCGGTCAGCCGCAGCCAGGCATCGCGGGCCCCGCCGGCGAGCAGCATGGCGGAGAGCACGGTGAGGGCGATCAGCGCGTACAGGATCAGCCAGGTGGTGCGCGGGTAGAGCATGACGGCCTGGTCGCGCTCCATGTGCCCGGCGAACCAGAAGCGCAGCAGCCAGGCGCCGGCCAGGCAGCCGACGGCGGCGATCACCGGGGGCCGGCGCAGGCCGAGGGCCAGGGCGAGGCCGAGACCGGTCAGCACGAGCAGCGCGAAGGTGGTCTGTCCGGCGAGTTCCCCGGGCGGCGGCCAGGCCCAGGCGGCGGGCCAGCCGGAGCGGTCGGAGCGCCAGCCGAGGACGTACGCCGGGTCGATGTAGACGTCGAAGTAGGCGTAGCGGTCCACGGTGTCGGCGCCGTGCTCGGCGAGCTTGACCAGCAGCGGCGAGCCGACCGCGGCGGCGGTGGCCGCGGCGGCGCCGAGCAGGCCGGCCGCCCTGGCCAGGGCGGCGGAGCCCTGACGCCACGGTACGAGCAGCAGGACGGCCACCAGGACACCGGGGGCGGACCAGACGAACCAGCCCGAGTAGAGCAGGAAGAGCAGACCGAGGACGGCACCGAGGACCGCGCCGCGCAGCACCGCGGTGCGGACGGACATCCTCGGCGCGTGGACGAGTTCGGTGAGCAGGCGGCCGATCAGCGGCAGCAGCACCACCATCACCAGGTGGCTGTACGGCCGGATGGGGTCGAGGAAGAGGATGGCTGCGGGCAGCGCGACGGCCAGTGCCCAGGCGGGGCGGAGCAGGGTGCGCCAGGCGAGGTAGCACAGCGGGCCGAGGACGGCGCTGAGCAGCAGCTGGAGGTCCTTGAGGGCGTAGCCGACGTGGCCGCCGCGCAGGTAGCGGGCCCATTCGGCGAGCAGCACGATGAAACCGGGCGGGTAGACGTCGGGCAGCCCCTCGCCGCGCAGGAAGGACGCGGCGTAGCCCAGCAGGGTGCCCGGGTCGCCGTCCTGACCGCCGAGGCCCCAGGGGGTGCCGCGCAGGGCGACGGCGATGCCGCCTGCGACGATGCCGGTGCCGAGCCCCGCGACGACGGCGCAGCCGAGGCGCAGCACCAGCTGCCAGCGGTGGCCCCGGGCTCGGTGGGCGGCCCACAGGACGGCGGTCAGCAGCGGGACGGCCAGCACGGCGGCCCGGAACTGCAGCACCGCCAGACCGCTGACCTGGCCGACCCTGATCAGCGGGTTCACCCGGATGTTGCGGGACCAGAGCATGAAGCCGACGGCGACGGCGAGGGCGGTGGCCGCCTCCGCCGCCGCGGGCAGCCGGCGGGCCGGTGCTCCGGGTGTGGCCGGCCGCGGGCCGGGTGGGGCGAGGTGCGGTTCTTCGGTTGCCTCGGTGGCCACGTCGGGCATGCTGCTTCGCTTCCGTCGGGGAGGGGGCGCGTAGTGCGGGTACCCGGTCGCACCGTCGGGGGGCACCGCGCGGCCCTCCGGCACTGCCTTCGGCGTAACGAGGTGTCACCCGGGTGGGGCATCGATTTGTGATCCGATTAGCCCGAATGGGGCACCCGAGGTCGCTCACCGACGTTTCATCGGACGATCGGACCGATCAACGGGCGGCCGTCGCCGGTGTAGCGGACCAGGACGACCTCCAGGCGGCCGGCACGGCCCGGCCCGGCGAGCCGCGCGGTGGCGGCCGCCAGGGCGGGGTCGTCGAGGTAGACCCGCAGCGGGGCCGGGGAGCGGTCGGCGAATCGGACGATCTCCTGCGGGGTGTGGCGCCAGCGGCCCCAGATCCAGGCCCGCCAGGAGCGGCCGTTGTCGCGGGCGAGCACCCCGAGCCAGAGGTTGCCCTCGTAGAAGCGCGGGTCCTCGCCCTGCCTCGGCTCGGTGAGCAGCACGCCGATCCCGGGGTCGGGCACCGGGCGGGTGACGTGGACCGCGGTGACCAGGGAGGCGCTGAACGGGGCCGCCCGGTCCCCGTGCAGATAGCCGGCGAACCGGCTGGCGTGCCAGCCGCTGGTCCCGCCGTCGGGCTGGGAGTTGAGCACCAGCGCGGCCAGCACCACGAGGGCGGCGGCCCCGGCCCGGACGGCCCGCGCCGGGTTGCGGGCCGCCGTGCGGCCGCGCCCGGGCGGGCCGAACAGCGGGAGGGCGGCGGCACCGAGCGCGATCAGGCCGACCACGACCAGCTGGTGCAGCAGCTTCTCGTAGTAGTACTCGGTGTGCCCGGTGCTGGCGAGCTGGTACTGGCGCAGGGCGACGACCAGCCCTGCCACCGTGGTCACGGCACAGAGCGCGGCCCGCCGGACGGCGTTTCGCCGGGCCGCCGCGGTGAGCAGCCCGAGGACGGCCGCCGCGAGCAGCGGCAGCAGCAGGTGCCGCACCACCGGCAGCACACCGCCCGGCATCGCCAGCACGGCGGGCGAGTTGGCCTGCCGCCAGTTGGCCAGGACGGGCAGTGCGGCGGCCGTGCCGGTGAGGGCGGCAGCGGCGGCCAGGGCGGCCCGGCCCACCGGCCGCAGGCGGCGGCGGTGCACCACCGCCCAGATCAGCAGCAGCGGGACGGCTGTGACCAGCAGCAGGTAGTACGAGAAGGAGATCCCGACGGTCAGCGCACCCAGCAGCAGCAGTTGTTCGCCGGGGCGGGCGAGCGGACGCAGCACCAGCGCGGTGAGCAGCGCGAACAGGGTGAGGCCGAAGATCTCGCTCTCGAAACCCGAGAGCAGCAGCCCGGTCGCCTCGTCCAGCACCAGGTAGCCGCCGGTCAGCGCGCACAGCGGCATCACCGCCCAGCCGCCGAGCGCCGGCCCCGCCGCCCGGCGGGCCGCCCAGAGCACGGCGGCCACGCAGGCGGCCAGCACCGTCCCGGTGAGCAGGGTGAAGGAGCCGAGGGAAGTGAGCGCGGGCGGTGCTCCGGTGCCGCCGCGTACGAAACCGGTGAGCGCGGCCAGTACCAGGTGGCTGCCCTGCGGGTAGCTCTGGAAGCCGTCCTGCAGGGCGACGGCGGCCTGCTCGCGGTGGAAGACCAGGTAGCCGCCGAACCTGAGCACGGCGTCGTAGAGCGCGAAGTGCCGGGCCAGGTCCTCGCCGTGGAACAGGACGGCCAGGCGGCCGGTGGCGTCCTCGGTGAGCAGCGGGCGCAGACAGCACCAGCCGGCGGCGGCGAAGGCGATCAGCAGCAGGCGGTCGGCGAGCGGGAGGGCGAGTCGGGGCGGCGGCCCGGGGCGGGTCAGCGCGAGGACGGCCAGCGGCAGGGCGGTGGCCTCGGCGAGGGCGACCGGGTGCAGGCCCCACGGCCAGAGCGAGGCGAGGACGCCGAGCAGGCAGCCCCAGCCGGTCAGCAGGCCGGCGGACAGGACCAGCCGGTCGAGCGTCGTGAGGCGGGAGCGGAACCGGGCCGCGGTGGCGCACCAGAGCAGGGCGAGGGTGAGCGGGTCGGCGCGGAGCAGGTGGAGCACCGGCGGGGCGAGGAGCAGTACGGCCGCGGGGACCAGTCCGGGCGCCACCGGCCTGAAGGGACGGGTGAGGTGGGGCCCCGCACCCGTGGAGTCCTCGGGGGCCTGGGTCGCCGCGTCGGGCATGGTGATCCGCTTCCGTCGGTCGTCGAGGCCGGGGCGGAAGCGGCGGCGCTCCGCCGGCGGGCAGGCCCCGGCGCACCGAGGTTGGCACAGTCCGCAGCTCCCCTCCGCCACTTCCGGTCCCCCGCCCGCGACGACCACCCGCATGGGCGACGCCCCGCGCCGGACACCGTCGCTCCGGGGTGCGGGCGGCCGCGCGAGGGAGTGCGCGTACGTCCGGCCGGGCCGCCAGCTCCGCGCTCCGCGCCGCGCCCCCAGTCCCGGGGCGGGCGTGCGTCAGAAGATGCGCCGGGCGGCGAGGGTGGCGGCGTGGCGGGTGCGGGCCAGGGCTCGGACGGTCTGGTAGGCCAGGTAGCGACCCTGGCTGAGGAGCTCGGTCCGGACGCTGCCGGTGCCCGGGGTCGGGTGGTAGTCGGCGGGCCGCAGGCGGGCGCAGTGGCGGGCGGCCCGGCGGAAGTACTCGCGGCGGTCACCCGGGGGGATCCGGCCCGGCTTGCTGACCACGGTGTTGAGGTGGTGCAGCATCCGGCCGTAGACCACGGGCCGCCAGTGGGCGAGGTCCTCCCGGCGGTCGAGGAAGGCGAAGACGCGGTCGTACTGGTCGAAGACGTCGAAGTGCTTGCGGGACGCGGTGGCGAGTATGTTGCCGCCGCTCTCGCGCTGGCGGTAGTGGACGCCGACCTGGTCGAGCACGGTGATCGAGCGGGCGGCGAGCAGAGCCGGGAAGGTCCAGGGGGTGTCCTCGTAGTAGCCGGCCGGGAAGGTCAGGCCCTGCTCGTCGATGTAGCTGCGGCGGTACGCCTTGTTCCAGACCACCATCAGCAGTTCCAGCAGGTCGGGCCGGTCGTCGAGGGTGAAGACCTCCGGTCCCGGGCGGGCGAAGACGGGGGCGGAGCTGCTGCGCACCACGCGGCCGTCCCAGTAGGTCCGGGCGTAGTCGTAGACCAGGATCTCCGGGTCCGCGCAGGCCTTCAGCCGTTCCTCGACGGCCTCGAGCAGGCCGGGGGTGAGGGTGTCGTCACTGTCGAGGAAGATCACGTAGTCGCCGGCGGCGGCCTCCAGGCCGGCGTTGCGGGCGCGGCCGAGTCCGACGTTCTCCGCGAGGTGCAGTACCCGGATGCGGTCATCGCGCTCGGCGGCCCGGTCCAGGACGGCGCCGCTCCCGTCGGGCGAGTGGTCGTCGACCGCGATCAGCTCGAAGTCCGCGAAGGACTGGCTGAGCACCGAGTCGAGACATTCGGTCAGGTACTCCTCGACCTGGTAGACCGGGACGATCACGCTGAAACGGGGCATTGGACTCTTTCCCACGGGGACACGAGGGCCGCCGGAGATCACCGGGCCGCCGACGACGCAGGCCAGGTTCGGCCTGGGGAGACCGGACACGGAACAGCCCGGTTATGGGCATGATCCGTCCCCCGGCGGCCACGACCGACTCTCCCACCAAGCGCGTAACGAATTGGCGCAATCTCGGTTACCAGCGTCGTACCTTCGGGTGAATCACACGAGCGACGACTTCGCCACCCCTCTACTCTCCGTCACAACTCGATCTCCTATCAACCCTGCCGCACCCGGAACCGACCGGCCGCACCCGAGAGGCCACCGCCATGTCCGAAGCCCACGAACCGCCGCAGCCCTCCTCCTCCGCTCCGGGAGCCTCCGCCCCCGGCCGCAGCGGCACCGGGGAGGCGACCGCCGGCGCCTCGTACACCGAGCGGCTGGTCACCCTGGAGCGGTCGGGGTTCAAGCGACTGCTGCCCACCCAGGCCCCCTACCGCTGGAACCTGCGGCGGCTGCGGCTCGGGCGGGTGCTGGACGTCGGCTGCGGGGTCGGCCGGAACCTGCAGCACTGCGCGGCGGGCAGCGTCGGCGTGGACCACAACGAGACCTCCGTGGCCACCGCCCGGGCGCGGGGTCTGGAGGCCTACACCGCGGCCGAGTTCGAGAGCGACGCGGGCCTCACCCGGCCGGGCGCCTTCGACAGCATGCTGGTCGCGCACGTGCTGGAGCACCTGGACGAGGCCACCGGTGCGGAGCTGCTGAAGAGCTACCTCCCGAGTGTCCGCCCGGGCGGGCGGGTGGTGCTGATCACTCCGCAGCCGGCCGGGTACCGCTCGGACCCGACGCACGTCCGCTTCGTCGGCTTCGGCGGCCTGCGCGGGCACGCCGAGAACGCGGGGCTGGCCGTGCTGCACAGCTACTCCTTCCCGCTCCCCGAGGCCGTGGGGCGGGTGTTCAAGTACAACGAGTACGTACTGGTGGCCCGCGTCCCCTGAGCTCCGACCGCGCCCGGTCGCGGCTATTCGGTCACTTTCGGGCGGTACTATCCGCCCGTGTGCCGGCTCTGGACCGCCCATGGTCGGCCCGAGACCGGTCGCCAAGCCCCCGATGAAAGGCCCGCGCAGCCGATGGCCCCCCGCCTCTCCGTCGTCGTCCCGATCTACAACGTCGAGCGCTACCTGGAAGAGTGTCTGGACTCGATCGCGGCACAGACGTATCCCGACTTCGAGTGCGTCATGGTGGATGACGGCTCCAAGGACGGCAGCGCGGCCATCGCCGAGGCGTACGCCGCCAAGGACGCGCGGTTCCGGCTGGTGCGGCAGGAGAACAAGGGCCTGGGCGCGGCCCGCAACACCGGCTACCGGCACATCGCCGAGGGCACCGAGTTCCTGGCCTTCGTGGACAGCGACGACACCCTGCCGCCCAGCGCGTACGAGCTGATGATCGGCACCCTGAACGAGACCGGCTCGGACTTCGCCACCGGCAACGTGCTGCGCTTCCGCGCGATCGGGTACTACCAGTCGGGCGGGCACCGCAAGCCGTTCAAGGAGACCAGGCTGCGGACCCACATCACCGAGATCCCCTCGCTGGTGACCGACCGCACCGCGTGGAACAAGGTCTACCGCCGCTCGTTCTTCGACACCGCCGGTGTGCTCTACCCCGAGGGCATCCTGTACGAGGACGCGCCGGTCAGCGTGCCGCACCACTACCTCGCCCGCAGCGTGGACGTGCTCTCCGAGCCGATCTACCACTGGCGCGAGCGCGAGGTCGGCGAGATGTCGATCACGCAGATGCGGACCAACCCCAAGGGCCTGATCGACCGGGTGAAGTCGATGGAGCTGGTCCGCGCCTGGCTGCTGGAGCAGCAGGACCCCAAGTACCGCCGCTACCTGCGCTCCTACGACGAGAACAACCTGGTCGAGGAGATCCCGATGTTCTTCTCCTCGGTGCTGGAGGGGGACCAGGACTACCGCGACGCCTACCGGGAGTGCGTCAGCCGGCTGCTGCGCGCGATCGGCCCCGAGCAGGTCCGCAAGCTGCGCGCGCCGCTGCGGCTCAAGTACCACCTGACCCTGCAGGGGCGGATGGACGAGCTCGTCGAGCAGTTGCGCTTCGAGAAGGACAGCAACGGCGCCGCCCCGGCGCGCGGTCTGCTCCGCCCGTACGCCGACTACCCGTTCCTGCGCGGCGGCCGCAAGAGCGTGCCGACCGACGTTCTGCGGCTGGACAACGCACTGGTGATGCGCAGCCGGCTCTACGACTCCGCCTGGGAGGACGGCAAGCTGCGGATCACCGGGCACGCCTTCCCCGAGCACCTCGGTGCCGAGCACAAGCACGACATGGTCAAGGTGCTGGTGCTGCGCGAGGCCAAGGGGCACCGGGTGCTGGCCGTGCAGACCAGGGCGGTGTACAGCCCGGAGGCCACCGCCAGCTCCCCGCACGACCTCTACAACTGCGACTGGGCCGGCTTCACCGCCGTGATCGACCCGGGGCGCCTCAAGAGCCGGGGCCGTTGGAAGGACGGCTCCTGGCGGGTGCTGATCGCCGGTTTCGGCAAGGGCGGCGTCTACAAGGGCCGGATCTCCGGCGGCTGGAGCGACACCGCCGAGTACCCGCCGGTGCACTGGGTCGAGGACGACGTCCGGATCGTGCCCTGGCTCAAGGACAACCACGTCTACCTGCGGGTCGAGCAGGTCCGGGCCCGTGCGGTGCAGGTGGGCTCGGCCGGCGGCGAGGTGCACCTGGCCGGCTCGGTGCGCTCAGGTGCCGACCTGGCCGGGGCCGAACTGCGGCTCAAGCACGTCGAGTCGGACCGGGAGCTGCTCTTCCCGCTGAAGCTCGGCGCGCCCGCCGGACGGACCGTACCGTTCACCGCGAGCTTCCCGATCGCCGAGCTGACCGCCGTCCGCGAGGCCTGGGACGCGCTCGACCCGTCCTCCGCCGACCGGATGCGCGACCGCTGGGACACCGAACTGCGGCTGGCCGACGGCTCCACCGTGCCGGTGGTGATAGACGACCGCCGGGCGCCGGCCCAGCTGAACGTGCCGATCGAGCACCGGTCGGCCGGGGCGGCTCCGGGCACCGCGCGCGGCGGTCGGCGGGCGCTCTACTCCAAGCCTTCCCCCAGCGGGTACCTCCAGTTCTGCGACCAGGTGCTGCAGCCGGTCGTCGAGGAGGTCACGGCCGCCCGGGACGACGACGGCTTCCTGCTCAGCGGCAGCTTCCCGCTGCCGGGAACGCACAGGTACGAGCTGGTGATCCGGCACAACTGGCAGGAGGAGGAGCACAGTTACCCGGTGGAGATCGCCGAGGGCCGGTTCCGGGCCGCGCTGCCCGCCGTGCCCACCGCATCCTTCGCCGGGGAGGTACCGCTGCGCAGGGGCACCTGGGAGGTCTTCTTCCGGCCGGCCGGCGCCGCCGCCGCCGACGGCGCCTGGCCGCAGGTGGTGCTGGCGCCGTCCTGCCACGGCTCGCTGCCGCTGGAGGTGGAGGCCAGGGGCAAGCGGATCGCCCTGGAGCGCCGCCGCCACGACATCCTCTCGCTGGAGGCGCACGCCGACCTGCTGCCGGAGGAGCGCAGCGGCTACCGGCAGCGGCAACTGCGCCATGAGTTCGCCGAGTTCCAGCGCCGTCCGCTGACCGACACGGTGCTCTACCTCGCCTCCAGGACCGGGCGGTACGGCGGCTCGCCGCGCGCCGTGCACGAGGAACTGGTCCGCCGCGGCGAGAAGCTGCGCCACCTGTGGACCGCCGACGACCGGCAGGCCGACCTGCCGCGGACCGCGGAGTCGATCCGGTGGGAGTCCACCGAGTGGTTCGAGGCGCTGGCCACCGCCAAGTACGTGGTGACCGGCGACCATCTGCCCGAGTTCTTCGAGCGCCGCCCGGGCCAGGTGGTGCTGCAGACCTGGCACGGCACCCCGCTGAAGCGGATCGGCCACGACTTCGAGAAGGTCTGGTTCACCGACGCCCAGTACCTGCGGCACCTGGAGCACGAGGTACCGCAGTGGAGTCTGCTGGTCGCGGCCAACCGCTGGTCTGCGCCGGTGCTGCGGCGGGCCTTCGGCTACCAGGGCGAGATCCTGGAGAGCGGCTACCCGCGCAACGACCTGCTGTTCGCCTCCGACCGGGAGAAGACCGCCGAGCGGGTGCGCGAGCGGCTCGGGCTGCCCGAGGGCAGGAAGGTGGTGCTGTACGCGCCGACCTTCCGCGAGGACCGGCGCCGCCCGCAGGGCGGCTACCAGCTGGACCTGCGGCTCGACCTGGCCGCCGCGCAGGCGGCCCTCGGCGAGGACCAGGTGCTGCTGGTCCGCAGCCACGAGGTGATGTGCGGCCAGATCCCGGGCGCCGGCAACGGCTACCTCTGGGACGTCGGCACCTACCCCGACACGGCCGAACTGCTGCTGATCGCCGACGTGCTGGTGACCGACTACTCCTCGGTGATGTTCGACTTCGCCAACACCGGCCGCCCGATGCTCTTCTTCACCCACGACCTCGCCCACTACCGGGACGACCTGCGCGGTTTCTACTTCGACTTCGAGGCCGAGGCCCCGGGACCGCTGCTCGCCACCTCCGACCAACTCATCGACGCCCTGGGCCGGGTGGAGGCACTCGCCGCCGAACACGCCGACAGGTACGCCGCGTTCCGCGAGCGCTACTGCGACCTGGACGACGGCCAGGCCTCGGCCCGAGTGGCGGATGCCCTGCTGAAGAACTGAGCCGAAAAGCCGAAAATAAAAACTGAACATAATGACGGCCGGGCAGCTTTCTGACAGCCCGGCCGCCATATTTCCGCTACCAATTTGAAAATTGACCCGCCCGTCGGCCGTGGTGTGAGATAACGGGATATCAGCAGGGCTCTCGACTCCCGCAGCGCGAAGGGCATTGAGGTGCCTCGACCTTCCTTTGCCAGATCCCTCGGATTCTCCGTCCCCCTCCCCCGCCGAGCGGCGCTCAGCGGCCCGGCCGATCCCGCCCCCCGGATGGGCATCCGCTCCGCCGCCTGGGTCGACGGACTGCTCGAACTGGTCGGCCACGCCCACGCCCCCGGACGCAGCGCCGACCGCCTCGGCACCGCCCGCACCCTGATCACCCTGCACCGCCCCGGCCGCCGCCGGCTCACCGTGCTGCGCGCCACCCCCCGCTACCTCCCCGAGATCACCGATGAACTCGCCGACCCCGGCCTCAACCTCGACTGGGCCGGGTTCGCGGTCCGGATCGATCCGGCGCTGCTGCGGCGCGGCGGGCACTGGGAGGACGGCGTCTGGCGGATCGGCGGCCTGCTGCTGGGCGGGCTGCGCCCTCGGCCCGGCGACTTCACCGCGCACTGGTGCGGCTCGGGAGAGTACCCGCCCGCCGCCTGGGTGGCCGAGGGCGTACAGGCCATCCCGTACTTCCGGGACGGCCAGCTGTACCTGCGGGTGGAGACCGCCCGCGCCCGGGTCAGCGCCACCCGCACCGTCGGGGACAGCGTCGAACTGGCCTGTCTGAGCAGCCGGCGGGCGGAGGGGGCGACCGTCCGGCTCAACCACCGCCAGTCGCCCGCCGTCATCGCGCTGCCCGTGCTGCCCGGTCCGGGCCGCAGCCTCACCGTCCGGATCCCGCTCGGCGCCTTCGAGCTCAGCGGCCGCCCCGAGCCCGACCCGGCCGAGACCGCGCACTGGGACCCGGTCCTGCACTACCCGGACGGCCGGGCGGAGCCCCTGGTGCTCGACCACCCCTCGGGCGCCCTGGCCGCCCAGTTCGCGCTCCCCGCCCCCGGCCGCACCCTGCGCCTGAAGCACCTCGCCGACAGCCATCTGCAGCTGTGCGAGCAGCGCTGCGTCCCGGTGGCGGACACCGTCGCCGCCGTCCCCGAGGGCTTTCTGCTCACCGGCCACTTCCCGCACCCCGGGGCGGGACCGCACGAACTCGTGCTGCGCCACGGCGGCGGCCTGGACGAGCAGTCGATCGGCGTCGAACCGGTCGCGGGCGGCCGGTTCCAGGCCCGGCTGCCGATCACCGCCCCCACCTCGTACGGCGGTCGGCTGCCGTTGCGCAAGGGCGTCTGGGACGTCCTGATCCGGCCCGCCGGCGACCCCGGGGGCGAGCAGCCGGTGGTGCTGGCCCCCGACGTGCTGCGCGTGCTGCCGCTGGCGGCCGAGGTCCGGGGCAAGCGGATCCTGCTGCAGCGGCGCTGGCACGACACCCTGATCGTGGACTCCACCCCCGTCCTGCCCGCCGCCGAGCGCAGCGCCCACCGCCAGCTCGGACTCCGCTCCCAGAGCTACCCGGCGGCCAGGGTGGAACCGCTGCGCGAAGCCGTGCTGTACGACGTCTTCGGCGGGCGCGGGTACGCCGACTCCCCGCGCGCGGTCCACGCCGAACTGGCCCGGCGCGCCAGCGGGCTGCGCCACCTGTGGACGGTGGACGACGCGCAGGCCGAACTCCCCGACGGCGTCGAGGCGGTGACCGTCTGGAGCACCGAGTGGTACGAGGCCCTGGCCACCTGCCGCTACCTGGTCGGAAACACCCACTTCCCCGAGTTCGTCCGGCGCCGGGACGGCCAGGTCCTGCTGCAGACCTGGCACGGCACCCCGCTGAAACGGATCGCCCACGACGTCGCCACCGGCTGGCTGGACGGCGACGGCTACCTGCGTCGCCTCGCCCAGGAGGTGCCGCAGTGGAGCCTGCTGCTGTCCCCCAACTCCTTCAGCACCCCGATCCTGCGCCGGGCCTTCCGCTACGACGGCGAGATCCTGGAGAGCGGCTACCCGCGCAACGACCTGCTCGCCCGCCCGGACGCCGCGCTGGCCGCGGCCGTGCGCCGGCGGCTGGGCATCCCGGAGGGCAGACGGGTCGTGCTGTACGCGCCCACCTGGCGCGAGGACGCCAGGAGCGGTGACGGCTACCGGCTGGACCTGCGGCTCGACCCCCGGGCGGCGCGGCGGGCGCTGGGGGCGGACCACGTCCTGTTGGTCCGGCCGCACGCGCACGTGCTCCAGCGGTGCCCCGGCCGCGGGGACGGCTTCCTGTACGACGTCGGCGACTACCCCGACACGGCCGAACTGCTGCTGATCGCCGACGTGCTGGTCACCGACTACTCCTCGGTGATGTTCGACTTCGCCAACACCGGCCGCCCGATGCTCTTCTTCACCCACGACCTCGCCCACTACCGGGACGACCTGCGCGGTTTCTACTTCGACTTCGAGGCCGAGGCGCCGGGCCCACTGCTCGCCACCTCCGACCAACTCATCGACGCCCTGCGCCGGGTGGAGGCAGTCGCCGCCGAACACGCCGACAGGTACGCCGCGTTCCGCGAGCGCTACTGCCACCTCGACGACGGCCGGGCCGCTGGGCGGGTCGTGGACGCCCTGCTGGAGCACCGCTAGCCGCACGGGCCCGGTGCCCCGGAGGTCTCACCCCTGGCCGAAGAGGTAGCCGCGCCAGGGCCGCCAGACCTCGTCCGCGTCGAAGCGGGACAGGCAGAACCCCGGCACGTCGAAGGCGGCGTGAAAGGTCCGGGCCTTCTCGTACGCCGCGTCGAGGACCTCGTCGGCAAGGCCGTGGGCGACCGTGACGTGCGGGTGGTAGGGGAAGGCGAGCTCACGGGCGAGCGGCCCGGAGCGGATGGCGGCCTCCAGCACCCGGCACTCCTGGGCGCCCTCCTCCACCCGGATGAAGACCACCGGGGAGACCGGGCGGAAGGTGCCGCTGCCCTGGAGCAGCATCGGGAAGACGGCGTGTTCGGTGGCGACCGTGCTCAGGTGCTTCTCGATGTCGGGCAGCCGCTCGCACGGGACCTCGGTCGGCGGCAGCAGGGTGACATGGGTAGGTATCGAACGGGCGAGCGGGTCGCCGTGGCCGTCGCGGGCGTCCTGGATGGCACTGCCGTACGGCTCCGGGACGGTTATGGACACACCGATGGTGACGACCTCCGGCAGGTCGCCACCACCGGGGAGTGAGCGCGAGGGCATCAGCGCGTCAGCGCTTCGGCGCCAGGAAGCCGATGCGGTCGTAGACCGTCGCCAGGGTCTGCGAGGCGACCTCGCGGGCCTTCTCGGCGCCGAGGCCGAGCACGCGGTCCAGCTCGGCCGGGTCGTCCAGGTAGGTCTTGGTCCGGGCCTGGAACGGGGTGACCCACTCGGTGAACAGCTCGGCCAGCTCGGTCTTCAGGGCGCCGTACATCTTGCCCTCGAAGTGCTCGACCAGTTGCTCGATCGACTGGCCGCTGAGCGCGGAGTGGATCCGCAGCAGGTTGGAGACGCCGGCCTTGTTCTCCTCGTCGTAGGAGACCACGGTGTCGGTGTCGGTGACGGCGCTCTTGAACTTCTTGGCGCTGACCTTTGGCTCGTCCAGCAGGTTGATCAGGCCCTTGGGCGAGGCGGCCGACTTGCTCATCTTCGCGGTCGGGTCCTGGAGGTCCTGGATCTTCGCCGTCTCCTTGAGGATGTACGGCTCCGGCACCGTGAAGGTCGGGCTGTAGCGGGTGTTGAAGCGCTCGGCGAGGTCGCGGGTGAGCTCCAGGTGCTGGCGCTGGTCCTCGCCGACCGGGACGGCGTCCGCCTGGTAGAGCAGGACGTCCGCGACCATGAGGACCGGGTAGGTGAACAGGCCGACCGTGGTGCTCTCGGCGCCGTGCCGGGTGGACTTGTCCTTGAACTGGGTCATCCGGGAGGCCTCGCCGAAGCCGGTGAGGCAGTTCATCACCCAGGCGAGCTGCGCGTGCTCAGGCACGTGCGACTGGACGAAGAGGGTGCAGTGCTCCGGGTCCAGGCCGGCGCCGAGCAGCTGCGCGGCGGAGATCCGGGTGTTCTGGCGCAGCGCCTCCGGGTCCTGCGACACGGTGATCGCGTGCAGGTCGACCACCATGTAGAAGGCGTCGTTCTCCTTCTGCATGTCGACCCATTGGCGCACCGCGCCCAGGTAGTTGCCCAGGTGGAAGGAGCCTGAGGTGGGCTGGATGCCGGAGAGCACCCGGGGACGGTCCTTCACCGGACCGGTGACCGCTGCGTTGACCATGTGCGCCATTGTTCCAGCTCCACCTCCCGGTCAGGAAACGTCTGCGCCTGGAGGGTCGGACAGTGTGACCGCACTCACCTTGATGCGTTCGATCCGGCGACCGTCGAGCTTGGCCACGGTGAGCCGCACCCCGTCCTCGGTGACGGTCTGGTCGCCCGCCTCCGGCAGCCGTCCGAGCGCGCTCACCAGGAAGCCGGCCACGGTCTCGTACGGGCCCTCGGGGAGGGTGACGCCGGTCTCCTCGGCGAAGTCGGCGAGGTTGAGCAGGCCGTCCAGTTCCATGCCGCCGCCGGCCAGCCGGCGGGTGGCGGTGGTGTCCTGGGCGTCGTACTCGTCACGGATCTCGCCGATCACCTCCTCGACCAGGTCCTCCAGGGTGACGATCCCGGCGGTGCCGCCGTACTCGTCCACCACGATGGCCAGGTGGTGGCCCTCGCGGCGCATCTCGCTCATCGCCTCCAGCACCCGCTTGGTGGCGGGCAGCAGCTTGACCGGGCGGGCGATGTCGCGGATCCGCACCGCCTGGCCGCCCTTGGCGCCGTACAGGTCGCGGACGTGCACGAAGCCGACCACGGCGTCGTACGAGCCCTCGACCACCGGGTAGCGCGAGTGCGGGGCGGAGGCGGCCTCCTCGCGGACCTCGGTGAGCACCCGGTCGGCGTCCAGGAAGGTGACCTCGGTGCGCGGCACCATCACCTCGCGCAGCTGGCGTTCCCCGGCGGCGAACACGTCGGCGATCAACGCCCGTTCATCACTGCCGAGTTCGGTGTTGGCGGCGACCAGTCCGCGCAGCTCCTCCGAACTCATGCTGCCGCGCCTGGCCTTGGGATCGCTGCCGAGCAGCCGGACCATGAGGTTGGTGGAGTGCCCGAGCAGCCAGATCACCGGGCGCAGCACCACGGACATCACGTCGACCACCGGTGCGGCCAGCACCGCGATGGAGTCGGCACGCTGCAGGCCGATCCGCTTGGGGGTCAACTCGCCCAGCACCAGCGAGACGTAGCTGATCACCAGGGTCAGCCCGACCAGAGCCACGGCGTCCGCGAGGCCCGGGGCCAGGCCCAGCCGGGCGATGTAGGGGGCGGCCTTGCCGGCCAGCGTGTCCGCGCCGAAGGCGGCGGACAGGAAGCCCATGCAGGTGACCCCGACCTGGACGGCGGCCAGGAACCTGTTGGGGTCGGCGGCGAGGTGCGCGGCCCGGACGGCGCCCCTGGTGCCGCGCGCCTCCAGCTCGCGGATCTGGCCCTCGCGCAGCGAGATCAGTGAGATCTCGGCGACGTTGAACAGACCGCCCAGCATGATGAAGACCAGGACGAGGGCGGCGTCCTGCAGGGTTTCGCTCACATCGGTTCAGTCTACGACCGCGGCCGGGCGCCCACCCTTGTCCCTCACTCGCCGGAGGGAGCTCGTGAGGGTGGCACCCGGCCGCGTCATGCCGCGGGACCGGCTCAGATGAGGCCGAGCTCCTTGACCGTGTCGCGCTCCTCGATCAGCTCGCCGACCGAGGCGTCGATGCGGGCGCGGGAGAACTCGTTGATCTCCAGGCCCTGGACGATCTCGAACTTGCCGTCCTTGCAGGTGACCGGGAAGGAGGAGATGATGCCCTCCTCCACGCCGTAGGAGCCGTCGGAGACGATGCCCATCGAGGTCCAGTCGCCCTCGGCGGTGCCGTTGACCCAGGTGTACACGTGGTCGATGGCGGCGTTGGCGGCCGACGCGGCCGAGGAGGCGCCACGGGCGTCGATGATGGCGGCACCGCGCTTGGCGACGGTCGGGATGAACTCCTCGGCCAGCCACTTCTCGTCGTTGACCTCGGCGGCGGCGTTCTTGCCGGCGACCTCGGCGTGGAAGATGTCCGGGTACTGGGTGGCCGAGTGGTTGCCCCAGATGGTCATGCGCTTGACCTCGTTGACGGTGACGCCGAGCTTCTTGGCCAGCTGGGCGACCGCACGGTTGTGGTCCAGGCGGGTCATCGCGGTGAAGCGGTCGGCCGGGACGTCCGGCGCGTTGCGCTGGGCGATCAGGGCGTTGGTGTTGGCCGGGTTGCCGACGACCAGGACCTTGATGTCGTCCGCGGCGTGGTCGTTGATGGCCTTGCCCTGCGGACCGAAGATGCCACCGTTGGCCTGCAGCAGGTCGCCGCGCTCCATGCCGGCGGTGCGCGGACGGGCGCCGACCAGCAGCGCGACGTTCGCGCCGTCGAAGGCCTTGTTGGCGTCGTCGGTGATGGTGATGTCGCGCAGCAGCGGGAACGCGCAGTCGTCCAGCTCCATCGCGGTGCCCTCGGCGGCCTTGACGCCCTGCGGGATCTCCAGCAGACGGAGGTTCACCGGCACGTCGGCGCCGAGCAGGTGGCCCGAGGCGATGCGGAAGAGCAGCGCGTAGCCGATCTGGCCGGCCGCTCCGGTGACCGTGACGTTGACGGGGGTGCGAGTCATCTAACTCTCCTAGCGAGATACCACCGGCAGCTCTGCCGGCGACAGGCTGTTTGGCTACGCCGCGTACTGCCAGATATACTCTGCGCATCCAGCCGCGATAGTCCAACGGCAGGGTATACCGCCGGGCAGGCGGGACTTGAAGCCTGTGGAGCCGGTGTGAGACCTCGGCATGGCTCGGCCTTGTCAAGGCGGTCGGCGTCGAAGCAGGAAGACCCGCGGGCGACCAGGGGGCTTCGCCAACCAGCGAAGAAATGCCACTTTTTACCTTCTCCAGCGATAACCAAGCTCGAGTCAGGTAGACGTGGGAGTGGCCCTTCTGCGAGGACCACTCCCACCGCCTTCAGGCAGGAGACTTCCGGCGCGGTCCCGGCCGCGGTTCAGTAGTGCCGGCGGCCGATGAGCTGGCCGATGTTGTCCAGTACGGACAGGTGCAGCCAGGGGTCCGGCTGGGTCACCAGGGTGAGCAGCACGATCACCGCCCCGAGGAAGCTCAGCACCGAGATGTCGGTGAACCGGCTGCGCACCGCCAGCATGCCGACCTCCGGCAGTACCAGGCGCAGCCCGGCGGCCAGCAGCAGCGAGCCGCCGACCGTGAGCAACCCGGCCTTCGTCAGCAGACCGGACTTGGAGTCGCCGAACCAGGCGATGGCGAGTCCGGTGCAGGCCACCGCCAGGACCAGCGTTATCGGCCACTGCCGGACCGGCAGGGGGTGGCTGTAGTGCAGCGCCGTCCCCGAGCCCTCGGGGGGCAGGGTGCCCGTGGTCTTCACCGGCCGACGCCTCGACCGGTTCACCTTGATCCCCATCCGGCTCAGCGACCGGCGCGGCGCTCGGCCGCCTCGACGATGTTGTTGAGCAGCATCGCGCGGGTCATCGGGCCGACCCCGCCGGGGTTCGGGGAGATCCAGGCGGCCACCTCGGCCACGCCCGGGTCCACATCGCCGACGATCTTGCCCTCGGCGTCCCGGCTGACGCCCACGTCCAGCACGGCCGCGCCAGGCTTGACGTCCTCCGGCTTGACCAGGTGCGGCACACCGGCGGCGGCCACGATGATGTCGGCCTTGCGCAGGTGGTAGGCCAGGTCACGGGTGCCGGTGTGGCACAGGGTGACGGTGGCGTTCTCGCTCTTGCGGGTGAGCAGCAGGCCGATCGAGCGGCCCACGGTGATGCCGCGGCCGAGCACGACCACCTCGGCACCGTTGATCTCGACCTCGTGCCGGCGCAGCAGCTCCACGATGCCCAGCGGGGTGCACGGCAGCGGGCCCTCGATGCCCAGCGCGAGGCGGCCCAGCGAGGTGGGGTGCAGACCGTCGGCGTCCTTGTCCGGGTCCATCAGTTCCAGGACCGGGTTCTGGTCCAGTCCCTTGGGCAGCGGCAGCTGGACGATGTATCCGGTGCACGCCGGGTCGGCGTTGAGCTCGCGGACGACGTCCTCCACGTCCTGCTGGGTGGCGGTCGCGGGCAGCTCGCGCTGGATGGAGGCGATGCCGACCTCCGCGCAGTCCCGGTGCTTGCCGTTGACGTACCAGCGGCTGCCGGGGTCGTCGCCGACCAGGACGGTGCCGAGGCCGGGGACGATGCCCCGCTCCTTGAGAGCCGCGACGCGCACGGCCAGTTCGGACTTGATCGCGGCGGCGGTGGCCTTGCCATCGAGAATCTGGGCAGTCATGGCCCCATTGTCCTGGATCCCCCCCGGTGCCCGCGTCACCGCCCCGGTGGCGTCGGAAGTACCGTTCGGGAGGACGTAGCGTGGGCTTCGGGTTGCGGTTGCGCCACAGTTGGGCGCCGCGCCGAAACTCGGCTGGACACCGCCGCACGAGCCGGTTGACGATAGGGGCTTGCAATCTCCGCCGCCGCCCGCTACGTCCGTGACGGGCCGTAGGAGACGACGGGGAGATCCCGGGGGAAGAGAAACAAGTGAGCAATCCGTACCAGACGCCGCCGTCCGATCCGTACGGCGGGTACGGCGGCCCGCCGCAACAGCCCTACGGCGCACCGCAGTACCAGCAGCAGCCGCAGCCCGGCTACGGCTACCCGCAGCAGTCGGTGCCGCAGCAGCCGTTCACGGCAGCGCCGTTGGCGCAGACCCCGCAGCGGGACTCCTACGCCACCGCCTCGGTGGTGCTCGGCTTCCTCGCCATCGTGCTCTCCTGCGCCTACCTGGGCTTCCTCGGGCTGATCGGTCTCGGCCTCGGCATCGCCGCGCTGAACCGCTCGGCCGCCACCGGGACGGGCCGGGGCGTGGCGGTCGGAGGGATCGTGCTCAACGCCCTGGGCATCCTGATCTCCATCGCCATGGTCGTCCTCTTCACGGTCATCTACAAGTAGCCGTGTCCGCCACTACTGTGACGGTGCTGCGGGACCGCTGGCGCCGCTCGGAGGAGCGGCTGTCGGGTGCGGTCCTACGAGTGCTGCTGCGCGCGGGAGGCGGTGCGGCGGCCGCCCTGGCGGTGGCCCGGCTGCACGACGTGCACGACCCGGGAGCGCTGTGCATGCTGCGCCGGTTCACCGGGATCCCCTGCCCGGGCTGCGGCAGCACCACGGTCTTCATCGAGGCGGGGCACGGCAATTGGGCGGCCGCGCTGGCGGCCAACCCGGTCGCCGTGCTGGCGGCCATCGGCTTGCTGCTCGCCCCGCTCGGCCCCGGGCGCTGGTGGTGGCAGTTGCCGAACGGCCGCCGGAACGCCCTGCTGGGCACGGCGTTGACGGTCTCCTGGCTGTGGCAGCTGCACCGGTTCGGCTTCCTCCACCTCTGAGGTCGCGTCGGCGCTCCTCGTCCGCACGGATTTCCGGGCGATGCCGACCCTGTCTCGGTGTCAGCCCGGTCCGCTAAGGTCCCACCCGGTCGGCACGCTCAACTGCCCGTCCGCACCGGGAATCCCTGTCCCACCCGTCCCAACATCCCAAATCGCTCGGAGGCACCGATGAGCTACCCGCCCGACCCGAACAACCCGTACGGCCAGCAGCCCCCTCAGCCCGGCTACGGCTACCCGCAGCAGTCCCCGCCGCCCGCCCCGGGCTACGGCTACCCGCAGCAGCAGGCCCCGGCCCCGGGTTACGGCGCCCCGCAGCCGGGTTACGGCGCCCCGCAGCCCGGCTACGGCGGCATCCCGCAGCAGCCGGGTCCTTACGGCAACGCCGGTATGGTGCAGAACTTCTACGCCGGCTGGGGCAGCCGGGTGGTCGCCCGCATCATCGACTCGATCGTGATCGGCATCATCCCCGGCATCATCCTGTTCGTGCTGAAGCCGAAGACCAAGGTCGACTGCTCGGCACTCATGTCACCGGGCGGACACTGCGTCACCACCACCACCGGTGGCGTCAACCCGGCCGTCTACACCGTGGTCCAGGGCGCGATGATGATCCTCACCTGGGCCATCCTGGCCCTGATGAAGAGCCAGATGGGCCAGTCGCTGGGTCAGAAGGCCGTCAACATCCGCATGGTCCGCGAGGACAGCGGCCAGCCGCTGGGCTTCGGCGCCGCCTTCGCCCGCGAGGCGCTGCACCTGCTGGACGGGTTCAGCTGCTGCGTCGGTTACCTGTGGCCGCTGTGGGACGCCAAGAAGCAGACCTTCTCCGACAAGATCATGGGCACCGTGGTCGTCAAGTCACAGTAACCGCCCGGCGGTTACCGGATGCGAGCGGCCCTGCACTCCCGAGCGGAGGGCAGGGCCTCTGCCTTGGACCGACCGGCAACAGGGTCTGTCCGAAGCCGGCCGGGGCCGGCCGGAACCGAACCGGGGCCGTTCGGTCCCGGCCGGCCCCGGCATCAGTGGAAGAAGTGCCGGGTGCCGGTGAAGTACATCGTCACCCCGGCCTCGGCGGCGGCCGCGATCACCAGCTCGTCGCGGATCGAACCGCCGGGCTGGACAATGGCCTTGACCCCGGCGGCGATCAGGATCTCCGGGCCGTCCGGGAACGGGAAGAAGGCGTCGGACGCCGCGTACGAGCCCTTGGCCCGCTCGCCGGCCCGCTCGACCGCCAGCTTGCAGGAGTCCACCCGGTTGACCTGGCCCATGCCGACGCCGACCGAGGCGCCGTCCTTGGCCAGCAGGATCGCGTTGGACTTGACGGCCCGGCAGGCCCGCCAGGCGAAGGCCAGCTCGGCCAGCTCGGCCTCGGACAACGCCTCACCGGTGGTCAGGGTCCAGGTCGACGGATCGTCGCCCTCGGCGTGGATCCGGTCGGTCTCCTGCAGCAGCACACCACCGGAGATCGGACGGGCCTCCTTGCGGTTGCAGGGGGCGTCCGGGGCGACCAGCACCCGGATGTTCTTCTTCTGGGCCAGCACCTCGACCGCGCCGTCCTCGTAGGCGGGGGCGACGACGACCTCGGTGAAGATCGGCGCGATCTGCTCGGCCAGCTCGACGGTGACCGGCCGGTTGACCGCGATCACACCGCCGTAGGCGGAGACCGGGTCGCACTCGTGCGCCTTGCGGTGCGCCTCGGCGACGTCCTCGCCGACGGCGATGCCGCACGGGTTGGCGTGCTTGATGATCGCGACGGCCGGCTCGGTGTGGTCGTACGCGGCCCGGCGGGCGGCGTCGGTGTCCACGTAGTTGTTGTAGGACATCTCCTTGCCGTGCAGCTGCCGGGCGCCCGCGAGGCCGCCGCTGCCGTCGGTGTAGAGCGCCGCCGCCTGGTGCGGGTTCTCGCCGTAGCGGAGCACGTTCTGGCGCTCGAAGGCGGAGCCGAGGAAGGCCGGGAAGGCGCTCTCCGACTCGGTGTAGCCCGAGGTCTCGAACCAGTTCGCCACCGCCACGTCGTAGGCGGCGGTGTGCGCGAAGGCGGCGGCCGCGAGGCGCTTGCGGGTCAGCAGGTCGAAGCCGCCGGAGCGGACGGCGTCCAGGACGTCGCCGTACCGGGCCGGGTCGACCACCACGGCCACCGAGGGGTGGTTCTTGGCAGCGGCGCGGACCATCGACGGGCCACCGATGTCGATCTGCTCGACGCACTCGTCCGGGGTGGCGCCGGAGGCCACGGTGGCCTTGAACGGGTAGAGGTTCACCACGACCAGATCGAAGGGCTCGATCTCCAGCTCGGCCAGCTGGGCGCGGTGCGTCTCGAGCCGCAGGTCGGCGAGCACACCGGCGTGCACGCGGGGGTGCAGCGTCTTCACGCGCCCGTCCAGGCACTCCGGGAAGCCGGTCAGCTCGGAGACCTCGGTCACCGGGACGCCGGCGGCGGCGATCCGCCCGGCGGTCGAACCGGTGGAGACGATGGCGACCCCGGCGGCGTGCAGGCCCTGGGCCAGTTCCTCCAGACCGGTCTTGTCGTACACGCTGATCAGCGCGCGGCGGATCAGGCGAACGTTCTCCGAGACGGGGGGCGTCGTGGTGGTGGAGCTGGCACTCATGCCGGGATCCATACCTTTCGGTCCTCGATGCGGTGACCTTCGCGGGCCAGGCGGCCCACGACGTCGACGAGCAGGGTGCGCTCGACAGTCTTGATGCGCTCGTGCAGCGCTTCGCCGCCATCGGCGTAGTCGGCGTCCTCGACCTGGACGACGCCCTGCGCGATGATCGGCCCGGTGTCCACACCGGCGTCGACCAGGTGGACGGTGCAGCCGGTGACCTTCACCCCGTACGCCAGCGCGTCGGTGACACCGTGGGCGCCGGGGAAGGAAGGCAGCAGGGCGGGGTGGGTGTTGACGATCCGTCCGGAGAACGCGGCGAGGAACTCGGCGCCGAGGATCTTCATGAAGCCGGCCGAGACCACCAGGTCGGGCTGGTAGCCGAGGACCGAGGCGGTCAGCGCGCGATCCCAGTCGGCGCGGTCGGCATGGTCCTGGACCCGCTGGACGAAGGTGGGGATGCCCGCCTGCTCGGCACGCCCCAGCCCCACGATGCCGGTCCGGTCGGCACCCACGGCGACGATCTCCGCTCCGAACGCCGGGTCGGCGGCGGCGTCGATCAGCGCCTGCAGATTGGTGCCGGAACCGGAGACCAGGACCACCAGACGGGCCGGTCCCGGCGTACGCGGCGGGAAGACTTGGGCGGAAGCAGCGGCCACTGCGCGTTTCTCCGTACGTCGTTGCTCGCTGGTACGTCCACCGTCGGTGGGGCCACTACGAGCGGCGAACATGTCATGGGCGGATCCTGGTTGCCGGGACGCGCGCTGCACTGCCGGGGCCCCGGGAACCCTTCCGAGCTGCTGACCGTCACCACGATAACGGCTGGTCGGAGGCCTTCCGTACGCACCTGGCAGCGCTACGCGCGTAGTTGAGACGGGGATCTCGATGATCGGCTCGGCCGCTCCGCGGGTGCGGAGCACCGACCGGCCCGGCGGACCCCGCGCACCGCGGGGTGGCGCAGGTCGGCAGGGCGGCGTCAGGCCCGAGGCGGCCTGCGGGATCATTGGTTGCGCGGCCCCGCACCGTTCCGTCCCCGACGGCACACCGGCCCGCACCGATCGAACCGATCACACCGATCGCACCGACGACAAGGAATGGCTGACCCGATGAGCAGCGGCGACGACACCGGCGAGCGCAACCCCTTCGCGCCCCCGCCGGCGGGCACCCCCGATCAGCCGTGGCAGCCGCGCACCCCGCAGCAGCCACCGGCCGACCCCGAGGGCGAGGACGACCGCCCCGCCGTACCGCCGCCGCACCCCTGGAGCCCGCACTACCAGGGCCGCTGGTCGGCCCCGCAGCCGCCGCAGACCCCGAAGTTCGATCCGGGCGACCCGCTGCAGCGCCGCTCCAGGTACGCCCTCAGCGCGGGCATGGGCGCCCTGTTCTGCGTGGTCACCGGCATCGCGTACGTGGCCCTGCTGCTCGGCGCGCTCGCCCTCTACTGGGGCGTCAGCGCCCTGCGGGCGCCCCGGCAGGCCGCCGCTGCCACGGCCGACGGCGCCGCCGGTACCGGCCGGGCCGCTGCACCCCCGATCGGTCCGCAGCCGGTCCGCCCGCAGACCCCGGCGGCGGTGGGCGGCCTGGTGACGGGGGGCGTCGCGGTGCTCTTCGTACTCAGCTTCCTCGGCGTCAACCTGTACTACCACGACTACGTGACCTGCGTGAGCGACGCCCTCACGGCCGAGGCCCAGCAGGGCTGCAGCCCGCTCGGCCCGAAGATCCTGGTCGACCTCTACGACGGCGCCAACCGTTAGCGGGGCATCCGCCGGGGCTCGGGCGGACGGGTAGCCGGGTGTGCGGGGCCCGGGCGGACGGGTAGCCGGGTGTGCGGGGCTCGTACGGGCGGGGCTCGTGCGGGCGGTTGTCCGAACCCGGGCCCGTCCCGTGGCCGTGACGGTGCGCCCGACCGTGGGGCGTTCAGCGCCGAGGGGGCAGGCGGTCGGCGGCGCGGGTCAAGGTGCGGTGGAGGGCCAGCCGGGTGAGAGCGGCGTGGCGGCGGGCGACAGTGGTGCACCGGCCCCACCAGGTGGGCGCGGTACCGCGGGTGAGCCACCAGCGGCCGAGCAGTGCGCCGGGCAGCGTGACCGCGGCCAGCCAGCCCGCGGCGGCCGATCCGGCCAGCCACGGGACGGGCCCGAGTTCGGACATCCGCCCGCCCGCGAGCGCGCCACCCGACAACCAGGCGCAGAGCGCGGCCGCGGCCCCGGTCAGCAGGGCGCTGCCGAGCGCCGCGAAGGCGGTGGCCGCCGGATGCCACGGCCGTGCGTCGTCCGTCCCGGTCTCCGCACCGGCCGCCACCCCTGCCTCCGGCTCCGGCTCAGCTCCGTCCTCCTCGTCCTGCGCGGCCGTCCCGCCCCACCCCGGCCTCCAGCTCCGTTCCCCGGCCGCCGCACGGCCGATCAGCACTGCCGGGACCACCCCCGCGAACAGCGGAAGCGCGCACGCCGCCAGCCGCCAACCCGCTTCGCCGGCCTCGGGCAACAGCGCGAAGAGCGGGAAGTCGGGCAGCGGGCCGAGCCGGGTGCCGGTCGGTGCGACGGCCGTGCCGGTGCCCACGGCGAAGCCCGGTCCGAGTGTGTACGAGGCGGCCCACAGCACCGCGTTGGGGAGCAGCAGCAGACAGGCGACGAGCAGCCCGGCGTACCCGGCCGTGCTCTCGTCCACGGTCCGGGCCGATCGCCCGGCGGCACCGAGGCCGGTCAGCAGGGCGGCGAGCAGGAGCAGTCCGCCCGCCGCCACCAGGCCGGACCCTCCGGCCGCGGCGGCCCGGCGGATCGCGGGGCCTCCGCCGGTCGGCACGGCCCACGACGGCAACCAGGTCCGTGAGCGTACGTCGGAGCGTGCCGGCCACCAGCCGCACTCGGGGCGCGCGCCTCCGGCCACCGTGCCACTCAGCAGCGCGGCGGCGGCCAGTACCGCGACGGCGGCCATGTCGTACGCCGGGCGGGCCCGGAACGGCCCCTCGCCGGCGCACCCGGAGACCACGGCCACCGCGACACCCAGATACCCGGCGCACACCATCAGGGGCGCCCGCCATTGGACCGGCTCGCGCCGTCCGACGTGCACCCCCGTCCGGTAGAGCAGCGTCACGGTGAACAGGGTCGGCAGCAGCGGCGTGAGGGTCACCTGAGTCATCTGGTCGGCATCGGTCAGCGGCCCGCCGTGGCCGAGCAGCCAGAGCGCGCAGACCAGCCGCCCCGCACCGGAGGCCGTGTCGTCCGCGTACGGGGTCAGCACCCAGAGCCCGAGGACGGGGACACCGATCGCGGCAAGGGTGACCAGCCCCACCCGCACTCCGGTGAGCAGGTCGGCGATGACCGGACGGGCGCCCAATTCACCCGGTACGCCCACCATCGGACGGCCCATCAGCTGCGTCATGGGCCTCATGGTCCCAACTCCGACCCGTTGTGCCCCGACAAGCGACAAAACCTCGACGTGTCCCGGATTATTTGCTTATGTGCAAATTTTGCACGCGTAGTCGCGCCAGGTGACGCGGTGACGACGACACCCACAACCGCACGCGATCACCCGGATGCCGCCGGGGGCTCAGACCGCCTCGGCCCAAGCGCGGCGCGGCCGGGCGGGGCACGTCGAGCGCCGAGGGGACGCGGCTACCGGCGATGCCGGTCACCGTGCCGCCCGGGCGGTACCGGGGGCTGCGGATCTGCCCGGCGGCCTCGCCGGCCGACCTCCCGCTGCCGATCTGGCCGACCGCCCGGGAGGAGTGACGGCGGCGCAGCTGACGGGGAACCGTCGGCACGGACACGCAGAGGCGCCCCTACCGGTGGGCAGGGGCGCCTCTGCGCACGCTCGGCTACGGCTCAGCGGCTAGCGCCGCGCCGTGCGGCTCACTTGTTGGCGTCGAAGAGCTCGCGAGCCAGGCGGGCGGTCTCGGACGGCGTCTTGCCGACCTTGACGCCGGCGGCCTCGAGGGCCTCCTTCTTCGCCTGGGCGGTGCCCGAGGAGCCGGAGACGATGGCGCCGGCGTGGCCCATGGTCTTGCCCTCGGGGGCGGTGAAGCCCGCGACGTAGCCGACGACCGGCTTGGTGACGTGCTCGGCGATGTAGGCCGCGGCACGCTCCTCGGCGTCGCCGCCGATCTCACCGATCATGACGATGAGCTCGGTCTCCGGGTCCTCCTGGAACGCCTTGAGGGCGTCGATGTGGGTGGTGCCGATGACCGGGTCACCGCCGATGCCCACAGCGGAGGAGAAGCCGATGTCCCGCAGCTCGTACATCAGCTGGTAGGTCAGCGTGCCGGACTTGGAGACCAGACCGATCTTGCCGGCCTTGGTGATGTCCGCCGGGATGATGCCCGCGTTGGACTGTCCGGGGGAGATCAGGCCGGGGCAGTTCGGGCCGATGATGCGGGTCTTGTTGCCCTTGGCACCGGCGTAGGCCCAGAAGGCGGCGGTGTCGTGGACCGGCACGCCCTCGGTGATGACGACCGCGAGGCCGATCTCGGCGTCGATCGCCTCGACGACGGCGTCCTTGGTGAACTTCGGCGGCACGAAGATGACGGTGACGTCGGCACCGGTCTTCTCGATGGCCTCGGCGACGGAGCCGAAGACCGGGACCTCGGTGCCGTCGACGTCAACGGTGGTGCCGGCCTTGCGCGGGTTCACGCCACCGACGATCTGGGTGCCCGAGGCGAGCATCCGGCGGGTGTGCTTCATGCCCTCGGAGCCGGTCATGCCCTGGACGATGACCTTGCTGTCCTTGGTAAGGAAGATAGCCATGGTTAAAGTCCCCTTCCTTACTTCTGGTTGGCCAGCTCGGCGGCGCGGTCGGCCGCACCGTCCATGGTGTCCACCTGCTCGACCAGCGGGTGGTTGGCGTCGGTCAGGATCTTGCGACCCAGCTCGGCGTTGTTGCCGTCCAGGCGGACGACGAGCGGCTTGGTGACCTGCTCGCCCTTCTCCTCGAGGAGGGCCAGGGCCTGCACGATGCCGTTGGCGACGGCGTCGCAGGCGGTGATGCCACCGAAGACGTTGACGAAGACCGACTTGACGTCGGCGTCACCCAGGATGATCTCCAGGCCGTTCGCCATGACCTCGGCCGAGGCGCCGCCACCGATGTCGAGGAAGTTGGCGGGCTTGACGCCACCGTGCTTCTCACCGGCGTAGGCGACGACGTCCAGGGTGCTCATGACGAGACCCGCGCCGTTGCCGATGATGCCGACCTCACCGTCGAGCTTGACGTAGTTGAGGTTCTTGGCCTTGGCGGCGGCCTCCAGCGGGTTGGCCGCGGCGTGGTCGACCAGCGACTCCATCTCCGGCTGACGGAACTCGGCGTTCTCGTCCAGGGAGACCTTGCCGTCGATCGCGATGAGCTTGCCCTCACCGCTCTTGACCAGCGGGTTGACCTCGACGAGGAGGGCGTCCTCGGCGACGAAGGTCTTCCAGAGGGTCTGCAGAACCTCGGCGGCCTGCTCGGCGATCTCGGCCGGGAACTTGGCCGCGGCGACGATCTCGGCGGCCTTCTCCGGGGTGACACCCTCGTTGGCGTCGACCGGGACCTTGGCGAGGGCCTCGGGCTTGGTGGCCGCGACCTCCTCGATGTCCATGCCGCCCTCGACGCTGGCCATGGCCAGGAAGGTGCGGTTGGTGCGGTCGAGCAGGAAGGAGACGTAGTACTCCTCCTTGATGTCCGCGGTCTGGGCCAGCATCACCTTGTGGACGGTGTGGCCCTTGATGTCCATGCCGAGGATCGCCCCGGCCTTGGCGACGGCGTCCTCCGGGTCCGAGGCGAGCTTGACGCCACCGGCCTTGCCCCGGCCACCGACCTTCACCTGCGCCTTGATGACGGCGCGGCCACCGAAGCGCTCTGCGATCGCGGCAGCAGCCTCGGGGGTCTCGATGACCTCGCCGTCCAGCACGGGCACGCCGTGCTTGGCGAAGAGGTCCCTCGCCTGGTACTCGAACAGGTCCACGTGTGTTCGTCCTTGTTCGTGGTCGCGGATTGTGTTCTACGAGCGTGCCACGGCAGGATCTTCGCTGCGGGTCGTCGGGGCTGGGCAGGTACGCAGATGTACGGCCTTGCGGCCTGCGGAGCCTCGGGCGCACACGTCAATCAACACGCGCGTCACGTCCGTCTGGCAGGTTATCCCCGTACGACGGCCGTGTTTCGCCCCGGGCCCGCTCCTGTTTGGTGAGAACCGTCACAACGGGCGCATCCGAGCGTGTCGTGCGCCCAGCTCACAGCGGGTATGCCGATCGGGTGAGGGCCCTGTGCGGGACTCGCAACCCGTAGGTGACGGACGGCGGCCCCTTCCGCCCCTGCCCCCGTCCTGGTCCTCACTTCCGCTCCCGCCCCCGTCCCTCCGGCCGTCCTCATACCTCTTCCGGGTGGTCTCCGGCGTTCGGCTACGCGGTCAGTCCTGCTTCGGTACCGGCAGGGGCCGCTTCTCGATCGCGGCGGCCATGATCTCCGGGAAGACGTCCGGTGTGCAGGCGAAGGCCGGGGCGCCGAGCTCGGCCAGCGCGGCGGCGTGCGCGTGGTCGTACGCCGGGGCACCCTCGTCCGAGAGCGCCAGCAGCGCGATGAACTGCACGCCCGCCGCCTTCATCGCGGCCACCCGCTTGAGCATCTCGTTGCGGATGCCGCCCTCGTACAGGTCGCTGATCAGCACCACGATGGTCTCGGACGGGCGGGTGATCTTCGACTGGCAGTAGGCCAGGGCGCGGTTGATGTCCGTACCGCCGCCGAGCTGGGTGGCGAACAGGACGTCCACCGGGTCGGTCAGCTGCTCCGTCAGGTCGACCACCGAGGTGTCGAAGACGACCAGCCGGGTGGCCAGGCTCTTCATCGACGCCAGCACCGCGCCGAACACCGCCGAGTGCACCACCGACGGCGCCATCGAACCCGACTGGTCGATGCAGAGGATGACGTCCTTCTTCACCGCCCGCTGGGCCCGGGCGTACCCGATCAGGCGCTCGGGCACCACCGTGCCACGACCGTCAGGACCCGCGTCGGGCAGGTAGTTCTTGAGGTTGGCCCGGATGGTGCGGTCCCAGTCGATGTCGCGGTGGCGCGGGCGGTTGACCTTGGCGCTGCGGTCCAGGGCACCGCCGAGCGTCGCCCTCGTCCGGTCCGCGAGGCGGCGCTCCAGCTCGGCGACCACCTTGCCGACCACCATCCGGGCCGTCTCCCTGGTGGTGGCGGGCAGGGCGTGCTTCAACGAGAGCAGCGTGCCGACCAGATGCACGTCCGGCTCGACCGCCTCCAGCATCTCCGGCTCCAGCAGCAGCCGGTCCAGGCCCAGGCGGGTGATCGCGTCCTGCTGCATCAGCTGGACCACCGAGGTGGGGAAGTACTCCCGGATGTCCCCCAGCCAGCGGGCCACCTTCGGCGCCGACCCGCCGAGCCCCGCGCTGCGGGCGCCCTGCCGCCGGCCGGCCGCCGGGTCACCCCCACCCCGGTAGAGCGCGGCGAGCGCTTCGTCGATCGCGGTGTCCCGGCCGGTGAGCCGACAGTCGGTGCCGTCGGACTCGCCCCCGAGCACGAGCCGCCAGCGGCGCAGCCGCTCGGCTACCCCGTCCTGGAGGAGGGTGGTGGGGTCGGTGGCGGGATCGGTGGCGGTGGGCATCTCGGTCTCCTCGTCTGGAGAGCTCTCGGGGGAGGGCCCTCGGGTTCGAAGGCGGTTGCTCGGCGAACTGGGGTGTGGCGGCCCGGGCTCGGCGGCGGGGCTCGGCGGTGGAACTCGCCTGCGGGATTCGATCTGCGCGGTGTCAGCTTCCCGGACGGCACTGACATCGATGCCGATGCTCGGGTTCCGATGGGCCGGGCCCCTCCCCGGCCGGGTCAGCGGGCTCGGCGGTCGGACTGGCGGGGGATGCGGGGCGGTCCGGGGTTGCCGGAGGGGGCCGGGAGGCCGAGCAGCAGGGCGAGGGTGGGGAGTGCGGCGTCCGCCCTGGACTGGTCGAGGCGGACGGCGGCGGCGCGGGCGGCGGTCGGACCCGTGCCGAGGGAACCGGCGGCGACCCGCTCGCCGACCGTGCGCCGGACACCTGCCTCCAACTCCGCGAAAGTCCGTCGGAGCAGCGGCAGTACGTCGACGAAGACCCCGCCGGACACTCCACACAGCCACTCGTCGAGCAGACCGAGCAGCCGGGTGTCGTGCAGCAGCAGGGCGCCGCCGCCTGCGAGGAATCCCTCCACCCAACCCGCCGCATCCGCAGGGGAGTTGGCGACGGAGAGGACCAGCCCCATCCGGCGCCCGGCCTCCTCGGAGTCGAGCCGTCCGTCGTCCAGCAGCAGCCGGACGGCGCGGCCGCGCAGCAGCCCGGGCACTCCGGTGGCCGGCCCTGCGGACGGCTCCCGGTGGGAGAGCGCGAGCAGCGTCGCGGCCCACCGGTCGGCGGGCGAGTCGTCCCCGCCCGGAACGGCGGCGACGGCGGGAGCGTCGTGCGAGTCCGCGCGACCGTTCTCCGCCGCCCCCGGGGCGGTGGCTCCCTCGGTCTGCGCACCGGCCGGACGGCCCGTCTCCGCTGCGGGGTCGACCTGTGCCGACGCCAGCAGACCGACGGCGGTGTTCACGGCGTCGAGACGGGCGCGCATGGCGGCGGCGCCGTCCGCGTCCAGGCCGGTGCAGGCGGACGGGAGGCCGATGCAGATGCGGTCGGCGAGGCCGCGGGCGACGCCCTCCAGGGCACTGCCGTCGGTGCCCCGGACGTCGCCGTAGCGCAGCGCCCGGACCAGCGCGGGGAGGGCGTCGGCGAGATGGGCGACGTCGGTGTCGAGGGCGGCCCGGTCGCCCAGGACCCGCATCACGGCCGGCAGCGCGGTGGACAGCCCGGCGAGCAGGCAGTGTTCGGCGAGGCCGGTGAGCCGGGCGAGCTCGGTGGTGCCGAGCGCCGTGTCGACGACCTTGCCGGTCGCGGCGTCCTCGACCGTGGTGCCCCACTGGGCGGCTTCGACGACGCGCACCGCGAACTCCGGCTCCCAGCGCAGTCGCCAGCTCTCCCGGAAGGTGCCGGTGGAGTTGACGGCGGACCGGGCCGGGGTGCCCCAGTCGACGCCCAGCAGGCGCAGCCGGTGCAGGAGCCGGGAGCGGGCGGCATCCAGCTCCTTGCGCAGGTCTAGGTCGAGCTGGCGCTCCTCGGGCTCCGGCTTGAGCCGGAGGCTGCGCTGCAGCCGGGCGAGGTCGCGCTGGAGCGGAACGGCGGGCACCGCCTCCGGGACCTCGCCGAGGGCGTCGCCGACCACCAGGCGGTCGTGCACCAGGGCGAGGGCGATGTCGGAGCCGTCGCACATGACGGACCGTACGGCGTCGAGGGTCTCGGTGAGCCCCGCGAGCGGACGGCCGCGCATCACCGCGAGCGAGTCGGCGAGCCGGACGGCCTCGATGACGTGGGCGGAGGAGACCGGGTGGTCCTCCGCGCGGAGCAGCTCGGCGACCTTGGTCATCCAGCGGGTCACCGGCTCGGAGCCGGCGGTGAAGAGGTGGTGGTACCAGCCGGGCGAGTCGATGCCGGCGCCGTAGCCGGTGTGCTGGGAGAGCCTGCGGTGGGTCCACGGCACCCAGGTGATGTCGGTCTTCGGCTTCTTCGGCAGCCCGGCGAGCAGGGCGCGGTCGCGGGCGGCGGTCGGCATGGACTGCAGGGCGGGGACGTGCCAGGCGCCGCAGACCACGGCGATCCGGGTGTGCCCGGCGCGGCGGGCGGCACGGATCTGCTGGCGCATGTGGGCCTCACGCAGCTCGTCCCGGCGGCCGACGGCCACGGCGGTGCCGGAGCCCGGCTCGCGCAGGGCGGTCATCGCCTCGGCGACGGCCGCGAAGGGGGCGAGTGCGTCGGCGCCGGGCGCGCGGTGCTCGATCACGTCCTCCCACCAGCGCTCGGGGTCGTCGTGGCCGGCGGCCTCGGCGAGTGCGCCGATCGGGTCGTGGACGACCGGCGCCGCGCCCGCCGGCACGGTGCCGGAATCGCCGTCGGTGTCGCTCGCCGGCCCGGTACCGGGGCCCGGTGCCGGGGAAGTGCCCCCCGGCACTCCCCCGGCGGCCTCCGCCAGGACGAAGGTCTGGGCGGCGGGCAGGTCGATGAACCTGACCGGGAGCTCGTTCTCGACCGCGTACCGGATGGCGACCCATTCGGGCGAGAACACCGCGAAGGGCCAGAACGCGGCCCTGGCCGGGTCGTCGACGACATGGGCGAGCAGGGCGACTGGCGGCACCATGTCCTTCTCGCCCGCCAGCGCGATGATCTGATCGGCCTCCGGCGGGCCCTCGATCAGGACGGCGTCCGGCCGCAGTTGCTCCAGCGCGGCGGCCACCGCGCGGGCCGAGCCGGGCCCGTGGTGCCGTACGCCCAGCAGAGTCACCTCGGTGCTCATGGTGTCCTCCCCTCTCGGTTGGTCCGGTGGATCAGCGGGAGTGCTCGCGGGCGGCGCGGTAGAAGTCCTTCCAGCCGTCCCGCTCGCGGATCACGCCCTCGACGTACTCGCGCCAGACCGCCTGGTCTGCCACCGGGTCGCGGACGACGGCGCCGGCGATGCCGGTGGTGACGTCGGCGGCGCGCAGCACGCCGTCGCCGAAGTGGGCCGCCAGGGCGAGGCCGTTGGTGACCACCGAGATCGCCTCGGCCGTGGAGAGGGTGCCGCTGGGCGTCTTGACCTTGGTACGGCCATCGGCGGTGATGCCGTCACGCAGCTCGCGGAAGACGGTGACGACCCGTCGGATCTCCTCGGCGCCGCCGGGCAGGTCGGGCAGGTCGAGCGAGCGGCCGAGCTGGTTGACCCGGCGGGTGACGATGTCGACCTCCTCCTCCAGCGTGGCGGGCAGCGGCAGCACCACGGTGTTGAACCGGCGGCGGAGCGCGCTGGAGAGGTCGTTGACACCACGGTCCCGGTCGTTGGCGGTGGCGATCAGGTTGAAGCCGCGGACGGCCTGGACCTCGGTGCCGAGCTCGGGTATAGGCAGTGTCTTCTCGGACAGGATGGTGATCAGGCTGTCCTGGACGTCGGCCGGGATGCGGGTCAGCTCCTCGACCCGGGCGATCTTGCCGTCGGCCATCGCCCGCATCACCGGGGAGGGCACCAGGGCCTCCCGGCTGGGGCCCTGTGCGAGCAGCTGGGCGTAGTTCCACCCGTAGCGGACGGCCTCCTCGGGCGTGCCCGCGGTGCCCTGGACGAGCAGGGTGGAGTCGCCGCTGATCGCGGCGGCGAGGTGCTCGGAGACCCAGGTCTTCGCGGTGCCCGGGACGCCGAGCAGCAGCAACGCGCGGTCGGTGGCCAGCGTGGTGACGGCGACCTCGACGACCCGGCGCGGGCCGATGTACTTGGGGGTGATCACGGTGCCGTCGGGCAGCTCACCACCCAGCAGGTAGGTGGCGACGGCCCAGGGCGAGAGCCGCCAGCGCTCGGGGCGCAGCCGGTCGTCGTGGGCAGCGAGGGCGGCCAGCTCGGCGGCGAAGGCGTCCTCGGCATGCGCGCGCAGGACCTCGGCCGGGGCCTCGGACCGAGCGGTGGATTCACTCGAAAGGATGGTCATCAAAAGCTCCTCGGAGTCGGCCGCCGAGCCCCTGTGAGGGGGAGCCCGGGCGGTAATGGATCGGTGGGGAGCATCGGCACAGATGTCTTCTGACGTGCGAAAACGGGTGGGTCGTACGTACTCCCCCAGCCTTCGGAGCTGGGGGTCCCCCCGGCCGAAGGCTGGGGGATGGGTCCCCCCGGCCGAAGGCTGGGGGATGGGTCCCCCCGGCCGAAGGCTGGGGGATGGGTGCCCCCGGCCGAAGGCTGGGGGATGGGTGCCCCCTTCGACTCGCAGCAACCATGCACCCGCCCACTGACAAGCGGCGCCCGACCGGTGACCGGACGTCAGTTCCCCCAGTCCGGCTGTCAGTGGCCCGACCTAGCGTCGTCGGCATGGAGGAACGCTGGAGCACCGAACACGTCCTGTCCCTCGCACCCGACCAGGCATCGTGCAAGGCGGCCGGGAAGCTGTCCGCGCCCGCACCCTGGTCGCAGGTCGGCTGGGGCCAGGGCGCTCTGTGGGGGCAGTGCAAGGGCAGCGGCAGCACGCCGTACCGGACGGTGGTCGAACTGGCCACCCCCGCGTACAAGTGCACCTGCCCCAGCCGGAAGTTCCCGTGCAAGCACGCCCTGGGCCTGCTACTGCTCTGGAGCGGCAGCCCGGAGGCGGTCGCCGAGGGCGCCGAGCCGCCGGGTTGGGCCACCGAATGGCTGGAAGGACGTCAGCAGCGCAGTGAGCAGGCCGCGCAGCGGCTGGCGGCCAGGGCGGAGGCCGAGGCGTCCGACCCGGCGGCGGCCAGGCGCCGGGCCGACCGGCGGGCCGCCAGGGTCGCGGCGGGCGCCCAGGAGCTGCGGCTGCGGCTGGCCGACCGGATCCGGCACGGGCTCGCCGACCACTCCACGGCCGCCGGCGGCTGGGGCGAGGTCGCGGCCCGGATGATCGACGCCCAGGCCCCCGGGCTGGCCGCCCGGGTCAGGGAGTTGGACGGCACCCCGCAGGACGGCCTGCTCGCCGAGTACGCGCTGCTGCACCTGCTGGCCGGGGCGTACGGCCGGGCCGACCGGCTGCCCGACCCGCTGGCCGCCACGGTGCGGGCCCGGGTCGGCCACACCACCGACACCGCCGAGCTGCTCGCCGGGCCGACGGTGCGGGACCGCTGGCTGGTGCTCGGCGCCCGTGACACCTCGGACGAGCGGCTGACCACCCGCCGGATCTGGCTGCGCGGCGCCAAGACCGGCCGCCCGGCCCTGCTGCTCTCCTTCGGCCGCCCCGGCCAGGCTCCCGACCTTGCCCTCCCCACCGGCCGCCTGCTGGAGGCCGAGCTGGCCTTCCACCCGGGCGCCCGCCCCCTGCGGGCCGTCCTCGGCACCCGGTACGGTGCCCCCGGGGCAGGGCCGGCCGAGGCGCCCGGCGGCCTCTCGGTGGCCGAGGCGGTCACCGAGTACGGCGCGGCGGTCGCGGACGATCCGTGGCTGGAGTCCTGGCCGACCACGCTGAGCGGGGTCGTGCCCGTCCTGGCCGCCGAGGGCTGGCAGCTGACGGACGGTCTGCACAACATCCCGGTCCGCCGCGGCAGCGCCCCGGAGTCCGCGCTCTGGAGGCTGGCCGCCGTCTCGGCCGGCCACCCGGTGACCCTCTTCGGGGAGTACGGCCACACGGGCTTCGCCCCGGTCACCGCCTGGGGCCACGACCACCGCCCGACGGGGGTGGCCCAATGACCCTCCGTCCCGGCCCGCCGCACGACCGGCCGGCCGTGGCGGAGCACGCCGGAGCCGGCCGGCGCCCACCGTCCTCCCACCGCGTCGGCAGCAGGCGGCGGGCGGCCGAACCGCACACCCCGACTCGCCCGCCCCGCACGGCCGGTGGCCCGAGCCCCTCCGTTCGCCGGGGCCTGCCGGGGCCGGCCCCCGCACGCACCGCGGCGCACCCGGGCCCACCGGCCGCCGTACGCACCACCGCAGGCCGCCCCGCCCGCCCGAGCAGAGGAGCCAACCAGTGACCGCTCTCACCACCGGCGACAGCTGGGAAGAACTCCAGACCACCGCCATGCTGGGCACCGACCGCCGCCCGCTGCCCACCCTGACCGGCTCGCCGGCGCTGAGCGCGGCGGCCCGGGCCGTGGAGCGTGCCGACGCCGCCACCGCGCTGCTGGAGCTGGCCGCGCTGGAGACGGTCCGCCGCCGGGCCGGGGCGGTGGCCGCCGAGGCCGACGGGCTGCCCGAGCCAGCCGCCCCCGACCCGCGCCGCGAGCTGCCCGAGGCGGCGGCCAGGCGGCTCGCTGTCCTGGTCGGCGGGCGGAGCAGCGCGGGCATGGTGGCCAACCTCGGCGAGCTGCTGCCGCAGTGGCTCGCCACCGCCCGGGAGCAAGACTTCCGAGCGCCCGCCGCTCTGGTCCCCGCGCTGCTGGACGCGGCCCGGGCCCGCAGCGAGCTGCGGCCCGACGCGGTCGCGCTGGCCGGCCCGCTGGGCCGCTGGCTGGCCGAGCGGAACCCGGACTGGCGGTTCGTCACCCGCACCGCGGTCGAGCCGGGCCGCTCCGCCAGTGCCACAGGCGGTGCTTTGGGGGGCGGGGGCGGCACCGCCCCGGCCGATCCGGATGACCGGATCTGGGAGGAGGGCCTGTTCGCCGAGCGGGTCACCCACCTCACCAGGCTCCGCCGCAGCGCTCCGGCCGCCGCCCTCGACCTGCTGCGCGGCACCTGGTCCACCGAGCGCGCCGAGGATCGCCTGCTCTTCCTGGACGCCCTGCAGGAGGGCCTCTCCCCGCTCGACGAGCCGTTCCTGGAGGCCGCGCTCTCGGATCGCAGCAAGAACGTCCGGAGCACGGCCGCCGAACTGCTCTCCACCCTGCCGAGGTCGGCCCTCGCCGCCCGGATGGCGGAGCGCGCCCGCGCCGCCGTGCGCCCGGTCCGCCCGGCGGGCGAGGCGGGTGGCATCCGACTGGTGGTCAGCCCTCCCGTCGAGTGCGACGCGGCGATGCAGCGGGACGGCATACCGCCCAAGTCGCCGACCGGGCGCGGCCAGCGGGCCTGGTGGTTCGGCGAGATCATCGCTGCGGCACCGCTCGACCTGTGGACCAGCGACACCGGTCTCACCCCCGAGCAGCTGCTCCGCCTTCCCGTCGTCGACGCCGATGTCGACCTCACCGGCCAGGGCGGCGACGACTCGGTGCAGGTGGGGAGTTGGGCCGACGACCTGCGGGAGGGCTGGGCGCGGGCCGCCGTCCGCCAACAGCACGTCGAGTGGGCCCGGGCCCTGCTCGGCCCGAGTCCCCGCCCGGGCCAGGCCGGCGGTGCGGTGGGCGCACCTGCCAAGCTGCTCGCCGTTCTGCCACCGGCCGAACGGGCCGCCTGGACGGCCGCGTTCATCGAGAGCCACGGACTCGGCGAGGCGTTCCAGCTGCTGGGCGCCTGCGCCACCCCGTGGACACCGCCGCTGAGTACCGCCGTGGTGGCGGCACTTGAGCGCTCGGCTCGCACCGGGTCCTACCCCTGGAGCCACAGCGGGGTACTCGGTATGACGGAGCGCGCTCTGGCTCCCGAAACCGCCCCGGCCGTCGAGGCGCTGGCGTCCGGCGCCGCACCGGACACAGCCTGGGCCGACACCTTCAACCGGCTGGCCGCGACACTGCGTTTCCGGGAGGCGATGCTGACCGAACTGAACGCCTGATCGCCGCCCCGCCCGGTGGGCCGGCGGCCCCGACTCACCCGTACGACCGCCTCGGGAGCGCGCGTCGGCACCCCGAGGCGTCGGGGCCCTGTTGCGAACGCGGCCGACTGCCGGGGCCCGCCTCAGCCGGCGGCGCGGAGATCGACCTCAGCCCGCAATGCGGAGGGGGCGGTCTCAGCCGGCGGCGCGGAGGTTGGCCTCGACCCAGGCGACCACGTCCCGGGTCGGGGTGCCCGGGGTGAAGATGTCCGCGACACCGATCCGCTTGAGCTCGGCGATGTCCTCGTCCGGGATGATCCCGCCACAGAAGACCTTGATGTCGGCGGCGTCCCGCTCCTTGAGCAGTTCGATGACCCGGGCGCACAGGGTCATGTGCGCGCCCGAGAGGATCGACAGTCCAATACCGTCCGCGTCCTCCTGGATCGCGGTGTCCACGACCTGCTCCGGTGTCTGGTGCAGGCCGGTGTAGATGACCTCCATGCCGGCGTCGCGCAGCGCTCGAGCGATGACCTTGGCCCCGCGGTCATGGCCGTCCAGCCCCGGCTTGGCGACCACCACTCGGATCGGCCCTGACACACCCATCACTGCCTCCTGGACCACGTTGTCCACCACAGCGGCCGACCGGGTCGGGCACGCGCGCGGTTAACCACCGATAACAGAACTGAGGGGAGGTTAGCGCCACCGGGACCGGTTGGCCGTTTCGGCCGTCAAGAGGAGGGGAAAATCACAGCACCACCCACCAGTCACCCCCGTACGTACCCACTTCCGCGCGGTGCGTACCCACTGCCGTGCCCCGCCGGTCCCGGGTCGGCGCCACCTGCGCCGCCACGTGCACTGCGCGCGCCCGTATGTGCACTGCCCACGCCCGTCCCGGCACCGCAGACTCCTGGGCAAGCGCTGTCGCACCCGCCCGTGCGGGCACCACTCGCACGAGCAACGCCCGGACGAACCCTGCCCCGAGCGACGCCCGGGTGAGCGGTGCCCGGGTGGTCAACGCCCGTACCGGTGCTGCCCGTACCGATGCTGCCCGTACGAACGCTGCCCGCGCGAGCACCGAGTGTGCGGGCAGCGCCCCTGCGGGCGAGCAGCACGTGAGCACCGCCTACCCCGGCGCCGACCGGCCCGGGGAAACCCGCGCCGCCCTGCTGGGGAGGGCCGAATGAGCATTCCGTTCCAACGGACCGCCGTCACCGTCCGTGGCGCGGGCGCGGAGGCCGCCGCCCTCGCCGGCCACCTGCTGCGCTATCCGACCGGCGTCCCGCCCGAGCGGCAGCAGCGCCCGTGCCCGGCCCGGTACGCGGCGGCTCCCGCGCACCACGGTCCGGTCCTGCTGCTGCACGGCTTCATCGACAACCGCGCGGTCTTCGCCCCGCTCCGCCGCACGCTGGGCGGTCACGGCTGGACGCATCTGCACGCCCTCAACCACAGCCCGCTGACCAGGGACGTACGGGCTGCTGCCGTCCTCCTGGCCCGGCACGTGGAGTGGGCCAGGCAGGCGCACGGCGGCGCTCCGGTCGCGCTGATCGGGCACAGCCTGGGCGGGGTGATCGCCCGCTACTACGTCCAACGCCTGGGCGGGGACGAGCTGGTGGACACCCTGGTCACCCTGGCCACCCCGCACGGGGGAACCACCGCCGCGCTCCTCCCGACCCCGTTCCCGATCACCCGCCAACTGCGCCCGAACAGCACCCTGATGGCCGAGTTGCGGCTGCCCGCGCCCGGGTGCCGCACCCACTTCACCGCCGTCCGGGGCGAGTTCGACGAGCTGATCCTGCCCGGCCCGCACGCCTGGCTGCACCACCCGGACCTGACCGCCGACAACCAACTCGTCGCAGGCGCCGGGCACATCGGCCTACCTTCGCACCCCCGCACGGTCGAGGCGGTACGGCGTGCGCTGGAGGCGGCAGAGCGGAGGCGGGCGGACGCGGCGGAGCCGAGGGCCGAGCGGCGCGCCTCGTGAACCGCGCGCTCCGCCCGACCACTCACGCCGCCCGGCCGCACACCCCACCACACCAAGCCGACGGCCGACGGCCGACCACCGGCCAGCGGATCACCGCTGCTCCCCGGGCGGCAGTCAGAGCTTCTCCACCGGCGCGTACCGGAGCAGCAGTTGCTTCCGACCGGAGGCACCGAAGTCGATCGTCGCCTGCGCCTTGTCGCCCACGCCCTGGGTGGCCACCACGGTGCCCAGGCCGAAGCTGTCGTGGGTGACCCGGTCGCCGACCGCCAGCGCGACCACGTCGCGCTCGACCACCCGCCGGGCCGACTGCCCCCAGCCCGCCTTCGGCCCGGCCGCCGTACGCGGGGCCGAGGACGACGACGAAGAGGAGGAGGAACCGTACGACGAGGAACCGTACGACGAGGAACCGTACGAGGACCGCGAGGAGGAGGACGAGCGCGCGGAGGAGGACGAGAAGCCGCGCGAGGCCGGCGCCGACGCCGCACCCGTACGCTTCCACTCCACCAGCGTCTCCGGGATCTCCTCCAGGAAGCGGGAGGCCGGGTTGTACGAGGGCTGACCCCAGGCGCTGCGCAGCACCGACCGCGTGAGGTAGAGGCGCTGGCGGGCGCGGGTCAGTCCGACGTACGCCAGGCGGCGCTCCTCCTCCAGCTCCTTGACCTGGTTGAGCGCACGCATGTGCGGGAAGATCCCGTCCTCCATGCCGGTCAGGAAGACCACCGGGAACTCCAGGCCCTTGGCGGTGTGCAGGGTCATCATCGTGATGACGCCCGTGCCGTCCTCGTCCTCGTCCGGGATCTGATCGGAGTCGGCGACCAATGCCACCCGCTCCAGGAAGTCGGCGAGCGAGCCGACCGGCGGCGTGCCCTCCTCCTCGGCGTCGGGCCGCTCGCCCGGGTCCTGCTCGTACTCCAGTGCGACCGAGGCGAGCTCCTGGAGGTTCTCCACCCGGGTTTCGTCCTGCGGGTCGGTGGAGGACTGGAGTTCGGCCAGGTAGCCCGTCTCCTCCAGGACCGCCTCCAGCACGGCGGCCGGGCCGGCGCCCGACCCGACGACCTGGCGCAGCCCGGCCATCAGCGCGTTGAACTTCTTCACCGCATTGGCCGAGCGCGCGGCCATCCCGTACGCCTCGTCCACCCGCAGCAGCGCCTGGGCGAAGCTGATCCGCTCACGTGCGGCAAGCGCGTCGATCATGGCCTCGGCGCGCTCGCCGATGCCGCGCTTGGGCACGTTGAGGATCCGGCGCAGCGGCACGGTGTCCTCGGGGTTGGCCAGCACCCGCAGGTAGGCCAGGACGTCCCGGACCTCCTTGCGCTCGTAGAAGCGCACGCCGCCGACCACCTTGTACGGCAGGCCGACCCGGATGAACACCTCTTCGAAGACACGGGACTGCGCGTTGGTCCGGTAGAAGATCGCCACGTCGCCCGGCCTGGCGTCCCCGGCGTCGGTGAGCCGGTCGATCTCGTCGGCGATGAACTGGGCCTCGCCGTGCTCGTCGTCGGCGACGTAGCCGACCACCTTCTCGCCGTTCTCGCCGGCCGTCCACAGGTTCTTCTTGCGGCGGTTGGTGTTGCGCTCGATGACGGCGTTGGCGGCGGTGAGGATGGTCTGGGTGGAGCGGTAGTTCTGCTCCAGCAGGATGGTGGTGGCGTTGGGGTAGTCCTCCTCGAACTGGAGGATGTTGCGGATCGTCGCGCCGCGGAAGGCGTAGATCGACTGGTCCGCGTCACCGACCACGCAGAGCTCGGCGGGCGGCACCTCAGCCAGGCGTCCGGCGGCCTCGTTGACCCAGTCGCCGTCCACGGTGCGCTTGGGGGCGGCCGCCACCGAGCCGCCGCTGAGCTCGCGCACCAGCATGTACTGGGCGTGGTTGGTGTCCTGGTACTCGTCGACCAGGATGTGCCGGAACCGGCGCCGGTAGTGCTCGGCCACGTCGGGGAACGCCTGGAGCAGGTTCACCGTGGTCATGATGATGTCGTCGAAGTCCAGCGCGTTGGCCTCGCGCAGGCGCCGCTGGTAGAGGGTGTAGGCCTCGGCCAGCTTCCGCTCCATCGGGTTGGCGGCCTGCCCGGCGTAGGCCTCCTCGTCGATCAGCTCGTTCTTGAGGTTGCTGATCTTCGCGGTGAAGGACTTCGGCGGGAACTGCTTCGGGTCCAGGTCCAGGTCGCGGCAGACCAGCGACATCAGCCGCTGCGAGTCCGCCGAGTCGTAGATGGAGAAGCTGGAGGTGAAGCCGAGCAGCTTGGACTCACGGCGCAGGATCCGTACACAGGCGCTGTGGAAGGTGGAGACCCACATCGCCCGGGCGCGCGGGCCGACCAGGGCCTCGACGCGCTCGCGCATCTCGCCGGCCGCCTTGTTGGTGAAGGTGATCGCCAGGATCTCGCCCGGCTGCACCCCGCGCGCGGCCAGCAGGTGCGCGATCCGGTGGGTCAGCACCCGGGTCTTGCCCGACCCCGCACCGGCCACGATCAGCAGCGGGGACCCGGCGTGCAGCACGGCCTCGCGCTGCGGGTCGTTCATGCCCTCCAGCAGCTGCGCCGGGTCGACCACGGTGCGGGCGGCGCCGTTCCGGTGCCAGGCGTCGCGCTCGGTGGCGGCGGCGTAGTCCGTCTGGAACAGCCCGTCCGGAAGGTCCTCCTCGTAGGGGGCCTCCTCGTACGGAGCCCCGTCGTACGGCTCGTAGGGCGCGTAAGGCTCGTCCGTGCCGTACGGCGGCTCGTCGGCGGCGGTCGGCTTCGACCCGGCGGCAGGAGCCTCGAAACCGGGGAGCGGGAGGTCGTCAAAGAGGCTAGTCATGGCCCTTCGAGTCTATGGCCCGGCGCCGACAACCCCGGGGGCGATCCCACGGCTCCACCGCCCGGTCGGTTCGCGACGGTTGCCACCCCCGTTCCGTTCGGCGTTCACCCGCGGAACGGACACTTCCGCAGAACTCCGCTCACCGCCGTGACCCTCGGCCCGGCGGGCCCGGCGGCCGCCCCCGAGCGGGACGCGGTGGGCGGCGACGGCCCGGGGCCCGGCGGCGTGCCGCTGCCTGCCCCCGGGCGGGCCGCCGCCGCGACCCCCTTCGCCCGGACCCAGCTCGGCAAGCCCTGCGCCCGGGAAGCCACCGGCCCGGGGGTTCACCGCTCGAAGAGCGTGACGACCAGTCCTCGCACCTGCGTCGAGGTCCGCTTCGGGAACAGCCGGTCCAGCGCCGTGGCCTGCGGCTTGTCGTACTGGTCCAGCGGCTTGTCCACCGAAGAGCCGGGGGTCAGCACCCACACCCGGCGCGTGTCGCCGATGCAGGCGACGGGATCCGCGCACAGCTGCGGGTAGATGTCGCCGATGGCCTGCGCGCTGCGCTCCACCAGCACGTCCTTCAACTGCACCGAGTGCGGCAGGTAGTAGCTCATCGCGCTGTCCAGGTTGAGGTACGCGGCCTGGCTGCCGCGCAGCGCCACGATGCCGTCCCCGGGCCGGTAGCCCTTGGCGATCACGGCGGCGGCCGCCTCGGTGTCCAGGCCGTCGTGCGCGAACTCCCGGCGGATGGCGCGCTGGTCGTACGCCCCGAGGAGCAGCACCAGCACCAGTCCCAGCGGCAGCAGCCAGCGCGGCCGCAGCGCGGTCAGCCCGGCCCCGGCCAGGACGCACCAAGCGGGCACCGTGAAGAGCAGGTAGCGGTCCAGGAAGTACGCGGTCGGTCCCTGCGACATCAGCCAGACCAGCACGATCGGCAGCACCGCCATCAGCCCGATCTCGACGGCGAACCGCCGCCCGGCGGGCCAGGCCAGCGGCAGCACCGCGAGCGCCAGCACCACCAGGCTCACCGCGGCCGAGCCGAACAGCATGTGCCAGAAGGTGTCGAAGACGTACTGGAGGGTCGGCGCGGTCAGCCAGTTCAGCTGGCGTCCCACCTGCCGGTGGCCGAGCAGCGCGAGCGGGACCACCGGCAGCAGCGCGACCCCCGCCGAGAGCCCGAAGCCGACCAGCAAGGGGTGGCGCCGCTGCTGCCACCAGCGGCCGAGCACCACGATCCCGTGCGCGGCCAGGAAGACCAGCGAGATCATGTGGAAGAACCCGGCGGCCGTCACCGCACAGCCGTACGCCGCCCAGCGCAGTGGCCGGGGCCGCTCCAGCGCGCGCAGCAGCAGCCAGGTCGCCGCCGACACCGCGAGCACCACGAAGGCGTAGCCGCGCATCTCCTGGGCGTACCGGGAGACGGACGGCACCAACGCGAACAGGCACCCGGCCGCCAGCCCGGCCCGTCGCCCGAACAGCCGCTCGCCGGTCAGCGTGACGAACGCCGCCGCGCCGGACATCGCCAGCACCGTGGGCAGCCGCAGCACGGCCAGCGAGTCGCCGAACAGGGCCATCCAGTAGTGCATCATCAGGTAGTAGAGGCCGGTGACCGCGTCGACGTGTCTGAGCAGGTCGAACAGCTCGTCGACGGTCCGATGGGCGGCGTTCCAGCTGACCAGTTCGTCGCGCCACAGCACCGGGCGCCAGCTGCCGTAGCCGCCGATCGCCAGCATCAGCAGGGCCGGCCAGAGCCACCGGAGGCGGCCGACGGACGCAGTGCGGGCGTCCGACGTCCGGTCGGACGCCCGCCTGGCTATCGGTACGGCGGCCGTAGCGCTCGCGGTCATCACAGACTCCCCTTCAACGTGACCTCAAGAACCGGCAATCGCCCATGCATCAGGGCGAGTTGGTGTACACGAAAACGACATAACCGCCGTACGAGGCGGAGCAGAGCGCGGCGAAGGCGAGCACGGCCGCAGCCGCCCCCTTCGTCCGCAGCCTGGCCAGCCCCGCGGCCAGCGGCAGCAGCAGGGCGAAGGCCGGGATCAGAAAGCGGGCGCGGGAGTTGAAGTACGCCGCGTCACCGAGCGCCAGCAGCAGCATCATCCCGCTGAACGCCAGCAGGGTCAGCGGCTGGCGCTGCAACACGCAGACCGCGAAGAGCAGCACCGACGCCGCCAGCGTCCCGGCCACCATCGCGTCCGTCAGCCAGACCGGCTCGGCGTTCATCAGCATGGCCCGCAGCACCTTGTAGGTGGAGCGGCCGAAGTCGAACTGGGACTCCCAGGCCTCCTGGACCTTGAAGTACCCGTCCCAGCTGCCCTTCTGCAGACCGACCCAGCCGATGTAGCCCGCGAAGCCGAGCGGTGCGATCGCGGCCCCGAGCACCGGCCGCCACCATTCGGGGGCCTTGGTCTTCCGGTCACGGCGGCGCCACCAGCGCACCACCAGGGCGCCGAGCGCCCCTAGGCCGACCGCCACCGCCACCGCCACACCGGTCGGCCTGGACAGCCCGGCCAGGGTGCTCAGCGTCCCGGCCCAGATCCAGCGGTGCGTCACCGCCGCGTACATGGCCCAGGCGGCGAAGGCGGTGAACACCAGCTCGGAGTACGCCATGCTCTCCACCACGGCGTACGGGGTCACCCCCCACAGGGCCGCGGCGATCACGCCCGTCCGCCGCCCGTACAACCGGGCCGCCACCGCGAAGATCCCCCAGGCCGCGGCCAGTGCCCCGACCCAGGCCACCAGCAGCGCCGCGTAGTTGACCGGCAGCGGCAGCAGCGACCAGACCAGCTTGATCAGCGCCGGGTAGACCGGGAAGAACGCGTACGCCTGGTACGGGCCGTTCGGCCCCGGCACCGGCTTGGAGCCCGCGTAGCCGTGCACCGCGATGTCCTGGTACCAGTACGCGTCCCACATCGTGCTCAGCCGGTGCAGGCTGTGGGTGCCGTGCTTGAGGTCCCACAGCGCCAGCAGCACCAGCCCCACCGCACGCACCGCCGCATAGCCGAGCAGGGCGGGTGCCGCGCAACGCGCCGAAGCGAGCAGCCGGTTCAGCGGTCCACGGCGGCCGGGGCTCGGCGCGGCCGGGCGCCGCACACGTGGCGCGGGCACCGCCGCCGGGGCGCGCGTCCCACCGTCGACCGAGGTGTCTGACATCATGCTCCGTCGTTCGGGCCGATACGGGCGGGCGGCGGTCGTGCCGGTGCGCGGCACACTCCGAATCGGCCCGTACGCACGGCCGCGCGCACCCATTATGACCCTGGGAGAAATCAGCCCTTCACCCCCCGGCGGTGCAGGATTGTGCCCGGCGGTGCGGGTACGGGCAATGGTGCACCTACGCGGTATGCATGAGCTAGCCTGCGAGTCGTGACTGTAATCGAACAGCAGCATGCCAGCGCGGCTGACGGCACCGGCAGACATCCTCCGGCCCAACCCGCCCTGCGCATGGGCTGGTTGGATGCACTCAGAGGAGTGGCGGCGCTGCTGGTCGCCATCCACCATTTCGGGTTGATCCACCTGATCCCGTACGGGGGAACAATTAACCGGGAGTTCGATCTCGGTATATACGCCGTCATGTTGTTCTTCCTGGTCAGCGGATACATTGTTCCCGCTTCTCTGGAACGGCGGGGCGATGTCCGGGGCTTCTGGATCGGCCGGATCTTCCGGATCTACCCGCTGCTCGTCGTGGTCGTCACGGCCGCACTGCTGGTCCTGCCGCGTGCCCACTCCGCCGTGCCCGACGCCGCCCGCCAGGCCCCGGTCCGCTTCGCCGTCGCCAACGGCCTGCTGCTGCACGAGATGCTGAACGTGCCGAGCGCGCTGGGCGCGATGTGGACGCTCTGCTACGAGATGGTCTTCTACTTCTTCGTCGGCGCGCTCTTCGTCCAGAACCGGCACCGGCTCAGTGCCCCGATCGCCGCGGGCTTCGCCGCGCTCGCCCTGCTGCTGGGCGGCACGGTGTCACCCGCGATGATCACGACCGACGACGGCTCGACCCGGAACGCGGTCGCCGCCACCGCCGTGGTCATGGTGGCGGGCCTGGTCTGCGTCCTCACCGGGCGGGACGCCCTGGTCCGGATCGGCTCGCTGGTACTGGGCGCGCTCGGCGCGGTACTGCTGTTCCTCAACGCCAGGTCGACGTTCTTCGAGTCGATGACGATCCTGGCGACGATGTTCGCCGGCACGGTGATCCATCGCATCGAACGCGGCCAGCTGTCCCGCCGGTGGGGTCTGGCGTGCTGCGGCACCGTCCTGGTCTGCGGCGTCCTGGTCGGCTACCTGTACGACCACGGCGACGCCATCTACCGGACCTGGACCACCAGTTGGGTGGGCTTCTCGCTCCCCTACGCCGCCGCCTGGGCCACCTTCGGCCTCGGCATGCTGCTGCGGAACCGTAGCTTCCCCCGGGTGCTGACCTGGCTCGGCGCGATCAGCTACTCGGTGTACGTGGTCCACCTCCCGGTCCTGCAGGCGGTCCACTGGCTGCTGCCCGAAGACGCCTTCCCGCACCACGGCCCGGGCAGGTTCGGCCCCGCGCTGGTCTTCCTGGCGGCCGTCCTGGTGCTCAGCCACCTGACGTACCGCCTGGTCGAGCTCCCCGGCCAGCACCTGGGCCGCCGCCTGCTGAAGTCCCTGAACGCCCCCTCGGCCCGGTCCGGGGCCTGATCACCGGGGCCTGCACCGGGGCCGGGACCGGCCGGAGCCCGGACGCGCGGGTGCGCGTCCGGGCTCCGCCGCTGCTCGCGGTGGTCAGACCAGGCGGCGGGCGGTGGCCCAACGGGTCAGCTCGTGACGGTTGCTCAGCTGGAGCTTGCGCAGCACCGCCGAGACATGGCTCTCCACCGTCTTGACCGAGATGAACAGCTGCTTGGCGATCTCCTTGTACGCGTAGCCGCGCGCGATCAGCCGCAGCACCTCGCGCTCGCGCTGGGTGAGCCGGTCGAGGTCCTCGTCCACCGGCGGGGTGTCGGTGGCCGCGAAGGCGTCCAGCACGAAACCGGCCAGGCGCGGCGAGAACACCGCGTCGCCGTCGGCGATCCGGAAGACCGCGTTCACCAGGTCGGTGCCGGTGATGGTCTTGGTGACGTACCCGCGCGCGCCGCCGCGGATCACGCCGATCACGTCCTCGGCGGCATCCGAGACCGACAGCGCCAGGAAGCGCACTCCACCCGACTCCCCCATCAGCGGGGCCGAGCGCCGCAGCACCTCCACCCCGCCGCCGCCGGGCAGGTGGACGTCCAGCAGCACCACGTCCGGCCGCTGCTCGGCGACGACCTGGACCGCCGACTCCACGTCGTCGGCCTCGCCGACCACGTCGATGCCGGTCAGCTCGGTCCGGCCGATCTCCGCCCGGACCCCCGTGCGGAACATCCGGTGGTCGTCCACCAGGACGACCCTCGCCACCCGCTCCGGTGCAGCGTCAGTCATGAACCCTCTCCATCTCCAGCTCGACCTCGGTACCGCCGTCCGGCGCCGGCCGCACCCGAGCGGTGCCCCCGTTGCGCTTCATCCGGCCGATGATCGACTCCCGTACGCCCATCCGGTCCTCGGGCACGGTGTCCGGGTCGAAGCCGGGGCCGTGGTCGCGGACGAACACCGACACCGTCCTCCCCTCCACCTCTGCGTACACCTGGACCGGTCCCCCGCCACCGTACTTGGCCGCGTTGACCATCGCCTCCCTCGCGGCCTGCATCTGCGCCGCGATCCGCTCGTCCATCGGGCAGTCGCCGACGCAGACCAGCTCCACCGCGACACCGTGCCGGTCCTCGACCTCGGCGACCACCTCGCGGATCCGCTCGGCCAGGGTGTCGGGCGCGGCCTCGGCGGCGGCCTCCGGGCGGTAGAGCCACAGCCGCAGCTCGCGCTCCTGGGCCCGGGCGAGGCGCAGCACCTCCTTGGGGTCCTCCGCGCGGCGCTGGATGAGGGTGAGGGCGTGCAGCACGGAGTCATGGATGTGGGCGGCGATCTCGGCGCGCTCCTGGGCCCGGATGCGCGCGGTCCGCTCGGCGCCGAGGTCCTGCCACATCCGCAGCACGTACGGGCCGACCAGCACCAGCACACCGGCCAGCACGGCGACCGAGGCCTCGATCACCGCGGCCAGGGTGGAGCTGCTGTTCTGCAGAACCAGGAAGCCGACGATGCCGGCCACCACCAGCAGCACACCCGTGCCGACCCGGGTGTACGCGGCACGCCGCTTGGTGCCCTCCAGGCCGAACCAGCGCTGCCAGCGCGAGTCGTCGGCCTGCCGCCAGACCAGCGCGACGCCGACGCCGATGGTGAGCAGCGGCCAGACGTACGGCTTGGCGGTCTGGATGTGCAGGGCGCTGAGCAGCGCCATGATGCCGACCACCAGCAGCAGCAGGGCGAACACCTGCCCGAGGCCGCCCCGGATGCTCCCCGGGGAGAGCGTGGTCGCCTCGGGCGGTGCGCCGTCGTCTCCGGCGGGCTCACCGTGGAAGGTGCGCTGGAGCAGTTCGCGCAGCCGGCCGAGCCGGCCCTCCCCGCCCTTGCGCAGTTCGCCCGGGGCGCCGTCGGCGGGGACGAAGGTGCCGCCCTGGTAGACCCACTGGGTGCCGCCGCGCGCGGGCTCGCCGATGCCGATCGGCACCACGAACCAGAACGCCGCGTACAGCAGCCCGCCTATGCCCTCGGTGAAGAAGAGCAGGATGAACGCGGCCCTGACCCAGGTGACCGGCACTCCGAGGTGCACCGCGAGCCCGTGGGCGACGCCGCCGAGCATCCGCCCGTTCGGGCTGCGGTACAGCTTGCGGAAGGGCGGGCGCCGCGGGTCGTGCGCGGTCGAGTCGGGCCCCGTCGCCGACGGGCTGTCAGGAACGAGGGGCTTGGGGTCGGTGCCGGGTGCTGCCACGTCACCGATGGTCACACGTTTGCGCGTCCGAGCGCATCAGGGTATGCCCCTGAGCTGCTTCTCAGGGGGAGATCAGGGTCGGTCCCGGGCCGCCGGCGGTTGGGTCGGGCCGCTTCGGACGGGAGGATGGTGCCCATGACGGACGAGCAGACCACAGCGGCGGAGGACCCCGCCGCCCCCCGACCGGATCAGCGGCCGCCGCTGAGCCGCAGCGACAGCCACCGCGTGGTGGCCGGCGTGTGCGGAGGTCTCGGCCGGCACCTGGACATCGACCCGGTGGTCTTCCGAGTGGTCATCGCGGTGCTCTGCCTCTCCGGCGGGCTCGGGCTCTTCCTGTACGGGCTGGCCTGGCTGGTCGTCCCGAAGGAGCCGGTCGACGGCAAGGCGGGCCAGACCGAGCTGCAGCGGGTCCTGACCGGACGGGTGGACGGGCAGTCGGTCGGCGCGGTGCTGCTGACGGTGATCGGCACCGGGGTGTTCTTCTCCTCCATGGACGACTCCGGGCAGATGTTCCCGTTCCTGCTGCTGGCCGGCCTGGTCTTCCTGGCGGTCCGCCACGACCCGGCGCGCCGCCGGCGCGCCGGGGGCCAGGGCGCCGACCGCCCCGGCGGCCCGTACGACCGGCTGGTGGACCAGGACGGGCCGCACGACTGGTCCCGGTGGGGACAGCGGGTCGCCCAGGACGTCAAGGCCGGATGGGACCAGCACAAGGGCGACTGGGACGCCTACCGGGCGACCTGGGACACCTACCGGACCACCTGGGACGCGCACAAGGCGGAGTTCGACCAGCGCATGGCCGACTGGGACGGCCGGGCGCGGGTCGACCTCTCCAAGGAGAGCGGACCGGCCGGGGAGGCGAAGGACACGGCCGCGGAGGCGCAGGGCACGGCCGCGGACGAGACCGGCCGGCCGACGCAGGAGCGGCCGGCCCAGGCGCGCGCCGCGGACACGAAGCCCGCGGACACCCCGCCGCACGGCCCGTCCGGCTACCTGTGGGACCCGCGCCACCCGGAGCGCAACCCGTACCTGGCGCACACGCTCCCGCCGGGGGCGGCCCGGCCGCTCGGCGCGCCGGCGCAGGCCTGGTGGCAGCGCACCGATCTGCCGGAGGGCGATCCGCTGCGCAAGTCCGGCCCGGCGGCCGGTTCGGCGGGCAGTGCGGCCGCGGTGGCCAGGCCGCGGCGGCACCGCTCCTTCGCCGGCCCGCTGGGGCTGCTGCTCGCGATCGGCGCGGGTGCGCTGGCCTGGGCGATCCCGTACGCCGACGGCAGCCGGGCGCGGGTCTCCACCGTGCTGGCGGCGGCGCTGCTGGGCCTCGGGGTGTCGATGCTGGTCGCGGCGAAGTTCGGCCGGGCCCGCGGGCTGCTCGTCCCGGCGCTGGCGCTCACCGTCGCGCTGACCGGGCTCTCCGGCTCCAAGGCCACCCTCGAGTCGTCCTTCGGCGACCGCGTCTGGACGCCGGCCTCGGCGTCCGAGCTGCGGAGCGGCTACGCGCTCGGCGCCGGCAACGCCCAGCTCGACCTGAGCGGGGTCGACCCGGCGGGCGGGACGCTCAGCACCACCGTCCGGATGGGCGCGGGCGATCTGGAGGTGTCCGTCCCGTCCGACGTGGAGGTGCACCTGACGGTGCGCAACGGCATCGGCAACATCCAGACCCCGACCAGCGAGGCCGACTCCGGGATCGGCAACAACCGCGACTTCGTGATCCACCCGACCAACGGCCAGAAGTCCAGGGGGACGGTGGATCTGACCGTGAAGCTCGGAATCGGCGACATCCAGGTGGAGCAGGCATGAGGAAGCACCGACTCGACCCGTTCTCGCTGATCGCGGGCGCACTCTTCACCGTGATCGCGGTGCTCTACCTGGTGGCCTCGCTCGGCGACCGCTCGGTCGACGGACGGATCGTCATCCCGGTGACCTTCATCGTCCTCGGCGTGGCCGGCCTGGCCAGTGCGGTCACCGCGATGTCCCGCCGCAACCGCTGACGGGCCGGCCCGGAAGCGGCCGCGCGCCGAGCTGTTCCATCGGCTTCGCGACGGCCCGGCGGGCGGTGCGGACCGGGACGCCCGTACGGCTCAGCTCTGCAGGGGTCCGAGGTCGAGCCGGTCGCCGTTCCTGGTGACGGTGTACCTGGGCAGTGGCTTGGTCGCCGGCCCGTTGACCACCGCGCCGGTCGCCGCGTCGAAGCGCGAGCCGTGGCAGGGGCAGTACAGCTGCCCGCCCTTCGGGGCGTTCACCGTGCAGCCGGAGTGGGTGCAGATCGCGGAGAGGCCGCAGTACTGCCCGGCCTTGGGCTGCACGATGTAGACGGCGTCACCGCTGGCGGGGTCCGCGACCTGCGCAGAGCCCCCGACCCGCACGGCCGAGACGGCCACCGAGGCCTTCTGGCCGCCTCCCGCAGTGGCCCCCCCGGACGGGGCGGCGGACCGGGACGGCGCCGTCGAGGGCGCGGTGGCCGCCTTCTTCGGTCGCCCGAAGGTGGCCGTCAGCGACCCGGCGAGCAGCCCGGCCCCGCCGAGCGCGACGGCGGCGATCCCGCCGTCCATCAGCGAACGCCGGTTCACCTGCCCCTCGACCAGCCCGCGCTGCCGGTCCCGTTCGGCCCGCCGCTGCAGGTAGCCGTCGATCGAGAAGTACGGCGTGCCGGCCAGCAGCAGCGGGGTCCAGGCCGCCAGGTAGGCGAGGTCGCTGCCGAGGTAGTACGGAGTGACGTTCCAGCTGACGGTCAGGCAGAGGACGAGGCTGATCGCCGCGCCGCCGAGCGCGGCCAGCCGGCCCCAGAGCCCGAAGAGCGTGCCGAGCCCGACCGCCAGTTCACCGAAGGCGACGAGCAGCGAGAAGAAGGCCGGCGCGTGCAGGGCGGGGCCGAGCAGGAAGCCGATCGGGCTGGACGCCTTCACCACCTGGGTCTGGGAGTAGAAGGAGGCCGGGTCGCCGGAGCCCGCCAGGTAGTGCGGGTCGGAGAGCTTGTCGATGGACGCGTAGACGAAGGTGGCCCCGAGGAAGAGCCGCAACGGCAGCAGGGCGTACCCGGTGGCCTCTGCTCGCAGCCGGGCCACCAGCTCGGCTCTGCCCGGCCTCTCTGCTCCGTCGTTCGCCGCCGTCATGCCGACCCCTTTGTTCACCGCCCGTCAACTGCTGACAGGTCCGGTCCGATTCTGCCCTGTTTCGCACGGCTTTCCCGGATACCGTCTGCGCAGCAGACGGCCGCGGGGGGGGGGGGGGGGGGGGAGGGGGGGGGGGGGGGGGGGGGGGGGGGGGGGGGGGGGAGGGGGGGTAAGTCTCCTTTGTT
>NZ_JBVIMH010000004.1:20174-235482 GCF_055579945.1 Kitasatospora sp. NPDC032150 | reverse complement strand
CCAAAACCCCCTGATAGACGGGAACCCTCCCCCCCCCCCCCCCCCCCCCCCCCCCCCCCCCCCCCTTCCTCCCCCCCCCCCCCCCCCCCCCCCCCCCCCCCCCCCCCCCCCCCCCCCCCCCCCCCCCCCCCCCCCCCCCCCCCCCCCCCCCCCCCCCCGCGGCCGTTCGAAGCCGGGGGAGATCACTCCCACTCGATGGTGCCCGGCGGCTTGCTGGTGCAATCCAGCACGACCCGGTTCACGTCGCGGACCTCGTTGGTGATCCGGGTGGAGATCCGGGCCAGCACCTCGTACGGCAGGCGCGACCAGTCGGCGGTCATGGCGTCCTCGGAGGAGACCGGGCGCAGCACGATCGGGTGGCCGTAGGTGCGGCCGTCGCCCTGGACGCCGACGCTGCGGACGTCCGCGAGCAGCACCACCGGGCACTGCCAGATCTCGCGGTCCAGACCGGCCGCGGTCAGTTCCTCGCGGGCGATGGCGTCGGCCTCGCGGAGCAGGTCCAGGCGCTCCTTGGTGACCTCGCCGACGATCCGGATGCCCAGGCCCGGGCCCGGGAACGGCTGGCGGTGGACGATCTCGTCCGGCAGGCCGAGCTCCTGGCCGACCATCCGGACCTCGTCCTTGAACAGCTTGCGCAGCGGCTCGACCAGCTTGAACTCGAGGTCCTCGGGCAGGCCGCCGACGTTGTGGTGCGACTTGATGTTCGCGGTGCCGGTACCGCCGCCGGACTCCACCACGTCCGGGTAGAGGGTGCCCTGCACCAGGAACTCGACCGGCTGGCCCGAGGCGCCGGCCTCGGCGATGATCTCCGCCTGGGCCTGCTCGAAGACCCGGATGAACTCCCGGCCGATGATCTTGCGCTTCTCCTCGGGGTCGCTGACCCCGGCGAGCGCGGTCAGGAAGCGCTCCTGCGCGTCCACGACCTTCAGTTGGACGCCAGTCGCGGCGACGAAGTCCTTCTCGACCTGCTCGGTCTCGCCCTTGCGCATCAGACCGTGGTCGACGTAGACGCAGGTGAGCTGATCGCCGATGGCCTTCTGCACCAGCGCGGCCGCGACGGCGGAGTCCACACCGCCGGACAGGCCGCAGATGGCACGCTTGGTGCCGACCTGCTCGCGGATCAGCGCGACCTGCTCGTCCACCACGTTGCTGGTGGTCCAGGTCGGGGCGATCCCGGCGCCGCGGTACAGGAAGTGCTCCAGCACCTGCTGGCCGTGGTCGGAGTGCAGCACCTCGGGGTGGTACTGGACGCCGTACAGCTTCCTCTCGTCGTTCTCGAAGGCGGCGACCGGCACCACGTCGGTGGACGCGGTGACGGTGAAGCCCTCGGGGGCGGCGGAGCAGGCGTCGCCGTGCGACATCCAGACCGACTGCCGCTCGGGGGTGCCCTCGAACAGGGTGGAGCCGGGCTTGACGACGGTCAGCGGGGTCCGGCCGTACTCGCGCGCACCGGTGTTGTCCACGGTGCCGCCGAGGGTGATGGCCATCAGCTGGAAGCCGTAGCACATGCCGAAGACCGGGACGCCGGCCTCGAAGATGGCGCGGTCCAGGCGCGGCGCGCCCTCCTCGTAGACCGAGGACGGGCCGCCGGAGAGGATGATCGCCTTGGGGTTCTTGGCGAGCATCTCGGCAACCGGCATGGTGCTCGGCACGATCTCGCTGTAAACCCGGGCCTCACGCACCCGACGGGCGATGAGCTGGGCGTACTGGGCACCGAAGTCGACGACCAGGACGGTGTCGAGCTCGTGTGCGGACTGGTCGGGAATAGCAGAGGACACAGACGGCCTTCCGGCAGCGGTATCGAGAGGTATCGCACGCGGCACGCCCCTGGCAGGGTGGCGGGCGATTGTGGGGGTGTCTGCCCTTGAGTCTACCGGGCGGCCGGAAGACTGTGGCTTCACCCAGTTGCCAAGGCTCCGCACCGTGACCCCGGGGTGCGGCGATTCGTTGCACCCCACGACCGTACGAGCGCTCGCACCCCCCAGGTTCGGGCCGCCCGGTACGGGCACCGAACCACGCGTGGATCTCACCTCAGTCCACCCGTGAGCGTGGCGCTGCCGTCCTCGGGCCAGACCGGGCGCGGCCCGCCGTGGGACCGCGCACGGGTGCAGTGGCCGGATGGCAGGGGACAGCCTCCGGTCACGACTGACCAAGGAAGGTGCGGCGGCCGGTGCCGGGGACGCCCGGTTCCGTCCGCCGCACCATCCGGGGTCGGCACCGCCCGCGCCGACCGCCCCCGGCGCACTCCCGTACGCCGCCGCCCCACCGGCTACTACGGAACGTAGTCGGCCTGCGTCTGCCGTCCGGCACGGCCCGTCGTGCGGCGGGCAGGGTACGGCAGGCCGGGCCCGGAAAATTGGACTGTACCGAACTGCGTCGAATCGGTTGCACAGTAAGGGCTCCGTCCACCACGATGCTGGAGCGGGGGTCGGCCGGGCCCTCGTACTTCACACCTCCCCGGCGCCGGGCGGCCGCCCTGAGCGCCGAAAGAAAACGGTTGTCACCTCACGCTCCGTGAGGGCTGATCCGGCCCGTTCCCCGGTGCCGCGCCTCGGCCCACCCCTGCCGGACGTCCGGCGCGACCCACGACCAACCGTCCGGACGGCGCTCCTCCCCCGGCGCCGTCACCCCAGCACCGGTGCTGCCCTGACACCGTGTGCTGAGCGACAAAGGGCCCCGTTCCCCCGCGGGGCCCTTTGCCCTGCGCCCTCCACGCCGCACGGCAACCGGACGCACGGCTTCCAGCAACCCGACCTAGCCGCGCCGCACCAGCGGCAGCAGCCGCAGCGCGCCGAAGGCCCCCGCCGGCACCGCCGGCCGCACCGGCGCCACCGGTGCCACCTGCCGGTACTCCTCGCCCTGGGTGGGCCTCAAGTCGACCTCACCCCGGTTCGGCCACATCGACATGGCCCGCTCGGCCTGGGCCGTGATGGTCAGCGAGGGGTTGACCCCGAGGTTGGCGGAGATCGCGGAGCCGTCCACCACGCTGATCCCGGGGTAGCCGTGAACGCGGTGGTACGGGTCGATGACCCCCTTCTCCGGTCGGTCGGAGATCGGGCAGCCGCCGATGAAGTGGGCGGTCATCGGGATGTCGAAGATCTCTCCGACGGTGCTGCCGGCGAAACCGTTGATCGACTCGGCCAGTGCCTTGGCGCCCTCCTCCGCCGCCGGGATCCAGGTCGGGTTCGGCGCGCCGTGCCCCTGGCGGGAGGTGAGCCTGCCCTTCCCCAGGCCGGTCTTCTTCAACGACACCGTCAGCGAGTTGTCCAGCGACTGCATCACCAGGCCGATGATGGTCTTCTCCGACCAGCGGTGCTGGTTCCGCGACTGCGCGAAGATCACCGGATGCCTGAGCGCCGTGACGGCGAACCGCAGCCAGCGCGGCCCGCGTCCGGCCCCGGGCACCTGCTGGACGCTCAGCGCCCCCATCGCGTTCGACCCCTTGCCGTACCGCACCGGCTCGATGTGGGTGTTCTCGTTCGGGTGGATCGAGGAGGTGATGGCCACCCCCTTGGTGAAGTCGACGCGCGAGCCGTAGCGCCGGTCGGTGGTCGAAGCACCCACCAGCGCCTCGGAGTTGGTGCGGGTGAGCTCACCGAGGCGGGCGGAGAGCGCGGGCAGGTGGCCCCGGTCGCGCATCCGGTGCAGCAGCGTCTGCGTCCCGTACGTCCCGGCGGCGACCACCACCTGCGCGGCGGTGACAGTCCGCGCCCCGGCCCTGGCCCGGTCCCTGGTGCGCGCGGGCGAGTTGGTGCGCCGCACGTCCACCGCGAAGCCGCCCGCCGCCAGCGGCCGGATCCGCTCCACCGTGGTGAGCGGATGGATCTCGGCGCCGTTCCGTTCGGCGAGGAACAGGTAGTTCTCGGTGAGCGTGTTCTTGGCGCCGTGCCGGCAGCCGGTCATGCACTCGCCGCACTCGACGCACGCCTTCCGGCGCGGGCCCGCGCCCCCGAAGTACGGATCCTCGACCTCCTCGCCGGGCGCGGCCTTCGCGCAGCCGTCCGAGTCCTTGCCGTCGCCGAAGAAGACCCCGACCGGGGCGAGGTGGAAGGTGTGCCCGACGCCCATCTTCTCCGCGGCGTCCTTGAGGTGGACGTCGGACGGGGTCACGGTCGGGTTGGTGCGCACCCCGAGCATCCGCTGCGCCTGGTCGTAGAAGGGGCTGAGCTCCTCCTGCCAGTCGGTGATGTGCCGCCACTGGCGGTCCTCGAAGAACTGCTTCGGCGGGACGTACAGGGTGTTGGCGTAGTTGAGCGAGCCGCCGCCGACGCCCGCGCCGCCGAGCACCAGGACGTTGGCGAGCAGGTGGATCCGCTGGATGCCGTACAGGCCGAGCGCGGGTGCCCACAGGTAGTTCCTGATGTCCCAGGAGTTCCTGGGCAGTTCGTCCGGTCCGAACCTGCGCCCGGCCTCCAGGACGGCGACCTTGTAACCCTTCTCGGTCAGCCGCAGGGCCGCGACCGAGCCGCCGAACCCCGAACCGATCACCACCACGTCGTAGTCGTGCGCACCCTCGACCGCCATACCGCTTTCCCTTCGAAGTGACGTACCGGACAACCGGGTTCGGCTACTTCAGCCGGAAGGCCTTCATGGCCTTCAGCCCGGTGGTGAAGAGCGCGGCGAAGCGCTCGTCGTCCAGTCCGAAGGACGGCGCGAGCGGCACCAGCCGCTGGGTGGCGACGGTCTGCGCCTCGGTGTAGCGCAGGATGCCCTCGGCGCCGTGCCGGCGGCCGAGCCCGGAGTCCCCCATGCCGCCCATCGGCGAGGCGACCGAGCCGTACGCCGCCGCGTACGCCTCGTTGACGTTGACCGTGCCGGTGTGCAGCCGGGCGGCAACGGCCCTGCCACGGCGCGAATCCCTGGTCCAGACACTGGAGTTGAGGCCGTAGGGGGTGGCGTTGGCGGCGGCGACGGCCTCCTCCTCGGTGTCGAAGCGGTAGATCGACACCACCGGGCCGAAGGTCTCCTCGGCGCAGACCGCCATCTCGGGGGTGACCCCGTCCAGGACGGTCGGCTCGTAGAACAGCGGGCCGAGGTCGGGGCGGGCCCGGCCGCCGGTGAGCACGGTGGCCCCGGCCTTGACGGCCTCCTCGACGTGCCGGGTGACGGTCTCCAACTGCCGCTCGGAGACCAGCGAACCCATGTCCGCCCCGTACGTCAGGCCGCCGCCGAGCCGCAGCGCGGCGGTCCGGGCGACGAAGCGGGCGAGGAAGTCGTCGGCCACCGAGCGGTGCACGAAGAGCCGCTCGATCGAGATGCACAGCTGGCCGGCCGAGGAGAAGCAGGCGCGGACGGCCCCCTCGGCCGCGCGGTCAAGATCGGCGTCGGCGAGCACCACCATGGCGTTCTTGCCGCCGAGTTCGAGCGAGGCACCGACCAGCCGGGCAGCGGCCTGCTGGGCGACCTGGCGGCCGGTGCGGGTGGAGCCGGTGAAGGAGACGTAGTCGGCGTGCTCGATCACGGCGGGGCCGATCACCGGTCCGTCGCCGATCACGATCTGCCACAGGTCGGCGGGCAGTCCGGCCTCCACCAGCAGCTCGCGGGCCCACAGGGCGGTCAGCGCGGTCTGCGTGTCGGGCTTGTTGACCACGGCGTTACCGGCCGCGAAGGCGGGCAGGGCGTCGCCGACGGAGAGTTCCAGCGGGTAGTTCCACGGGGAGATCTGGCCGATCACCCCCTTGGCGCGGCGGGACTCCACGGCGTGGGTGAGCACCGGGATCGCCCCGGAGCGGCGCCGGTCGCGCAGATAGCCCTCCGCCCGGCGGCCGTAGTGCCGGGCGGCCATCGCCACCGCCAGCACCTCCTCGAAGGCGTGCAGCCTGGCCTTGCCGGTCTCGGCCTGGATCAGGTCGAGCACCTCGTCCTGCCGCTTGAGCAGCAGGTCGTGGAAGCGCAGCAGCACCGCGGCACGGCGGCGGACGGGCAGCGCGGCCCAGCTGCGCTGCGCCCGCCGCGCCAGCTGGTAGGCCACCTCGACGTCGGCCGGGGTGGACTGCGGCAGCGCGGCGAGCCGCTCCCCGGTGAGCGGGGTGGTGGTGTGCACCAGCTCCGGTTCACCGGCCGCGGTGATGCCCCGGGCCAGCCGGGCCACCAGCGAGGCCGGCACGGCCGCGGCGACCGTACGCGCGCCGCCGCCGGCCGCCGGGTTGCGCCGCTCGCCCCGGACGGGGGCCTGACCGTCTGCCGTGATGTCCGTCATGAGCGCAGCCTAGGCGCTCGGCGCCCACTGCGGTACCCGTCGGTAACAGGCGATCGCGACCGAACGTCCCGTCCCGGTGGGCGGTTTCAGTGCGTGCTGAAGTTGTTGAGCACCGTGGTGAACCGCCGCTGCCCGGTGAGCCAGTCCTTCTCCGGGGTGCACACGTAGATGCCGTACGAGGTGCCCTTGTCGTCCAGGTACTCCACCTCCTTGGCGTGGCGCCGGATCCCGTCCTTGTTGCCGACGAAGGTGAAGTCCCAGGACGCGGCCTCGTGCCCGTTCACCTTGGCGTCGACCAGGCTGACCCGGTGGTAGTCCTTCAGCTTCTTGGTCAGGTCGCGCTCCATGTCGAGGAAGTGCTCGCGCGGCCTGAGCGACTGAGCGACGGTCTTCGAGAACTGCACGAAGTGCATCCCGCCGTCGGGGCTGTAGATGATCTGCTCGACGCCCTGCGTCGAGCGCACCCAGCGCGCGCCGTCGCTCGGAACCGGGAAGCGGAAGCCCGCCGGATCGTCCACCCAGGTGTAGCCGGTGGGGGCCGGGCCGCTGGCGGGCGCCGCGGAGATGGTCACGGTGGGGCCCGGGTCCGGCGCCGTGGGTGCGGGCGAGGGCGGGGGCGTGGGGTTGTCGTCGCGCAGCAGCTCGGGCACCGCGAACGCGGCACCGGCGGCCAGCGCGGCGGCGACGGCCAGCGCCACCGCGATCCACAGGCCCCTGCGGCGCCTGGGCCGGGCCGCGGTGGGCGGCTCGGTGTCCGCGGACGCGGGCATCGCCGTCTGGGTGGGCGCCGACTCGACAGCGGGAGCGGGGGCGACGGCGGGGACGGCCAGGTCGGCCGGCCGGTCCGCCTCCTCGACGGCCGCCTCGGCCAGCTCGGCCTGCTCGGTCGGCTCGGCCCGGTCCACCACCGGGACGGTCTGGGTCGGCATCCGCGGCTCGCTCTTCGGTACCGCCCTGATGCCGATGGTGTGCCCGGCGGTCACCTCGGTGAGCATCCGGGTGGCCTCGTCCGCGCTCGGCCGGTCCGCCGGGTCCTTGGCCATCAGCGCGGCCAGCACCGGACCGAGCGCCCCGGCCCGGCGCGGCTCCGGCAGCGGGTCGCCGACCACCGCCGCCAGGGTGGTGATCGGCGAGGTGCGGCGGAACGGCGACTGGCCCTCCACGGCGGCGTACAGCGTCGCGCCGAGGCCCCACAGGTCCGAGGCCGGGCCGGGGCGCTCACCCTGTGCCCGCTCGGGCGCGAGGTAGTCGGGCGAGCCGACCAGGTCGCCGGGCCGGGTCAGCTCGGTGGAGCCCTCGAAGGTGGCGATGCCGAAGTCCAGCAGCACCACCCGGCCGGTGTTGTGCTCCAGCAGCACGTTGGCGGGCTTCACGTCGCGGTGCAGCACACCCAGCTGGTGGCCCCGGTGCAGCGCCGCCAGCACCTGCAGGCCGACCTCGGCGGCCTCCCTGGGCTGCAGGGTGCCGTCCTGGCTGATCACGTCGGCCAGCGAGCGGCCGTCGATCAGCTCCATCACGATCCACGGCCGGCCGTCCTGCTCCACCACGTCATGGATGGTGATCACACCCGGGTGCTTGATCCGCGCGGCAGCCCTGGCCTCGCGCTTCATCCGGGACTGGAGGATCTCCAGCTCCTCCTCGGGGAGGTGGTTGACGGTGAGCTCCTTGACCGCCACCTCGCGGTCCAGCATCTCGTCCCGCGCCCGCCAGACCGTTCCCATGCCGCCGCGGCCCAGCCGCTCGCCCAGCGTGTATCGCCCGACCAGCACTCGCTGCGCTTCTCTGGCCTGCGCCGACTGGTCCTGCACGCCCATGGCGACCGTTCCCCCTCATCAGCCCACCGTCACCTTGACGGAGGTGGTTCCGGTGCACCGTTGACTCACCGATAGGACAACTTCCATGCACAGGTTAGGCGCCTGACTCCGCGCCCGGAATTCCGACCCGGCCGGCTGACCCGGGTGTGACCTAGACCTCACGTCGTCCCGTACCGCCCCGTCGGGCGGTACGCATGCCCACGAGCCGCTCAGCCCGCCAGCGAAACCACCAGCATCAGTGCCACCACCAGCAACACCAGCACCCCGGCCACCAGCAGCGGCCCGAGCAGCGCGGGCGGCAGGGCCGACGGCCGGCGTGCCACCACCCGCTCCGGTCTGCTCCGCCGGATGGCCGGACCGTTCGGGTGGCGCACCAGCGGCCCGCGCGGACGGCGCACCGGCAGCTCCTGCGCACCCTGCGGCCGCGGCCCGTACGGCTCCGGAGCCGCGCCGATCAGCGCGGCCAGCTCCCGCCGGACCTCCGCGATCCCGGGCCGGGCGGCCGCCTCGGACCGCAGCAGCCGCTCGACCAGCGGCGCCAGCGGCCCGCAGCCGTCCATCGGCCCCGGGTGCCCGGCCCGGATCGCGGCCAGCAGGGTGGGCAGGTCGTCCTCCGGGTACGGGGCGCGGCCGGTCAGCAGCCGGTGCAGCAGGACGCCCAGCGCCCAGCAGTCCGCGGCGGGGCCGGTCTCCAGCGCCCAGCGCTCGGCCCTGGGGCCCAGCAGCAGGGATCTGGCGTCCAGGATCCGTCTGGCCTGCAGCGGGGTCGGCGCGGCGTCGCCGGGGCCTCCCAGGGCCGCGCACAGCTCCTCCTCGGCGGCCCCGAGCAGCAGGCCGCCGAGCAGCGCGGCGCCGTCCTCGCAGACCACCACGCTCTCCGGCGAAACGTTTCCGTGTGCCAGCCCGGCCCGGTGCAGCTCGTGCAGCCCGGCCGCCAGGTCGGCGGCGATCTCCGCGGCCCGGTACGGCGGGAGCGGCCCCGCACCGGCGAGAGCGGCCAGCGAGTGGCCCGGCGGACACTCCTCGGCCACCCAGAGCAGATCCTCCTCCGCCACGGCCTCGACGGGCCGCAGCAGCCTCGGGTGCTCCGGCGCGCACTCGGCCGCGGCCGCCGCCCGCCGGGCGATCCGCTCGCCGTGCGCGGGGTCCGGACCGGCCGCCGCCCGCCCGGGCACCAGCAACCCGGGCAGGTCGAGCGCGTACAGCAGCACCTGGTCACCGGTCTGCTGGTCCTGCGCGAGCATGCCGCGGCCGTCCGGATGGTCCGTCAACCGGTACCGTCCGGCCACCACTTGGCCAAGAGCCGCTCGCATGGGCCTTCCTCGCTGGACTGGGAATCAGGTCGGGCCGCTCGTCCCTCCCGTCGCCGTCAAGGACGGCCGGCCGCCGCCACCGGTTGCAGGACGCCTCAGGACGCGGGCTGGAAGGTGTCGAACCCGACCTGCCTGGCCTGCGCGTTGGCGGTCGAGTTCCAGTCGGCGTCCGGGGTGATCCAGTAGAGCGCGTAGCCGTACTTGCCGGTGACGAGACCCCGGTTGAGCGAGTGCAGCACGGGGTTGCTGCTGCTGGTCCACTCCCAGTCGGCGGCGTTGGTCCACTGCCGGTAGGTGATCTGCTCGACCCGGATGCGGTGGTAGTTGCTCATAGTGCTGCTCTTGTCGCCCTCCTGCCAGTCCGCGAGCGCGCTCTTGCCGGGCGGAGTCTTCCAGTCCACCACCAGCTTCACGCCGTTGCCGGTGAACTTGCGGCTGGTGTCGTGGTAGTCCGGCCCCTGGTCCTTCAGCCAGTCCGGCAGGACGATGGAGAAGCCCGAGCCGTCCTGGTACCGGTAGAACCCCTCCGGGACCTGGGAGCCGCCGGTGGACGGGCCGGGCGAGGACGACGCGGGTGCGCTGCCGGGCGAGTCCGAGGCACTGGCGGAGACACTGGCGGAGGCAGCGGCGGAGGCAGTGGCGGAGCCGCTGAAGCCGGCGGCGGGCGCCGGGGCGGCGGCCCCGGCGGCGGTCGGCGCGGCGGACGCGGACGCGCGCTGGACACCGGCGTTCCCGGAGCTCGCGCTCGCGCTGCCGTGGCCCTTCCCCCGCAGCACCACGAACAGCACCGCGACCACCACCAGGACGACCACCAGCGCGGCCCCCGCGAGCACCGCCGGGCGGCGGATCAGCCCGGGCACCCCGGCCTGCGGCCTCGTCCCCGAGGGCACCATCGTGGTCTCGAATCCGCTGATCGGCGCGGGCGCGGGCGCGGGTATGGGCGCCGCCGCGGGCTGCTCCGCCGCCCGGCTGCCGACCCGGACCGTCCCCAGCAGCCCGCTCACGCCGCGCCTGGGGGCCTCGGCCTCCTCCGGCTGCTCCGCCTTGGCGGCCTGCTCGGACTTCGAGCCGGCCTGCTCCGCCCCGGCCGCGGCCTGCTCCGCCTTCGCGGCGGCCTTGGCCGACTTCTTCGGCGCGGCCGCCGACACGTCGGCGGCGGGGGCGGGCACGGCCCGCTGGGTGGTGGACTCCGCCTCGGCGGTCGCGTCGGCGACGATCCGCTTGAGCATCGAGCGGGTGGTGGAGGCGTCCAGCCGCTTGGCCGGGTCCTTCTCCAGCAGGCCCTCGATGACGGGCTGCAGCGGCCCGGCCTTCTCCGACTTCGGCAGCGACTCGGTCATCACCGCGGTGAGGGTGGCCAGTGCCGCCCCCCGGTCGTACGGCGGCTTGCCCTCGATCATCGCGTACAGCGTGCCGCCGAGCGACCAGAGATCGGCGGGCGGTCCGGGCTTCTGCCCGCGCGCCCGCTCGGGCGAGATGTACGAGGGCGCGCCCACCAGCATGCCGGTGGAGGTGATCGAGACGTCGCCCTCGACGCTGGCTATGCCGAAGTCGGTGAGCACGACCCGGCCGTCCTCGCCGATCAGGACGTTCGACGGCTTGACGTCACGGTGCAGGATGCCCTGGCTGTGCGCCGCGCCGAGCACGCCCAGCACCTCGAGCGCGATCTCGGCGGCGCGGGCCGGGCTCAGCGTGCCGTCCTCCTTGATGACCTCGGCCAGTGAGCGCGACTCGACCAGTTCCATCACGATCCACGGCCGCTCGTCCTCCTCGACCACGTCGAAGACGGTGACGGCGGCGGTGTGCCTGATCCGCGCGGTCGCCTTGGCCTCGCGCAGCGTACGGACGATCAGACGGTGCTTCTCCTCCTCATCCGTACCGCCCTGCATGCGCAGTTCCTTGACGGCGACGATCCGGCCGAGCAGTTCGTCCTCGGCCCGCCACACGGTGCCCATCCCGCCCCGGCCGAGCACCTCGTTCAGCCGGTAGCGGCCGGCGAGGAGACGTCCGGTGGAACCCTGCGGCTGGGTCATTGGTGCCTCTTCCCCCTTGTGCGGCGGCGTTCGGGATGACGGCGCGTCGGCAGGAGCCGTGGGCAGACCGGCCGGGGCCGTGGACTGCGCCCGGCGGCGGGGCTCCGAACGCCAAGCCTCCATCATCCCCTGTCCCGGGCGCGCCTCACCACCCGCCCCGGGTCTGATCGTCGGGTTCCGGCCGGTAGGACGATGCTACGTGCTCGACCGGCCATCAGAAATGGCCGCGGACCCGCTCATTGCTTTCGCCGCCGGCCGCAGCCTTCACCGAATCTCCCGGCGAGTACACCGGGATCACCACACACCGGAACGCGGCAGGGCCCCCGCCGAAGCGGGGGCCCTGCCGCGTTCCTACGGTCCGTCAGCGCCGCGGCGCCGGCGCTTACCGGTGGTTGAGCGCCGGGTTGACGGTGACCTCGACCCGCTGGAACTCCTTGAGCTCCGAGTAGCCGGTGGTGGCCATCGCACGGCGCAGCGCGCCGAAGAGGTTCATGGTGCCGTCGGAGGTGTGCGACGGGCCGGTGAGGATCTCCTGGGTGGTGCCGACCGTGCCCAGGTCCACCCGCTTGCCGCGCGGCAGCTCGGCGTGGACGGCCTCCATGCCCCAGTGGAATCCCTTGCCCGGGGCGTCGGTGGCGCGGGCCAGCGCGGCACCGATCATCACCGCGTCAGCGCCGCAGGCGACGGCCTTGGCGATGTCGCCGCTGTAGCCGACGCCGCCGTCCGCGATGACGTGCACGTAGCGGCCGCCGGACTCGTCCATGTAGTCGCGGCGGGCGGCGGCCACGTCGGCCACGGCGGTCGCCATCGGGACCTGGATGCCCAGGACGCCGCGGGTGGTGTGCGCGGCACCGCCGCCGAAGCCGACCAGCACACCGGCCGCGCCGGTCCGCATCAGGTGCAGCGCGGCGGTGTAGGTGGCGCAGCCGCCGACGATCACCGGGACGTCCAGCTCGTAGATGAACTGCTTCAGGTTCAGCGGCTCGGCGGCGCCCGAGACGTGCTCGGCCGAGACCGTGGTGCCGCGGATCACGAAGACGTCCACACCGGCGTCCACGACGGCCTTGGAGAACTCGGCGGTGCGCTGCGGCGAGAGCGCGGCAGCGGTCACCACACCGGACTCGCGCACCTCCTTGATCCGCTTGCCGATCAGGTCGGCCTGGATCGGGGCCGCGTAGACCTCCTGCAGGCGCCGGGTCGCGGCGGCCTCGTCCTCGATCGCGGCGATCTCGTCCAGCAGCGGCTGCGGGTCCTCGTACCGGGTCCACAGGCCTTCGAGGTTCAGCACTCCGAGACCGCCGAGCTGGCCGATCGCGATGGCCTGCGCGGGCGAGACCACGCTGTCCATCGGGGCTGCCAGGAACGGCAGCTCGAAGCGGTAGGCGTCGATCTGCCAGGCGATCGAGACCTCCTTCGGGTCCCGGGTGCGACGGCTGGGGACGACGGCGATGTCGTCGAAGGAGTACGCCCGGCGCCCGCGCTTGCCTCGCCCGATCTCGATCTCAGTCACTTCGAGCCCTTCTGCTGCTTGCTTAACTCGCGCCGGGTCACCCCGACCGCACCCCAGTATCCCGCACCGGCATCCCTGGGCGCTCGGTGCAGGCCCCGGTGGCGGCGGACCGCCCGTCCGGGGACGCCGGGCCCGCTCGACCGGCTTCCCGGCCGCAAACCGAAGGCCCGCCGCCGTCCCTCACGGACGGCAGCGGGCCTTCGGCGTCGACTCAGTGCCGGGCCACCGCTCAGCGGCTGTTGTAGTTGGGCGCCTCGACGGTCATCTGGATGTCGTGCGGGTGGCTCTCCTTGAGACCAGCCGAGGTGATCCGGACGAAGCGGCCCTTGGTCTGCATCTCCTGGATGGTGGCCGCACCCACGTAGCCCATGGTCTGCCGCAGCCCGCCGACCAGCTGGTGCAGCACCGCGCCCAGCGGCCCGCGGTAGGGCACCTGGCCCTCGATGCCCTCGGGCACGAGCTTGTCGTCCGAGGCCACCTCGGCCTGGAAGTACCGGTCCTTGGAGTACGAGCGGCCCTGGCCGCGCGACTGCATGGCGCCCAGCGAGCCCATGCCGCGGTACGACTTGAACTGCTTGCCGTTGATGAACAGCAGCTCACCCGGCGACTCCTCGCAGCCGGCCAGCAGCGAGCCGAGCATCACGGTGTCGGCACCGGCGCAGAGCGCCTTGCCGATGTCGCCCGAGTACTGCAGGCCACCGTCGCCGATGATCGGCACGCCGGCGTCCTGGCAGGCCTGCGCGGCCTCGTAGATCGCGGTCACCTGCGGCACGCCGACGCCGGCCACCACCCGGGTGGTGCAGATCGAGCCCGGGCCCACGCCGACCTTCACACCGTCCACGCCGGCGTCGATCAGCGCCTGGGCACCGTCCCGGGTGGCGACGTTGCCGCCGATGACGTCCACGTTCACGGCCGCCTTGATCTTGGCGATCCAGGCCAGCGCGTTGTGGCTGTGGCCGTGCGAGGTGTCCACGACCAGGAAGTCGACACCGGCGCCGACCAGGGCCTGGGCGCGGTCGAACGCCTCTGCGGAAGCGCCGACGGCGGCACCGACCAGCAGCCGGCCCTCGGCGTCCTTGGCGGCGTTGGGGTACTGCTCGGCCTTGACGAAGTCCTTGACGGTGATCAGGCCCTTGATCCGGCCCTCGTCGTCGACCAGCGGCAGCTTCTCGATCTTGTGGCGACGGAGCAGGCCGATGGCCTCCTCGCCGGAGATGCCGACCTTGCCGGTGATCAGCGGCATCGGGGTCATGATCTCGCGGACCTGCCGGCTGCGGTCCGTCTCGAAGGCCATGTCGCGGTTGGTGACGATGCCGAGCAGCTTGCCCTCGGGGTCGGCGACCGGCACACCGCTGATCCGGAACTTGGCGCAGAGCGCGTCCGCCTCGGCCAGGGTGGCCTCCGGGCCGACCGTGATCGGGTCGGCGACCATGCCGGACTCGGAACGCTTCACCAGGTCGACCTGGCTGACCTGGTCCTCCACGGACAGGTTGCGGTGCAGCACGCCGACGCCGCCCTGGCGGGCCATCGCGATGGCCATCCGGGACTCGGTGACCTTGTCCATGGCCGCCGAGAGCAGCGGGATGTTCAGCCTGACGTTGCGGGAGACCCGCGAGGAGGTGTCGACCTGGTTCGGCAGCACCTCGGAGGCCCCGGGCAGCAGCAGGACGTCGTCGTACGTGAGCCCGAGCATGGCGAACTTCTCGGGTACGCCTGCGGCGTTGTAAGACATGTGAGGGGACCTTCCGTGGCGGGGCCGTCGATCTGAATCACGTCCGGTGAGGGGTTCCGGGCGCGTCGCTCTCAGCTGGGCGGAGGAGCGGCCGAGAGAACCGGCCTCATCCACCCGCGCGCACCAGCGCAGGGCCCAGGCCACCAGAACGCTTCGGCGTTTGGAGGATCCTCCGAGAGGACCCCGCGCACACCCACGAAACTTTGGGCAACCCGACCAGGCGCCGATACCCCATGGTACTGGTGTCCGGGGTAATGGAACGCGCCCCTTGACAGCACCCGAACTACGAGGACTCTTCCGCCAGCGCCCGCAGCCGGCTCAGCGCCCGGTGCTGGGCGACCCGGACGGCGCCCGGGGACATCCCGAGCACCTCGCCGGTCTCCTCCGCCGACAGCCCGGCGGCCACCCGCAGCAACACGAGTTCGCGCTGCCTGGCGGGCAGGTTGGAGAGCAGTTCCTTGGCCCAGGCGGCGTCGCTGCTGAGCAGCGCCCGCTCCTCCGGGCCGAGCGCCTCGTCCGGGAGCTCGGGCAGGTCGTCGGGCGGGATCACGGTGGAGCCGGGGCCGCGCATGGCAGCCCGCTGCAGGTCCGCGATCTTGTGCGCGGCGATCCCGTACACGAACGCCTCGAAGGGACGGCCCTCGTCCTTGTAGCGCGGCAGCGCGCAGAGCACCGCGACGCAGACCTCCTGGGCCACGTCGTCCACATGGTGCCGGGCACCGCCGGGCAGCCGGACCAGCCGGCCCCGGCAGTAGCGCAGGGCGAGCGGATGGACGTAGGCGAGCAGCGCGTCGATCGCGGGACCCTCGCCGCGCACGGCGGCCGCCACCAGCCCGGCGAGCTGCGCCGAGCCCCCGGCACCGAGCACCGGGGGACGCACCTCGCCCTCCTCCGGGTACGACCGATCCGCCTGATCCGCGATGGGAGCACCGCGCGGGTGCTCGTCGGACCGAGCCTCGTCGTCGTACATCGGTCCATGGTGCCTGGTCGAACCGGAAAACGCGGCACCGCGTCCGGAGTTGTGCATCGGAACGTTATGCACCGCACCACCGTGCGTCGCCGCCGTGCGCACCGCGCCGCCTCCCGCCCCGCCCTCCGAAGCCACTGCCGGCCCGGAGATGCCTTGTCCCGTTCCGATCGCCGAGCCTCCTGCGGCCGCACTCTTCGCCGCAGTTTCTGTCCGCCGGTCCCCGAGGTGCTCCACAACTCCATGGTGCAGCCTCGGGACCACAACGTCATACGTCTGAGCGATCGAAACGGCCGGGCAGCCCTCTCTCAGCGGACCAGACCCCAGCGGAAACCGAGGGCCACCGCGTGCGCGCGGTCCGACGCGCCCAGCTTCTTGAACAGGCGCCTGGCATGGGTTTTGACGGTGTCCTCGGACAGGAACAGCTCCCGGCCGATCTCCGCGTTGCTGCGCCCGTGGCTCATGCCTTCGAGCACCTGGATCTCACGTGCCGTCAGGGTGGGCGCCGCACCCATGTCGGGACTGCGCAGCCGGCGCGGGGCGAGCCGCCAGGTCGGGTCGGCCAGCGCCTGGGTGACGGTGGCCCGCAGTTCGGCGCGCGAGGCGTCCTTGTGCAGATAGCCCCGGGCGCCGGCGGCCACCGCGAGGGCGACGCCGTCCAGGTCCTCGGCGACGGTGAGCATGATGATGCGGGCGCCCGGGTCCGCCGACAGCAGCCGCCGGACGGTCTCCACACCGCCCAGGCCCGGCATCCGGACGTCCATCAGAACGAGATCGGAGCGGTCGGCCACCCAGCGGCGGAGTACCTCCTCACCATTGGTCGCAGTGGTCACCCGGTCGACGCCGGGCACCGTCGCCACCGCGCGGCGAAGCGCCTCCCGGGCGAGGGGGGAATCGTCGCAGACGAGTACGGATGTCATGACCGTCCTCCGCAGCTGATCCGCGTCACGTTGAGCCTCCTGGCTGGTTCGAACTCTCTCCGACACGGCCGATCGGCGACGGACTTCGTCTGGATCGTGGATGTCCCGCGACCGTTCCCGACGCCCGGCGCCCGCTAACCGCCTCCGCACAACCAACGACCGTCACTCGAATGAGTTACGGCCTTCGGAGCCTTCTCCACCACTGTACGTGGCCAACCCATTACGGATCAGCCACCTCGCGGTGCACACGCCGCACTTTTGTGCTGCTTGCGCGCGGTCCGCGCACCACGCGCGCACCGTGCGGCCCGCCCACGCCCCCCGATGCCACCCGGTTGCCGCAGTGGCACTGCCAAACACCATGCCCGAATTTGTCCGTTTTTATAGCTTCCGTACGGTCATTGACTGTTACGTAACTCTGTGGGTGACTTGTCCCAGTAGCTGCCGTAAGTCATATTTCCAGGTGTCCATACCGGTCCTGTCGCGACCTCGCCGAGCCGACGAGTCTCCCGGCGTCGAACCCTCGAAGGGAATGAGCCATGGCAGATTTCTCCCGCCTCCCCGGCCCCAACGCAGACCTCTGGGACTGGCAGCTCTCCGCCGCCTGCCGCGGCGTGGACAGTTCGCTCTTCTTTCACCCGGAGGGTGAGCGCGGGGCCGCGCGAAGCTCGCGTGAGGCGAGCGCCAAGGAGGTCTGCATGCGGTGCCCGGTGAGGGCAGAGTGCGCGGCACACGCACTGGCCGTACGCGAGCCCTACGGCGTCTGGGGCGGCCTGACCGAGGACGAGCGCGAGGAGCTGATGGGCCGCTCCCGCAACCGGCTGGCCGAGGTCCAGGTACCGCTCAGCATGCCCACGGCGGCAGGTCACTGACATTCCGATACCTCGTGAAGAAACGTTTCTTCACGAGGCTTCCGTGTGCCCCGGCCCTGCCCTACTCACCCGTACGGAGCAACGGTCAGCCGGCGAGCCCGGCACCCGAGAGCTGGTACAGGGAGGCCGAGAGCTGGTCCAGCATCAGCGCGACGGCCGGCACCTCGGCGAGGTCCGGCAGGGTCAGCGCCACCACCTGGCGGGCCGCCGCCTCACCACCCGCCGCCCGTACCGGCACCGCCGCGACGCCCGCCTGCCGCACCGAGCGCAGCGCGAGACCCGGCAGTACCGCCACCCCGAGACCGGCCGCGACCAGGCCGACCACCGCCGGGTAGTCGTCGGTGGCGAAGTCGATCCGGGGCTCAAAGCCTGCGGCGGCGCAGAGCTCCACCAGATGCCCCCGGCACTGCGGGCAGCCCGCGATCCACTGCTCGGCCGCCAGCTCGGCCAGGTCCACCGGCTTGCCCTCGTCCCGCCCGGCCAACGGGTGCCCCTCCGGAAGCAGCCCGACCAGCGGATCGTCCAGCAGCCGCCGGACCACCAGATCGGACCAGTCGTTGGCGGCCAGCGCGGCGGCCGCCTCCAGGGCCGCCTCGGCGCGGGCCTCGCGCGGCGTGGCGTGCGCACCGGCCGGGAAGATCCCGCCCTGGGACTCCGGGTAGCGGAAGGCCAGCGCGATCTCGCACTCGCCGCCGCGCAGCATCGCCAGCGCCTCCGGCGGCTCGGCCTCGACCAGGGACACCCGCACCCCCGGGTGCGTGCCCCGCAGCCGGGCCACCGCCGGCGGGACCAGGGTGGAGGAGGCCGTCGGGAAGGAGACCAGCCGCACCCGGCCGGCCCTCAGGCCGGCGATCGCCGCCACCTCTTCCTCGGCCGCGCAGAGGCCCGCCAGGATGCCGGTGGCGTGTTTGAGCAGCACCTGCCCCGCCTCGCTCAGCTGCATGCCCCGGCCCGAGCGGACCACCAGCGGGGTGGCGACGGACTTCTCCAGTGCCTTCATCTGCTGGCTCACGGCGGGCTGGGTGCAGCCTAGTTCGCGGGCTGCGGCGGAGAAGGAGCCGGTCTTGGCGACAGCGCGCAGGACACGCAGATGGCGGGCCTCGATCATGCCTTAGTTATAAGGCAGACTTTGGCTATTTCAAAATTCTACTGATAGCCAGCGGGGTTTCGGCGCTCCCAGGCCCTCAGCGTGCGGGCATGCGCGGCGCACCTCGGCCGGCGTAGCGCACCGGCATCCGCGGTGCGACGGGCCCGGCCTGCGAAGCGCCGCTCGCACGGGCCGGGAGGCCGTCCCCCGCACCGGCCGGGAAACGCCGGAGGTCCGGCTCGCACCCCACAGGGTACGGGCCGGACCTCCGGTCACCGGCAGCGAGTGTCAGTGGGCGTGACCGTGGCCGCCGTGCGAGTGACCGGCAGCCTCCTCCTCGACCTTCTTCTCCACCACGAGGGTCTCGGTGGTGAGCAGCAGGGAGGCGATGGAGGCGGCGTTCTCCAGGGCGGAGCGGGTGACCTTGACCGGGTCGATGACGCCGGCCTTGACCAGGTCGCCGTACTCACCGGTGGCGGCGTTGTAGCCCTGGCCGGCCTCCAGCTCGGCAACCTTGGAGGTGATGACGTAGCCCTCCAGGCCGGCGTTCTGGGCGATCCAGCGCAGCGGCTCGACCAGCGCGCGGCGGACGACGGCGACACCGGTCGCCTCGTCGCCGGTCAGGCCCAGGCCGTCCTCGAGCACCTTGGCGGCGTGGACCAGGGAGGCGCCACCACCGGCGACGATGCCCTCCTCGACCGCGGCGCGGGTCGCCGAGATGGCGTCCTCCAGGCGGTGCTTGCGCTCCTTGAGCTCCACCTCGGTGGCAGCGCCGACCTTGATGACGCAGACGCCGCCGGCCAGCTTGGCCAGGCGCTCCTGCAGCTTCTCGCGGTCCCAGTCCGAGTCGGTGACGGCGATCTCGGCCTTGATCTGGGCGACCCGGCCCGCGACGGCCTCGGCGTCGCCGGCACCGTCGACGACGGTGGTCTCGTCCTTGGTGATGGTCACGCGGCGGGCGCTGCCCAGCACGTCCAGACCGGCCTGCTCGAGCTTGAGGCCGACCTCCTCGGAGATGACGGTGGCGCCGGTCAGGACGGCCAGGTCGCCGAGGATCGCCTTGCGGCGGTCACCGAAGCCCGGGGCCTTGACGGCCACGGCGTTGAAGGTGCCACGGATCTTGTTCACCACGAGGGTGGAGAGCGCCTCGCCGTCCACGTCCTCGGCGATGATCAGCAGCGGCTTGGAGGCACCGCCCTGCAGGATCTTCTCGAGCAGCGGGAGCAGCTCCTGGATGGAGGAGATCTTGCTCTGGTTGATCAGGATGTACGGGTCCTCCAGGACCGCCTCCTGACGCTCTGCGTCGGTGACGAAGTACGGCGAGAGGTAGCCCTTGTCGAACTGCATGCCCTCGGTGAAGTCCAGCTCCACGCCGAAGGTGTTCGACTCCTCGACGGTGATGACACCGTCCTTGCCGACCTTGTCGATCGCCTCGGCGATCAGCTCGCCGACCTGGGTGTCCTGGGCGGAGAGCGAGGCGACGGCGGCGACGTCGTCCTTGCCCTCGATCTCGCGGGCGACGGAGAGCAGGTGCTCGGAAACGGCGGCGACGGCCTTGTCGATGCCCTTCTTCAGGGCGGCCGGGCCGGCACCGGCGGCGACGTTGCGCAGACCCTCGTTGACCAGGGCCTGGGCCAGCACGGTGGCGGTGGTGGTGCCGTCACCGGCGACGTCGTTGGTCTTGGTGGCGACCTCCTTCACCAGCTGGGCGCCGAGGTTCTCGTACGGGTCGTCCAGCTCGACCTCGCGGGCGATGGTCACACCGTCGTTGGTGATGGTCGGAGCGCCGAACTTCTTGTCGATGACGACGTTGCGGCCCTTGGGGCCGATGGTCACCTTGACGGTGTCGGCCAGCTTGTTGACACCGCGCTCCAGCGAGCGGCGGGCGTCCTCGTCGAACTGCAGGATCTTCGCCATGGTTCCGTTCCCTCGGGGTTTCTGCGTACGTGAGCCAACAACCGCGCCCCGGGCTCCTGTGTCTGTTCCGACACGGATCCGGGGCGGGTCGCTACGACTTACTTCTCGACGATCGCGAGGACGTCGCGGGCCGACAGGACGAGGTACTCCTCGTTGTTGTACTTGACCTCGGTGCCGCCGTACTTCGAGTACAGGACGACGTCACCGACCTTCACGTCGAGCGGGAGACGCTGGCCGTCCTCGAAGCGGCCCGGACCGACGGCCAGGACGACGCCCTCCTGGGGCTTCTCCTTGGCGGTGTCCGGGATAACCAGGCCGGAGGCCGTGGTGGTCTCGGCCTCGAGCGGCTGGACCACGATGCGGTCCTCGAGCGGCTTGATGGCAACCTTGCTGCTGACGGTGGTCACGTCCGAGCTCCCCTTCGGAGATTACGGGGTAGTCCTACAGGTTGGTGGCGATGCCTGCGGGCCTGCCGTCGCGGGGGTCAGACACGCTCGATCGCGTTAGCACTCTCCTGGTGGGGAGTGCCAGGAACGACCATAGGGGGCCGTTAGCACTCAGTCAACCAGAGTGCCAACGGCGTGGCTCGGTGTTCCGTGGAACCCGTTCGAAGCGGCCGATCAGTCGCACTCGTGCTCGAATCACCGGCCGCCGGAGCACCGTGAGCCGCGCCGGCGCCCGACGCGATCCGCCCCCGGGGAGCGGCGCGGCCCCGCCCCGGGTCGGCGGGACGACCGGCCGGTCCGTGCCGAGCGGGGAGAATGGCCCCGTGGAGATCGAATCGTTCCAGGCCCTGCTGACCGACGAGGGCCAGGCGCTGCTGGCCGAGCTGCGTGACTTCAAGGCCGGCGAGGAACTCGCGGTGGCCACCCGGCTGCGCCGCGGGCACCCGGCCGAGCTGGTGTCGGCAGCGCTCGCCCAGGCGCAGCTGCGGCAGCGGGCCAGGGCGAAGTTCGGCGATCTGGCGGACCGGCTGTACTTCACGCCCGACGGGGTCGAGCAGGCGACCCGCCGCAGCGTGGCCGAGTGGCGCGCGCGGCGCTTCGCCGAGCTGGGGGTGCGCCGGCTGGCCGACCTGTGCTGCGGGATCGGCGGCGACGCCATCGCGCTGGCCCGGCTGGGGATCTCCGTGCTGGCGGTCGACCGCTCCCCGCTGACCTGCGCGGTCGCCGAGGCGAACGCCGCCGCGCTGGGCCTGGCCGAGCTGATCGAGGTGCGCTGCGCGGACGTCACCGAGGTGGACGTGACCGGGTACGACGCGGTCTTCACCGACCCGGCGCGGCGCACCTCGCGCGGCCGGGTGTTCGACCCCGAGGCGTACTCACCGCCGCTCTCCTGGGCGATCGAGGCCGCCCGCCGTACGCCGTTCGGAGCGCTCAAGGTCGCGCCGGGCATCCCGCACGAGCTGGTCCCCGACGACGCCGAGGCCGAGTGGGTCTCCGACCACGGCGAGGTGAAGGAGGCCGCGCTCTGGTTCGGCACCCGGGCCGGACAGCCGCACCGCGCGACCCTGCTGCCCGGCCCCCACACGCTGACCGGCGGCCACCTGCCCGACCCCGGGGCCGGTCCGGTGGGCCGCTACCTGTACGAGCCGGACGGCGCGGTGATCCGGTCCCACCTGGTCGCCGAGGTGGCCGGGCAGGTGGACGGGCGGCTGATCGACCCGATGATCGCGTACGTGACCTCGGACCGGCTGGTGCCGACCCCCTACGCGCACGCCTACGAGATCAGCGACGTGCTGCCGTTCAACGTGAAGAAGCTGAAGGCGCTGCTGCGCGAGCGTGGGGTCGGCACCGTGGTGATCAAGAAGCGCGGCATCGGCATCACCCCGGAGGAGCTGCGCCGCCAGCTCAAGCCCAGTGGCCCGAACGAGCTGACGGTGATCCTCAGCCGCACCGACCACGGTCCGCTGATGATGCTGGCCAGGCCGGTGACGGCGGCCCGGCCGGTGGGTGCCTGAACTCAGCCGGCGGGCGCCTGGATGTAGTCCTCAAGCCGGGCGGCGGCGAAGCCCTGCTCCTGGATCCGGCTGAGCAGCTCGCCGAACATCTCGGTCATGGTCTCGCCGTGCAGCTCGGAGGGGCCGCGGAAGTGCGCCAGGATGATGTCGCCGGGCTTCAGCTTCTTGTCGCCGGTCTGGTACTGCATGTCGTGGACCTGCATCGACTCCTGCCAGAGCACCACCGCGCGCGGGCCGCACTCCTGGACCGCGGTGTTCAGCGCCGCGGTGTGCGCGCCGTCCCCGAACGGCGGGCGGAAGAGCAGCGGGGCCTTGCCGTACTGCTCGGTGAGCGTCGCCTGGTCCTCGCAGACCTCGGACTTCTGCCTGGCCGGCGAGATCTTGCTCATCTGCGGGTGGTCCACGGTGTGGTTCTGGATGTGGTTGCCAAGGGCCTGCAGCGGCTTGAAGTAGCCGTAGTCGTTCTTGATGATGTCCTTGGTCAGGAACATCGTGACCGGGACCTTGAGGTCGGTCAGCATCTCGACGAACTTGGGGTCCTTCTCGGCGCCGTCGTCGATGGTGATGAAGACGATCTTGTCCTTGGTCGGGACCTCGCTGAAGACCGGGACCTGACCCTTGGCGGTCAGCTTGATCGGCTTGTCGGCCGGGGCGGCGGGCGCCTCGGGCAGCGGCTTGAGCTTCCACTTCGCCCAGGCCGCGGCATCCGCCTGCGGCGCTGCCGAGGAGGCCGCGGCCTGCGGGGAGGCGGAGGCCTGCACCGAGGGGGCCGCCGGGGCCTGGGACGCCGCGCTCGTGCCGCCCCCGCTGCTGCCGCAGGCGGTCAGCGTCGATATGAGCACCGCCGCCCCGGCCGCGTACATCCTGTAGTTCTTCACCGCGCCGCGCTTCCCGTCGTCGTTCTTCGAACACTTGACGGGACGCCACGCTATTCCACGTGGTTGCTGGTGAAACTCCAGCGGTGGGCCGGACGGGCCAACAGCTCGGCCGGCGGGTCGGGGACCGGGACGGGTTCGGCCGTCCACCAGGTGATCAGCAGCACCCGGTCCCCGGCGGCGGTGAACACCTCGGTACGGACGAGCCCGGCGCTGCCGCGCAGCGCGGGCAGGGCGGCCTCGTGCACCCAGCGGTGCAGTTCGCCGCCCCGGCCCCCGGCCGCGCGGGCCTCCCACATCTGCGCGAGGGTCATCCCTTCAGCGCCTCGTGCGCGGCGGAGTGCAGGTCGCCGTGCCCGACCGCCGGTACGGAGACCTCGGTGACCGGCAGCGAGGAGTCCGCCGACAGGTCGAAGGCGGACGGCTCCCGGTTCCGCCAGACCATCTCGGCGCCGAGCGCGGCGACCATCGCGCCGTTGTCGGTGCACAGGCCCGGGCGCGGCACCCGCAGCACGATGCCCGCCTCGTCGCAGCGCTGCTGGGCCATCTCGCGCAACCGGGAGTTGGCCGCCACGCCGCCGCCGATCATCAGATGGTCGACGCCGTTGGCCTTGCACGCCTTGATCGCCTTGCGGGTGAGCACATCCGTGACGGCCTCCTGGAAGGACGCGGCGACATCGGCGACCGGCACCTCCTCCCCCGCCCGGCGCTTGGCTTCCACCCAGCGGGCCACGGCGGTCTTCAGGCCGGAGAAGGAGAAGTCGTACTCCGGGTCCTTGGCGCCGCTGAGGCCACGCGGGAAGGCGATCGCCTTCGGGTCGCCCTCGCGGGCCCTGCGGTCCACCACCGGGCCGCCGGGGAAGCCCAGGCCCAGCACCCGTGCGACCTTGTCGAAGGCCTCGCCCGCCGCGTCGTCGATGGTCGCGCCGAGCGGGCGGACGTCGGTGGTGATGTCCTCGCTGAGCAGCAGCGAGGAGTGCCCGCCGGAGACCAGCAGCGCCATCGTGGGCTGCGGCAGCCGACCGTGCTCCAGCTGGTCCACGCAGATGTGCGAGGCGAGGTGGTTGACCCCGTACAGCGGCTTGTCCAGCGCCCAGGCGTACGCCTTCGCGGCGCTCACCCCGACCAGCAGCGCGCCGGCCAGGCCGGGACCCGCGGTGACGGCGATGCCGTCCAGGTCGGACGCCTTGATCCCGGCGGTGTCCAGGGCGCGCTGGATGGTCGGGATCATCGCCTCCAGGTGCGCGCGGCTGGCGATCTCAGGCACCACACCGCCGAACCGGGCGTGGTCGTTGACGCTGGAGGCGACCGCGTCGGCCAGCAGGGTGGTGCCCCGGACGATGCCGACGCCGGTCTCGTCGCAGGAGGTCTCGATACCGAGGACGAGCGGTTCGTCAGCCATGATCGGGTTCCTTCACGTCGTACTGCTTCACGTCGTACTGGGCTTCTTGTCGTACCGGGGGACGTCCCGCTGCGGGGCGTCCTCCCTCGGGTGGTCGAGCCGCATGACCAGCGCGTCCACGTTGGCGGGCTGGTAGTAGCCGCGCCGGACGCCGACCGGTTCGAAACCGAAGCGCTCGTAGAGGTGCTGGGCGCGCAGGTTGTCCACCCGCACCTCCAGGAGCAGCTCGGCGCAGCCGCGCCGGGCGGCCTCGGCGACCAGGTCGGTCAGCAGCGCGGCACCGAGGCCCGCGCCCTGGTGACCCGGCTCGACCGCGATGGTCTGGACGTCGCCCTCGCCGGCCACCGTCATCAGCCCCGCGTAGCCGACCACGGCACCGTCCGGGGTGGTGGCGACGGTGTAGTGGCGGCTGCCGCCGGGGCGGGCCTCGGCCAGCTCGGACCAGAACATGCCGTGCGACCAGGCGTCGTCGGGGAAGAGCCGGAGTTCGAGCTCCATCACCGGCCCGATGTCCCACCAGCGCATCGGCCTCAGGGCCACCGCACCGCGGTGTCCCGCCGCGAGCTCGGTGCGCTCACTCATCACGCGGGGAGCACCGCCTTGTAGCCCGCGGGCACCTGGGCGTCCGGGCGACGCAGGTAGAGCGGGGCGTTCGGCAGCAGCTCGCGTCCGGCGGCCAGCTCGGTGACGGCGAAGTCGGCGAGCGCACCGGCCGAGACGTGCTCGGGCCCGTGCGCGCCGGGGAATGCCTCGGGGTAGAGCAGCGCACCGGCGCCGACCGAACGGGCCTCGGGGGTCAGCTCGGCCGGGCGGTCCACGGCCGGGCCCTGGGTACGGGCGCCGGAGGCGTCGTAGGAGGCCCAGTAGACCTCCTTGCGCCGCGCGTCGGTGGCGACCGTGAACGGCCCGGTAAGCCCCTCGGCGCGGGCCTGGTGGGCGACGGCGTCCAGGGTGCAGACGCCGTACACGGGCAGGCCGAGCGCGTGGCCCAGCGCGGCGGCGGTGACCAGGCCGACCCGCAGGCCGGTGTACGGGCCCGGGCCGACGCCCACCGCGATGGCGGTCAGCTGGTGCTTGTCGACGCCTGCGGCGCCCAGCACCTCGTCCACGGCGGGAAGCAGCAGCTCACCGTGCCGTCTGGCATCGACCTGGAAGGTCTCGGCGAGGACGGCCGTGCCGTCGTGGACGGCGGCGGTGACGGCGGGGGTTGCGGTGTCGAACGCGAGCAGCAGCACGGAGTCAAGGTTAGAGGGTCGCCCGGGTCGACATTTCGTACTGGTTCGGAACACACGTCCGGATCGAGCCTGCCCGGCCCGGCGGACCTGGCACGATGGGCTCGGACAGCACAAGGCGGCGATCGGAGCGCACGTGGCGAGCACGCGTCCTGGAGTGGTGGTCACCGGCCTGACCGTCGGCGCCCTGGCGGTGGTCGGACTGCTGGCCTTCCAGGCGGACGGCGCCCAGAGCCGGGCGCTCGCGGCGAAGCCCTCGACGAGCGCCGGCACCCCCACCGGTACCACGGCCGCCCCCTCCCCCGGCGAGAGCCAGGCCCCGCCCCTGCTGCCCGTCGCCTCCGGAACCGGCCGGCGGGTGGTCTACTCGCTCGGCAGCCGCGCGGTCTGGCTGGTGGACCCGAAGAAGACCCCGCCGGTACAGGCCACCTTCAAGGTCACCCCGGGCAGCGCCGACCCGACCGTCGGCAACTACGTCGTCTACAGCCGCACGGTGGCCACCACCGGCACCGACGGGCGCCGCGTCGAACACGTCGTCCGGTTCGCCCAGCAGAACGGGACGGTCTTCGGCTTCAGCGCCCTTGTCGACGCCCCGAGCGCCTCCCCGGCCCCGGCGCCCTCCGAGGCCGACCCGGCCAGGCCCAGGACCGGCGGCATCCGCTCCGCCCGGGCCGACGGGCAGATCCTGTGGGACTTCGCCCCGAGCGGCACCCGGGTCGTCGTCGTCCCGTGAGCCCCGGTTGGCGGGACCCGGGCTTCCTGGCCGCGGTCGTCTTCCGGGCAGTCGTCTTCCGGGCAGCGGCAGCAACGTGCCGGGAGTGACACGACCCCCGGCGTGGCGAAGCAGGCGGAGAAGCCGCGGCTCAGGCGGCCCGCGGTGGCGCGGCAGACGGCCGGCCACCGGGCTTGGGCGGGGTCGACACGGCGGCGGCAGCCGCGCAGGCGGCGAGCAGGGCACGCATCGGAACCGCCCGCTCTCCCTCGGCGGGTCGGGGCGCCTCGTCCCGCGGGCGCGGGGCGGGCTCGGCGGCGGGGGTGGTGCTCTGCATGGCGCCTCCCTAGTTAGGCAGACCTAACCGCGAGACCATCCCACCATGCCGGACCACCCGGCCGCAACATTTTGCCGACACCTTGTCGGAAAGCTCCCCCGGACGTGCGATGGGCTTCACTCGTTCCGGTGGTTGACCCGGGCGGATTACGCCGAACGGCCCAGTCCCAGGACGATTCGACGCGGACCGCCCGGCCCGCCGGCGCCGCCGGAGCAGCGGCCGGCAGGTCGGACCGCGAGCGCCCTCAGGCCACCAGCGCCGAGAGGTCGACCTCGGCCCAGCGCGCACCGATGCCGGTGAGCGTCACCTGGCGCGGGTCCGTGTCGTCCTCGGCCGCGGCCGCGCCGCCGATCGCCCGCTCGATCCGGACTTCGAGCCGGTCCTCCGTCAGCTGCTCGACCTTGCCCTCGCCCCACTCGACCACGACCACCGACTCGGGCAGCGAGACGTCCAGGTCGAGGTCCTCCATCTCCTCCAGACCACCGCCCAACCGGTAGGCGTCCACGTGCACCAGCGCGGGGCCACCGGTCAGCGAGGGGTGCACCCGGGCGATCACGAAGGTCGGCGAGGTGACCGCCCCCCGCACCCCCAGGCCCTCGCCGAGCCCCCGGGTCAGGGTGGTCTTCCCGGCACCCAGCTCGCCGGAGAGCAGCACCAGGTCACCCGCCCTGAGCAGGGAGGCGAGGTCCCGGCCGAGCCGGTTCATCCGCTCGGGCGAGGCAACGGTGATGGCGGTCTGCGGGCCCATCAAGGTCACGGTTTCCTTCCGGGGAGTGGGTCGTGCGTCAAGCCGGCCGCGTTCGGCCGGCCGGGTCGGAGCCGTCCGGACGGGGTCGAGCCGGTAGGGGCCGGCCGGCTCCGTCGGCTCCGGCCGCGGTCAGGCTTCGGGGCTGCCGTCCAGCGCGGCGAGGTCGTGGACGGACTGCGGCAGTGCCGCCGCGCCGACGTGCTCGACGGCCTGCCCGAGCAGCGCGGCGAGCCGCCGGCCCACCAGCTCGGGCCGTTCCAGCATCACCAGGTGACCGGCGTCCTGGACCAGCACCAGCTCCGCCCCGGGCAGCTCGCGGGCGATCGCCTCGCTGTGCTCGGGCGGCGTGAGCAGATCCTTGGTACCGGCCAGCACCAGGGTCGGGATGCCGCGCAGGGTGGCCAGCGCGGCGGTCTTCTCGTGGGCGCTGAAGGCCGGGTAGAACTCGGCGACCACGTCGATCGGGGTGGCGTCCAGCAGCTGCTCGGAGAACCGGACCACGGCCGGGTCCACGTCCTTGGTCCCGAAGGAGAACCTGCGGTACACCACGCTGGTCAGGTCCGCGCCGAGGCGGCGGGTGGCCTCCACCAGTTCGACCTGTCGGCCGAGCAGGCGCACCACTCCGGGGGCCAGGCGGCGCAGCAGCTTGGCCCCGGCCGCTGGCAGACCGAGCGTGACGGAGTCCCAGTCGCCGGCCAGGGTACCGATCAGGGCGACCGCGGCCACCCGCTCGCGGAACAGTTCGGGGTGCTGGTCGGCGAGGGCCATCACGGTCATGCCGCCCATCGAGTGGCCGACCAGGACGATCGGGCCCTCGGGGGCGACCGCGTCGATGACGGCCTTGAGGTCACCGCCCAGCTGGTCGATCGAGGCGTTCTCCCCGGCCAGGTAGGACCGGGAGCGCTCGGAGCGGCCGTGGCTGCGCTGGTCCCAGAAGACCAGCCGCATGCCCTCGCGCAGCGCGGCGCGCTGGAAGTGCCAGCTGTCCTGCGCGAGGCAGTAGCCGTGGCAGAAGACCACGGTCAGCGGGGGCCGCGGCTCATGGGTGGCCCCGAAGCTGCGGCGGCCCGCCGCCCCGGCCAGCGTGCCCGACCCCGCCAGCACGCCGGGCAGGCCCGTCCGGTCGACCTGGCCGTCGCCGCGCCTGCGGGTGAACCAGCCGCGCCCGGTCCGGCCGTCCTCGGGGGGCACCTGGACGGGGGCCGGCCAGCCCGTGCCGTCCAGCTCCACGTACAGCTCGGTGCCGTCCGGGGCGGGCACCGTGCGCGGGCGGCCGCGCAGCGAACCGTACGGCGCGGCGGCGTCCAACTCCTGGCGTGCCCGGCGACGCATGGTGCGGCCGACCGTCAGCCGCTCTATCGCCACTCCGGCGGCGGCACCGGCGGCGACCACACCGACCGAGATGCCGATCAGCCCGGCCCGGCTCACCCCGGCCGAGGCCGACTCGGCGGCCTTCGCGACCTTCGCCACGGCGGTCACCGGGTTGCTGCCGGTCGGCTCGCTCACGGCTGCCGCCCCCACGAGGCGCCCAGGTAGCGGCGGGGCACCCGGGAACCGATCCGGGTGACGATCTCGTACGCGATGGTGCCGGCGGCCAGCGCCCAGTCCTCGGCGGTCGGCTCGCCGCGCTCGCCGTTCCCGAACAGCAGCACCTCCTCGCCGGTCTCGGGCGTGTCACCGCCCAGGTCGACGACGAACTGGTCCATCGCGACCCGGCCGGCGACGGTCCGCCACTTGCCGCCCACCAGCACCGGTCCTGCGCTGCTCGCGTGGCGTGGGATCCCGTCGGCGTACCCGACCGGGACCAGGCCCAGGGTGGTCTCACCGGGGGTCGTGTAGTGGTGCCCGTAGCTGACCCCGTGGCCGCCGGGCACCGACTTCACCAGCGCCAGCCGGGTGGTCAGCGCCATCACCGGACGCAGCCCGAAGTCGGCGGGCGAGCCGACCTCGGGGACCGGCGAGACGCCGTACATGGCCAGGCCGGTACGGACCAGGTCGTAGTGCGACTGCGGGAGCAGCAGGGTCGCCGGGGAGTTGGCGATGTGCCGTACCTCCGGACGCAGCCCGCCGCCCTCCGCCTGTGCCAGGGCGGCGGCGAAGCCGTCCAGCTGCGCCTGGATGGACGGGTGGCCCGGCTCGTCCGCCGCCGCGAAGTGCGACCAGATGCCGACCACCTTCAGCAGGCCCTCGGTCTCGGCCCGCCGCGCCCGGGCGACCAGTTCCGGCCAGTCGTGCGGCTGGCAGCCGTTGCGGCCCAGGCCGGTGTCGGCCTTCAGGTGCACCCTGGCGCTGATGCCGGTCGCCCGGACCGCCGCCAGCAGCTCGTCCATCGCCCACTGGCCGCTCACCGAGACGTCCAGCTCGGCGCGGAGCGCCTGCTCCCAGGGGCCGCCCGGCGTCCACAGCCAGCACAGCACCCGGGCCTGGTCCGGGCCGATCCCGGCCGCGCGCAGCGCCAGCGCCTCCTCTGGCGTGGCGGTGCCCAGCCAGGTCACTCCTGCGGCGACCGCCTCGCGGGCGCACTGAACCGCGCCGTGGCCGTAGGCATCCGCCTTGACCACCGCCATCAGCGCAGGCCCTCCGGTGCGCTCCCGCAGCGAGGCCAGGTTCCCGCGCAGGGCGGCCAGATCGATGGTCGCCTCGACCCGGAACCCGTCGGTGAGAAGGGCCGGACCGGTCGTGTTCGCAGTTGTCATCGCACAACAGTCTCCCAGACCCGCTCGACGCCCCCGGCCATCCCCTGGATCGACGCGGCGGCAGGAACCACTCAAGACGCCTCGGGGACGCTTGGAGGTTCCCTCCCCGGGACCGTACGGGCGTCCCTCGGGGCAGCGCCCCCGGACGGCGCACCTTACGCGGTCCCCTCCGGCACGGCACCGCCGCCCCTCGCCGCGCGCCTGCCCGCGCCGCCGGGACGGTCAGTGGCGGACCGTACGGTCCGCCAGGCGGCCGGCAGCGCCGCGGCGACGTCCAGCGCGGTGACCGGGGCGCCGCCCCGGGCGGCCTCGCGACCTGCCAGGCCGTGCAGGTAGGCGGCGGCCGAGGCGGCGTCGAGCGGGCCGAGACCGGCGGCGAGGAGCGAGCCGGCCAGACCGGAGAGGACGTCGCCGCTGCCCGCCGTGGCCAGCCACGAGGTGCCGGTCGGGTTCACCCGGACGTCTCCACCGGGCGTGGCGATCACCGTCGTGGAGCCCTTGAGCAGCACCGTCGCCCCGTACGCCTCGGCCAGCCGCCGCACAGTGGCCAGCCGGGCCTCGGCCGGCTCCCTCGAGCCGCCGTCGCCGTCCCGCTGCCCCGCACCGGTCCCGGCAGGCTCGCCGGTGCCGTCTCCGGCGCCCAGCCCGGCCAGGAGGCGGGCGGCCTCACCGGTGTGCGGGGTGAGCACGGTGGGCGCGGTGCGTCCGGCCAGCGCGGTCGGGCCGAGGCGGGCCAGTTCGGTGAGGCCGTCGGCGTCGACCAGCACCGGGACCTGGCCCGCCAGGGCCTCCTGCAGGGCGCGGGCGGCGCCGTCCCCGGAGCCGGGCCCCACCACCCAGGCCTGCACCCGGCCGGCCCCGGCCGGGGACCCCTCGGTGACCAGGGTCTCGGGGAAGCGCCGGACCACCTCCTCGGCCGCCGTGCCCACGTACCGCACCGCCCCGGCCCCGCCCCGCAGCGCGCCCGCCACCGCCAGCAGCGCCGCCCCCGGGTACCGCGCCGACCCCGCCGCGACCCCGACCACGCCCCGCCGGTACTTGTCGCTCTCCGCCGACGGCACCGGGAGCAGTGCCGCCAGATCCGGGTGCTGCAGCACCGTCACCGCGGGCCGGGGCGGCTCCAGGCCGATGTCCACCAGCTGGAGCGCGCCCGCGTACGAGGCGCCGGGGTCGATCAGCAGCCCGGGCTTGTACGTGCCGAAGCAGACCGTCACGTCCGCCCGCAGCGCGACGCCCGCGACCTCGCCGGTGTCCGGGTCGACCCCGCTCGGTACGTCCACCGCGACGACCACGCCGCGCCGCTCGGCCCGGGCGAACGGCTGGGCCTCGGGCCGCAGCCCGCCCCGGGCGCCGATGCCGACGATCCCGTCGAGGACCAGGTCCGCCCGCTCGAAGGCGCCCAGGTCGGACGTCACGCGGCCGCCCGCCGCCCGCAGCGCGGCCAGGCCGCCCGCATGCGCCCTCTCGGGCGCGAGCAGGATCGCGCTGACCGCCGCGCCGCGGCCGGCCAGCCGGGCGGCCGCGTACAGGGCGTCACCGCCGTTGTCCCCGCTGCCCGCGAGCACCAGCACCCGGCTGCCGTACACCCGCCCGAGGAGCCGGGCGCAGGTCGCGGCCAATCCGGCGGCGGCCCGCTGCATCAGGGTGCCTCCGGGCAGCCGGGCCATCAGCTCGGCCTCCGCGGCGCGTACTTGTCCGACCGTGTGTGCGTGGCGCACGGCGCCCTCCCCGTACTCAGCCTTCGGCGATCACTACCGCCGACGCTACGCCCGCGTCATGGCTGAGCGACACGTGCCACGACGCCACACCCAGTTCCGCCGCCCGGGCCGCGACCGTACCGGTCACCCGCAGCACCGGCCGGCCGGAGGCCTCGGTGTGCACCTCGGCGTCGGTCCAGCGCAGTCCCGGCGGTGCGCCGAGTGCCTTGGCCAGCGCCTCCTTGGCGGCGAACCGCGCCGCCAGCGAGGCCGTCCCGCGCCGCTGCCCGGACGGCAGCCGCAGCTCAGCTGCGGTGAACAGGCGTTCGGCCAGGCCCGGTGTCCGGGCCAGCGAGGCCTCGAAGCGCTCGATCTCCGCGACGTCGATCCCGACTCCGATGATCATCTGTGCACCTCCCGGTGCGATCTGCCACATGGAACGCGGGCCACGGACAAGGACTGCAGTCACATCGGTACCAGGAGGAACACGGCGACGGCGAAGACCAAGGCCGGGTCACGTGGTTCGACGACGGTCCGGCTCCGTCACCCCACCGACGGCAGGGGCCCGTGGGCCGTCGACGTGGTCGCGCTCCGGAACGCGCGGCCCCCCCCCTCCCGGAGCGACGGGGGGGCCCGGGCCCATGGGGCGAGGACCGGTTACTCGACCGTGACCGACTTCGCCAGGTTGCGCGGCTGGTCCACCTCGTGGCCCTTGGCGGTCGCCAGCTCGCAGGCGAAAACCTGCAGCGGGACGGTCGACACCAGCGGCTGCAGCAGGGTCTGGGTGGCCGGGATGCGGATCAGGTGGTCGGCGTACGGGACGACGGCCTCGTCGCCCTCCTCGGCGATCACGATCGTGCGGGCACCACGGGCCCGGATCTCCTGGATGTTGGAGACGATCTTGTCGTGCAGGACCGAGCGGCCGCGCGGGGACGGCACGACCACGACGACCGGCAGGCCCTCCTCGATCAGCGCGATCGGGCCGTGCTTGAGCTCGCCCGCGGCGAAGCCCTCGGCGTGCATGTACGCCAGCTCCTTGAGCTTGAGCGCACCCTCCAGGGCCACCGGGAAGCCGACGTGGCGGCCGAGGAACAGCACCGAGCGGGCGTCGGCCAGCGAGCGGGCCAGCTCGCGCACCGGCTCCATGGTCTCCAGCACCTGCTCCACCTGCTTCGGCGCGTCGCCGAGCTCGCGGATGATGTCGAAGATCTCGTCGCCCCACTTGGTGCCGCGGACCTGACCGAGGTACAGCGCGACCAGGTAGCAGGCCACCAGCTGGGTCAGGAACGCCTTGGTGGACGCGACCGCGACCTCCGGGCCGGCGTGGGTGTACAGCACCGCGTCCGACTCGCGCGGGATGGTCGAGCCGTTGGTGTTGCAGATCGCCAGCACCTTGGCGCCCTGCTCGCGCGCGTGCCGCAGCGCCATCAGGGTGTCCATGGTCTCGCCGGACTGCGAGATGGCGATCACCAGGGTGCGGTCGTCCATGATCGGGTCGCGGTAGCGGAACTCCGAGGCGACCTCGACCTCGCAGGGGATGCGGGTCCAGTGCTCGATCGCGTACTTGGCGATCATGCCCGCGTGGTACGCGGTGCCGCAGGCGACGATCACGACCTTGTCGACCTCGCGCAGCACCGAGTCGGAGATGCGCAGCTCGTCCAGGGTCAGCCGGCCGTCGGTGCCGATCCGGCCGAGCAGGGTGTCGGCGACGGCCTTCGGCTGCTCGGCGATCTCCTTGAGCATGAAGTAGTCGTAGCCGCCCTTCTCGGCGGCGGAGGCGTCCCAGTCGACGTGGTACTCGCGCACCTCGGCCGGGGTGCCGTCGAAGTTGGTGATCGTGACACCCTCGCGGCGCAGCTCGACGACCTGGTCCTGGCCCAGCTCGATCGCCTCGCGGGTGTGCGCGATGAAGGCGGCGACGTCGGAGGCGAGGAAGTTCTCGCCCTCGCCGCGGCCGACCACCAGCGGCGAGTTGCGGCGGGCGCCGACCACCACGTCCGGGGCGTCCGCGTGCACCGCGACCAGGGTGAACGCGCCGTCCAGCTGGCGGCAGACCGCCCGCATGGCCTCGGCCAGGTCACCGTCGTACGCCTCGGCCAGCAGGTGGGCGACCACCTCGGTGTCGGTCTCCGAGCGCAGGGTGTGGCCGCGCTCGGCGATCTCCGCACGCAGCTGGGCGAAGTTCTCGATGATGCCGTTGTGGACGACGGCGACCTTGCGGTCGTCGTCCAGGTGAGGGTGGGCGTTGGCATCGGTCGGACCGCCGTGGGTGGCCCAGCGGGTGTGGCCGATACCGGTCGTGCCCGCGGGCAGCGGCGTCTCGGCGAGGGACTTCTCCAGGTTGGCGAGCTTCCCGGCCCGCTTGTCGGTGGCGAGGCTCCACTGCCCGTCGGCGCCCCGGGTCTGCACGGCCACACCGGCGGAGTCGTACCCTCGGTACTCCAGCCGCTGCAGGCCTGCGATCACTACGTCGAGGGCCGTCTGAGAGCCCACATATCCAACAATTCCGCACATGTGAGCCAGCATAAGCGTGCCAGGACCCGCCTTGTTCCAGCCAACCGGCCACAGCCCGTGACCGACACCACACCACCCAGGTGGTCCACGACGGCTCACAATGGAGCATGTGCTGACCGAACTCTGTACCCGGGGCGCCTCCACGCCGTCCCCTTCCCCGTACGTGGATCTGGACCGGGCCGAGTGGAGCGCCCTGCGCGAGCGCACGCCGCTGCCGCTGACCGCCGACGAGGTCGAACAGCTCCGGGGTCTCGGCACAGCACTCGACCTGGACGAGGTCAGGGACGTCTACCTGCCGCTCTCCCGGCTGCTCAACCTCTACATCCACGCCACCCACGAACTGCGCGGCACCCTGGGCACCTTCCTGGACACCCCGGACACCGAGCGCACCCGCACCCCCTTCGTGATCGGGGTGGCCGGCTCGGTCGCGGTCGGCAAGTCCACCACCGCCCGCCTGCTGCAGGCGCTGCTGGCCCGCTGGCCGGAACACCCCCGGGTCGAACTGGTCACCACCGACGGCTTCCTGCTCCCCAACGCCGAGCTGCGCCGCCGCGGTCTGATGGCCCGCAAGGGCTTCCCCGAGTCGTACGACCGCCGGGCGCTGATGCGTTTCGTGGCCGACGTGAAGGCGGGCAAGGAACGGGTCTCCGCGCCGGTGTACTCGCACCTGGTGTACGACATCGTGCCGGACGAGAAGCTCACCGTGGAGCGCCCGGACATCCTGATCGTCGAGGGCCTGAACGTGCTCCAGCCCGCCCTGCCGGGCACCGACGGCCGCACCCGCCTGGCGGTGGCCGACTACTTCGACTTCTCGATCTACGTGGACGCCCGCACCGACGACATCGAGACCTGGTACCTGGACCGCTTCAAGAAGCTGCGCGAGACCGCCTTCCAGGACCCCAACTCCTACTTCCGGCGCTTCACCGAAGTGCCGGAGGAGGAGGCGATGGAGTACGGCCGGCAGGTCTGGCGCACCATCAACAAGCCGAACCTGCTGGAGAACGTACTGCCCACCCGCGGCCGGGCCACCCTGGTGCTGCAGAAGGGCCCGGACCACAAGGTCCGCCGCGCACTGCTGCGCAAGCTCTGACGCACGCTCAGCAGCCCCCGGCCCAGTGGGCCGCGGGCTGCTGAGCGCTTGTCAGCGGGCGCTGGCGCCGGATCAGCCCAGGTGGGTGCGGACGGCCTCGGCCAGCCGCTCGGCGACCGCCTTGGCCTGCGCCGGGTCGGCCGCCTCGACCATCACCCGGACCAGCGGCTCGGTGCCCGAGGGGCGCAGCAGCACCCGGCCGCTGTCGCCGAGTTCGGCCTCCGCCTCCTTGACCGCCTGGGCGAGGTCCTCCGAGGTCTTCACCCGGGTCCGGTCCACGCCCTTGACGTTGATCAGGACCTGCGGCAGCCGGGTCATCACGGCGGCCAGGTCGGCCAGCGACTTCTTGGTGGCGGCCAGGCGGGCGCCCAGCATCAGGCCGGTCAGGGTGCCGTCACCGGTGGTGGCGTGGTCCAGCAGGATGACGTGGCCGGACTGCTCGCCTCCCAGCGCGTAGCCCTCGGCCTTCATCGCCTCCAGCACGTACCGGTCGCCGACCGCGGTCTCGGCCAGGTCGATGCCCTCGCGCTGCATCGCCTGCTTGAAGCCCAGGTTGGACATCACGGTGGCGACGGCGGTGTTGCGGCGCAGCGTACCGGCCTCCTTCATGGCCAGCGCGAGGATGGCGATGATCTGGTCGCCGTCGACCTCGTTGCCGTCGGAGTCGGCGGCCAGGCAGCGGTCGGCGTCGCCGTCCAGGGCGATACCGAGGTCGGCCCGGTGCTCCTTCATCGCGGCGCGCAGCTTGTCCAGGTGCGTGGAGCCGACGCCGTCGTTGATGTTGAGGCCGGTCGGCTCGGTGCCCAGGGTGTGCACGACCTCGGCGCCCGCGCGGGCGAAGGCCTCGGGGGCGACCCGGGCGGCCGCGCCGTGGGCACCGTCGATGACGACCCTGATCCCGTCAAGCCGGTTGGGCAGCACGCCGATCAGGTGGGCGACGTACCGGTCGAAGCCCTCGTTGTACGAGCGGACCCGGCCGACGGCCTCGCCCGTGGGGCGGGTCCAGTTCTCGTCGCCGACGCCGTAACGGGCGTAGTGCGCCTCGATGGCGTCCTCGATGGCGTCGTCCAGCTTGTGGCCGCCGCGGGCGAGGAACTTGATGCCGTTGTCGGGCATCGCGTTGTGGCTGGCGGAGAGCATCACGCCGAAGTCGGCGCCGAGCGCGCCGGTCAGGTAGGCCACGGCGGGCGTCGGCAGCACGCCGACCCGCAGCACGTCCACACCGGCGCTGGCCAGGCCGGCGATCACCGCGGCCTCCAGGAACTCACCGGACGCGCGCGGGTCGCGGCCCACCACCGCGACCGGGCGATGCCCCTCAAAAGCCCCCGCGTCGCCGAGCACGTGCGCCGCGGCCACCGACAGGCCGAGCGCCAGTTCGGCGGTCAGGCCCTCGTTGGCCACACCGCGCACACCATCCGTACCGAAGAGTCGTCCCACGTTCCTGGTCCTCCGTCGCCAAAGTCACTGGCCAATTTCTCGCGGCTCCCCAGCCTCCGCACAGGCGTGAAGGGGAGAAAAGCACGACGCCCCGGAGCACACGGGGTGCTCCAGGGCGTACGACTGCACCCAAGGGTGCGAACCATCGCAGATGGTACGCCCCCCGGCGGAGGTGCTTAGCGCTTGCTGTACTGCGGCGCCTTGCGGGCCTTCTTCAGACCGGCCTTCTTGCGCTCGACGGCGCGGGCGTCGCGGGTCAGGAAGCCGGCCTTCTTCAGCGGACCACGGTTGTTGTCCACGTCGGCCTCGTTCAGGGCACGGGCGACGCCGAGGCGCAGCGCGTAGGCCTGACCGGAGACGCCACCACCCGAGATGCGGGCGACGACGTCGTAACGGCCATCCAGCTCAAGCAGCTTGAAGGGCTCGTTGACGGTCTGCTGGTGCACCTTGTTGGGGAAGTAGTTCTCCAGGGTGCGACCGTTGATCTTCCACTGGCCGGTGCCCGGGACGATGCGCACGCGGGCGATCGCCTCCTTGCGGCGGCCGAGGCCGGCGCCCGGGGTGGCCTCGCCGAAACGGCCGGCCAGCGACTCAGAGGTGTACTCGGTCTCCGAGGTGTACTCCTCGACGTTCTCGTCGAAGTCGACCTCGAGGGTGTTCTCGATGGCAGTCTCGGCCACGGTGTTCCTCAGCTCCTGCTATTCAGTGATGGGGTTGGGTGGCCGGAATTACTGCGCGACCTGGGTGATCTCGAACGGCACCGGCTGCTGGGCAGCGTGCGGGTGCATCGGGCCCGAGTAGACCTTGAGCTTCGAGAGCATCTGGCGGCCCAGGCTGTTCTTGGGGATCATGCCCTTGATGGCCTTCTCGACGGCCTTCTCCGGGTTCTTGTCCAGGAGGTCGTCGTAGCGGACCGAACGGAGACCGCCCGGGAAGCCGCTGTGGCGGTAGGCCAGCTTCTGGGTCTTCTTGTTACCCGACAGGTGCACCTTGTCCGCGTTGATGATGATGACGAAGTCACCAGTGTCAACGTGCGGCGCGTAGATCGCCTTGTGCTTGCCCCGGAGGAGGTTGGCGGCCTGGGAGGCCAGGCGGCCGAGCACGACGTCGGTCGCGTCGATGACGTGCCACTGACGCTGGACGTCGCCGGGCTTGGGGCTGTACGTACGCACGGTCGTAGCCTTCGCTTTTCAGTGAGTGGGTCCTGACAGGAGCACCCGGACGAAGAGATCAGCCTGGTCCCGCTTGGACGCAATCAAGGGGAGCCGCTGGTCGTCGGCCTGGTTGTCTCCGGCGTACCGACCTCTCACGTGAGATGGAGCGAGCCAATACGCACAACAAGAACCCACGATACCGCCATTGGCCCGCGAGCCAAAATCAGCGCTCGCGCGTCACCCGGGTCTCGTCCCAGACCGGCTCCGGCGACTCGTACACCCGGCCGTCCGACCCGAAGACCAGGAAGCGGTCGAAGGTGCGGGCGAACCAGCGGTCGTGGGTGACGCAGAGCACCGTGCCGTCGAAGGCCTCCAGGCCCTCCTGCAGCGCCTCGGCGCTCTCCAGGTCGAGGTTGTCGGTCGGCTCGTCCAGCAGCAGGGCCGTCACACCGGACAGCTCCAGCTTGAGGATCATCAGCCTGGCCTGCTGGCCGCCGGAGAGCGACTCGAACTTCTGCTCCTCCTGGCGGTCCAGCTCGTAGCGGCGCAGCGCGCTCATCGCCGCCTTGCGGTCCAGCGCGTGCTCCTCCTCGATGATCGAGCGGACGGTGCGACCGAACAACTCCGGGTGGGCATGGGTCTGCCGGAAGTGACCGGGCACCACGCGGGCGCCGAGCTTCCAGCTGCCGGTGTGCGCCACCGACTCGTCGCCGGCCAGCAGGCGCAGGAAGTGCGACTTGCCCGAGCCGTTGGAGCCCAGCACCGCGACCCGCTCGCCGTAGTAGACCTCCAGGTCGAACGGCCGCATGAGGCCGGCGAGTTCGAGCTTCTCCAGGGTGACCGCGCGCACGCCCGTCCGACCGCCCTTGAGCCGCATGCTGATCTTCTGCTCGCGCGGCGGTGCCTCCGGGCGGCCCGCCTCCTCGAACTTCTTCAGCCTGGTCTGCGCGGCGGCGTACCGGGAGGCCATGTCATGGCTGACCGCGGCCGCCTGGCGCAGGGTGACCACCAGCTTCTTCAGCTTGGCGTGCTCCTCGTCCCAGCGCCGGCCGAGCTCCTCGATCCGCTCGAAGCGCTCCTTGCGGGCCTCGTGGAAGGAGTCGAAGCCGGACCCGTGAACCCAGACGCTGCTGCCCGCCGCACCCGCCTCGACGCTGACGATCTTGTCGGCGCTGCGCGAGAGCAGCTCGCGGTCGTGCGAGATGAACAGGACGGTCTTCGGGGTGGCCTTGAGCGCCTCCTCCAGCCAGCGCTTGCCCGGCACGTCCAGGTAGTTGTCCGGCTCGTCCAGCAGCAGCACCTCCTCGGGGCCGCGCAGCAGCGCCTCCAGGACCAGCCGCTTCTGCTCGCCGCCCGAGAGGGTGTTCAGACCGCGCCACTGGGCCTTGTCGAAGGGCATGCCGAGGGCCGCCATGGTGCAGACGTCCCAGTCGGTCTCGTAGTCGTAGCCGCCGACGTCCGCCCAGTCGGAGAGCGCCTGGGCGTAGGCCATCTGGGTCTTCTCGTCGTCCTGGGCCATCATCGCCAGCTCGGCGGCGTCCACGGCGCGGGCGGCGGTGGCGATCCGCCCGGGGGCGACGGACACCAGCAGGTCGCGCACGGAGGCGTCCGGGGGAAGCGCACCGGGCGTCGCCCGCTGGTCCTCGCGGCCGGTGGTCCCGATGAACTGGCGCATCACACCGAGGCCGCCGCTGACCGTGACCGAACCGCCGTGCGGCTGGATGTCCCCGGCGATCATGCGCAGCAGGGTGGTCTTGCCGGCGCCGTTCGCGCCCACCAGCGCGACGTTGGCCCCCTCCCCCACCCGGAAGGACGCGTCGTCGAACAGCACCCGCCCGTCCGGCAGGTAGTACTCAAGGTGCGAAATCTCGACGTGTCCCATAGGTCGGATTTTGCTATGCCACCCCGCCCCCACCCAAACGGATTTCGGTACCGATTCGGCACGCCCTCCGGGCGGCGACGGTGCCATGCCCTAAAATTCGCCCTTATGAGCGATGGGGCGGGAACCACAGCAGGACCGGGCGGGCAGTCGGGCGAACAGCAGCCGCCGAACCCTGCCGTGCCCGGGCAGGCGGCACCGCCGGCCTCGCCGTTCCCCGCCCATGTGCAGCCCCAGCAACAGCCGGCCGGGCAGCAGCCGGCGCCTCCGCAGCAGCCCGGCGGCTTCCCGCCGCAGGCCGCCCAGCAGCCGCCCGGCTACGGCTACCCCTCGGGGCAGCCCAGCTACGGCTACCCGCCCCAGGGCGGCGGCTACGGCTACCCCCCGCAGGGCGGTTACGGCTACCCCCCGCTCGCGCAACCGGGCGAGCCGGACTGGGCGGAGCTGGCCGAGCAGAACGAGACGGCCACCCGCCGCCGCAAGCGGCTGCTGATGATCAGCGGTGGCGTGCTGGCGGCCGCCGCGGTGGTCGGCATCGTGGTCACCACCCTGCTCATCTCCGGCAAGGACAAGAACGACAAGCCGGTCGCCGGCCCGACCGCCAGCACGAGCGCGACCGCCGCCCCCGACGACGACGCGCCGGGCCCCGCGCCGACCTCGCCCGAGGGCTTCCTGAACCGGCTCAAGACCGACAAGGCGCCGCTGACCCCGCAGACCCTGTTCGCCGACACCAAGGTCAGCGAGGGCAACCGCCAGTACGCCCTGGTCGCGACCGACGTCACCACCACGGCCAACGACTGCTCCGCCGGCCTCGACCCCGACCTCGCCAAGATCGCGAAGGTCTTCGGCTGCCTGCACGTCTTCCGGGCCACCTACCTCAACGGCGCGACCGCCGTGACACTGGCCATCGCCGACTTCCCGGACAGCGACAGCGCCGACAAGACCGCCAAGGCCGCCGCCTCGATGACGGTCGACGCGCTGGTGGACGGCGGGAACGCCCCGAAGTTCTGCCAGGGCGACACCGCCTGCCGCAGCAGCCGGACGTCCGTCGGCCGCTACTACATCGGCACGGTGGCCGGCCGGGCGGACGGCAAGTCGGCCACCGCCGCCGACAAGCTCGTCCCGGTGGCCGCCCGCGACCTGGCCAACTACGGGTCCAAGGTCCTCATCGCCCGCGGCAAGGCCGCGATGGCCGCAGCCGGCGGCGGCCAGGCTCCCGCGGCCGGCTCCCCGTCGCCGACGGCCTCGCCGACCGGCTGAGACAGCAGACGCCCGAGGGGTGAGGGGCCCGCGCGGGCGGAGCTCTCCTCACCCCGGGCCGGTGCACCGCCGGTCAGGCGCCGGCCGGCGTCCCCGGCAGGGTCCGCATCCGGCGGGCGGCCCGGTTGCGTTCGGCCAGCTGGTCGTCGGCGGGGTAGCCCACCTCCTCCAGGGTCAGCCCGTACGGCCGGACCACGTTCACGGCGCTGTTGCGCACCCGGCCCGCCAGCACCTCGCCGGGGAACTCCACCGGCCGGTGCCCGTCGCCGACCAGCAGCATCGCGCCGACCAGCGACCGCACCATGTTGTGGCAGAACGCGTCCGCCCGCACCGTGGCCACCGCCAGCGACCCCTCCTGCGCCGCGTAGGTGTCCACCGGCACCCGGTCCCAGTGCAGTTCGAGCAGCGTGCGGATCGTGGTCGCGCCCTCGCGCTTCTTGCAGTACGCCGCGAAGTCGTGCTCGCCGAGCAGCAGCCTCGCCGCCTCGTTCATCTTCTCGATGTCCAACGGCCGGTCGTGCCAGAGCACATGGCCGCGCAGCAGCGGATCCACCCCGCCCGGGTGGTCGGCGACCCGGTAGGCGTACCGCCGCCAGACCGCGGCGAACCGGGCGTCGAAGCCGCGCGGCGCCTCGCTCACCCGGTAGATCCGGATGTCCCCGGGCAGCCGCCCGGCCAGCCTGCGGAGCAGCTTCTCCCCGTGTTCGGCCCACAGCTCCACCGGCAGGTCGACGTGCGCCACCTGCCCGCGGGCGTGCACCCCGGCGTCGGTCCGCCCGGCCACCGTCAGCGGGTACGGCTCCTGGCTCCGGGTGACGACCTGCAGCGCGCTCTCGATCTCCTCCTGCACGGTGCGGCGCCCCCGCTGCCGTGCCCAGCCGGAGAACTCCGCCCCCTGGTACGCCAGATCGAGCCTGATCCGCACGCGCCCCTCGGCCGGACCGTCCTGCTGCGGCGCCGTCTGCTCGCAATCCTTCAGCACTGCTGCTCTCTCCAGATCAGAAAAGGAACGGGCCCGCTCCCCCATTCCTGGGAAAGCGGGCCCGTCACAACACCGGAAGGTGTCAGGCGTTCTCGCCCTCGGCAGCCTCGGTGGTCTCGGCGGCCACGACCTCGTCGGCCTCCTTGACGGCACGCTTGGTGGCGGCCTCGGCCTCGCCGACAGCGGTCTGCGCGACGGTCAGCGCCTCGACCAGCTCGATCACGGCCATCGGGGCGTTGTCGCCACGACGGGGACCGATCTTGGTGATGCGGGTGTAGCCACCCGGGCGGTTCTCGTAGCGCGGCGCGATCTCGGTGAAGAGGGTGTGCAGCACGGCGACGTCGGTGATGGTCTTGCGGACCAGACGACGGTTGTGCAGGTCACCCTTCTTGGCCTTGGTGATCAGCTTCTCCGCCAGCGGGCGCAGGCGACGGGCCTTGGCCTCGGTGGTGGTGATGCGGCCGTACTGGAACAGCTCACGGGCCAGACCGGCGAGCAGCAGCGGCTCGTGGTGCGGGCCGCCGCCGAGGCGGGCACCCTTGGTGGGACGCGGCATGGAATTTCTCCTCGAATCTCCGACTGCGGCCGTACCAGGTACCGCAGCGGGCGTACGGGCACCGTGCCCGTACGACTTCCATGAAGCAGGGGCGACTCACGGGGAGCCGCCCCCACGACAAACTCTTAGTACTGCTCGGTCTCCGCGTAGCCCTGGTCGTCCAGGTCGTCGGCGCCGAAGGCGTCGGCGGCAGCGGTCGGGTCGAACCCGGGCGGGCTGTCCTTGAGGGCCAGGCCCATGCCGGCCAGCTTCGCCTTGACCTCGTCGATCGACTTCGCACCGAAGTTGCGGATGTCGAGCAGGTCGGCCTCGGAGCGGGCGACGAGCTCACCCACGGTGTGGATGCCCTCACGCTTGAGGCAGTTGTAGGAGCGGACGGTGAGCTCCAGCTCCTCGATCGGCAGCGCCAGGTCGGCGGCCAGGGCGGCGTCCGTCGGGGACGGGCCCATGTCGATGCCCTCGGCGTCGATGTTCAGCTCGCGGGCGAGACCGAACAGCTCGACCAGGGTCTTACCGGCCGAGGCCATGGCGTCACGCGGGCGCATGGCGGGCTTGGTCTCGACGTCGACGATCAGCTTGTCGAAGTCGGTCCGCTGCTCGACACGGGTGGCCTCGACCTTGTAGGTGACCTTCAGCACCGGGCTGTAGATCGAGTCGACCGGGATGCGGCCGATCTCCTGGCCGGAAGCCTTGTTCTGCACGGCGGAGACGTAGCCGCGACCGCGCTCGACGGTCAGCTCCATCTCCAGCTTGCCCTTGCCGTTCAGGGTGGCGAGGACCAGCTCGGGGTTGTGCACCTCGACACCGGCCGGCGGCGCGATGTCGGCGGCGGTGACCACACCCGGACCCTGCTTGCGCAGGTACATCACGACCGGCTCGTCGTGCTCCGAGGAGACGACCAGCTGCTTGATGTTGAGGATGAGGTCGGTGACGTCCTCCTTGACACCCGGCACGGTGGTGAACTCGTGCAGGACACCGTCGATCCGGATGCTGGTGACGGCGGCACCGGGGATCGAGGAGAGGAGCGTGCGGCGGAGCGAGTTGCCGAGGGTGTAGCCGAAGCCCGGCTCCAGCGGCTCGATCACGAACCGCGAGCGGAATTCGTCGACGACCTCTTCGGTCAGCGAGGGACGCTGAGCGATCAGCATGAGAGGTGTTCCTCCAGTTGTCTTCGGCACCCACTATTTGATGCCGACAGGACCAAGAGTACGGGGTCCTGCGCGAGACAGGACCCCGTACCGGGTTCAGCGCGTGCCCGAAGGCGCTGCGTCAGACGCGGCGGCGCTTCGGCGGACGGCAGCCGTTGTGCGGGGTGGGGGTGACGTCCTGGATGGAGCCGACCTCCAGGCCGGTGGCCTGGAGCGAACGGATCGCGGTCTCGCGGCCGGAGCCCGGACCCTTGACGAAGACGTCAACCTTGCGCATGCCGTGCTCCTGCGCCCGACGGGCAGCGGCCTCGGCGGCCATCTGCGCGGCAAACGGGGTGGACTTGCGCGAGCCCTTGAAGCCGACGTGGCCGGCGGAGGCCCAGGAGATCACGTTGCCCGACGGGTCGGTGATCGAAACGATGGTGTTGTTGAACGTGCTCTTGATGTGCGCGTGGCCGTGAGCGACGTTCTTCTTTTCCTTGCGGCGGATCTTCTTCGCGCCGGCAGCCTGACGACCCTTGGGGGGCATAAGTCTGTTCTCCTACTGAGGTGGTCGGTCCGCTAACCCGCGGGCCGGAGGGATGTCCGGTTGACGGGCGGACTACTTCTTGCCCGGCTTCTTCTTGCCGGCAATCGCGCGACGCGGGCCCTTGCGGGTACGCGCGTTGGTGTGGGTGCGCTGACCGCGGACCGGCAGGCCGCGGCGGTGACGCAGACCCTCGTAGCAGCCGATCTCGACCTTGCGGCGGATGTCGGCGGCCACCGCACGGCGGAGGTCACCCTCGACCTCGAAGTTCGCGTCGATGAACTTCTGCAGCTTGACGAGGTCTTCCTCGGTGATGTCACGGACGCGGACGTCCGGGTTCACACCGGTCTCGACCAGCGTCTGCTGGGCGCGGGTGCGGCCGATGCCGTAGACGTAGGTGAGGGCGATCTCGATCCGCTTCTCGCGGGGGAGATCAACGCCGGAAAGGCGTGCCATTGATGGCTCCTGTGGTTCTTCAGAGGTCTGACGTGCCGCCTACTCCGACACCTCACGGTGAGGGAGCCCCGGCCTCTGACCGAGGGTGGCAGTCCAGCCTGCGACTGGATCGGACGGCCCGCTTATGACGTTTTCGCGTCGCGCGAAGTACTACGAGAAATGCTGGGGAGAGATCAGCCCTGGCGCTGCTTGTGGCGCAGGTTGTCGCAGATCACCATGACCCGACCGTGACGGCGGATCACCTTGCACTTGTCGCAGATCTTCTTGACGCTCGGCTTGACCTTCATGGTTCAGGTTCTCCGGGTCTAGATCTGACAGTTGCTTACTTGTACCGGTAGACGATCCGGCCGCGAGTCAGGTCGTAAGGGCTGAGCTCCACCACGACCCGGTCGTCCGGGAGGATGCGGATGTAGTGCATACGCATCTTGCCGCTGATGTGCGCGAGGACCTTGTGACCGTTCTGCAGCTCAACCTTGAACATGGCGTTCGGAAGAGACTCGATCACGGTGCCCTCGATCTCAATGGCGCCTTGCTTCTTTGCCATGAACTGCGAGATCCACCTTCCGGGGCCGACTACCGCATGCGGCACGCTCGTGCGAGCCTGGGTCCACCCCACCCCTGCCAGAGACTAGCCCTGAGGGAAGAGGGCGTGCCGAAGCACGCTACGAGTGAGCCGACGCACCATCGTAAACCAAGCACCGCACCAAGGCGAAATCAGCCCTGCCGGACGTAGGCCGGCGGCGCCACGGGCGCCGTACAGGCCGAGCAGCGGCGGGCCGCCTCGGGGATCTCGGTCAGGCACTCCGGGCAGGGACGCACGGCGGGCTTCGGCTTCTTGGGCAGGTAGCGGGCGGTCGCCTTGCTCACCGGGAGCACCACGAAGAAGTACAGCACCGCGGCCGTCATCAAGAAGGCGATCAGCACATTGAGGAACTGGCCGTACGGGAAGGTGACACCCGCCACGGTGAACCGGTAGCTGCTGAAGTCACCGGCCGCACCGACCACCACACCGACCAGCGGGGTGAGGAAGGCCGAGACGAAGCCGTTCACCACCGCGGTGAAGGCCGCACCGATCACGACACCGACCGCCATGTCGATCACGTTGCCGCGCATCATGAAGTCGCGGAAGCCCTTGAACACCGATCTCCCCTTCGTTCTGTTGTCCAGACCAAGCCTGGGAGCTTATCAGTGCCAAATAGGACAAAGGGCCCGGCGGTCGAAACCGCCGGGCCCTGACCGGGTCTCAGCTCAGCCGAGCGGGTCCGGAGCGGCGGTGACGCCGAGCTTCGCCAGGGCGGCCTTGCCGCCGTCGAAGGCGGTGAGGACCAGCGGCCCCTGCTCGGTGATCGCCACCGAGTGCTCCCAGTGCGCGGCCCAGGTGCCGTCGTTGGTGACGACCGTCCAGTCGTCCTCCAGCACCGAGGTGTGCGGGGTGCCGAGCGAGACCATCGGCTCGATCGCCAGCACCGTGCCCGGGACCAGCTTGACGCCCTTGCCCCGGCGGCCCTCGACGTAGTTCAGCACGTGCGGCTCCATGTGCATCGCGGAACCGATGCCGTGCCCGCCGTACCCCTCGGTGATGCCCCACTTGCCCTTCGGGGGCAGCGGCTGACGGCGGATGAAGCCCTCGATCGCCTTGGAGACGTCGACCAGGCGGTTGCCCTTCCTCATCTGGGCCACACCGGCCCACATCGAGCCCTCGGTGACCTGGCTGAGCATCGCGACCTCGGGACGGACCTCGCCGACCGGCACCGTGATCGCCGCGTCGCCGTGCCAGCCGTCCACGATCGCACCACAGTCGATCGAGATCAGGTCGCCCTCCATCAGCACCCGGTCACCGGGGATGCCGTGGACCACCTCGTCGTTGACCGAGGCGCAGATCACACCGGGGAACCAGAGACCGCCGTGGTGGGCGCGGAAGTTGGAGGTCGCACCGTGCGAGGTGATGACCTTGTCCGCGATGTCGTTGAGCTCGCCCGTGGTGATGCCGGGGGCGACCGCCTCCCGGCAGGCCTTGAGCGCCTCGGCGACGACCAGCCCGGCCGTCCGCATCTTCGCGATCTGCTCGGGGGTCTTGATCTCCACCATCTGGTCACGCCTTCCACTGTTCGTCGCGCGCCCGGTCCTTGCCGGGCGGCCGTGCACTCATACCACCGTACGACGCCGTACGGCCGCGGTTCCCCGCCAGGGGCTCCGCGGCCGTACGGACCGTTGCGAACGGTCAGCCGTTCTTCTTCTGCTCCAGGGCGGCGACCGCGCGCTCGGTCACCTCGTCGACCTTGCCCAGCGCCGAGATGGTCACCAGGAGGCCCTGGTCCGCGTAGTAGCCGATGATCGGCTCGGTCTTGGAGTGGTACTCCTCCAGGCGGACCCGGACGGCCTCCTCGGTGTCGTCCGAGCGCTGGTAGAGCTCGCCACCGCACTCGTCGCACACGCCCTCGACGGCCGGCGCGTTGTAGGCCACGTGGAACACGTGGGCGCCGTCCTTGCGGCACAGCCGGCGACCGGCGATCCGCTTGACGACCTCGTCCTCGGGGACCTCCAGGTCGAGCACGCCGTCCAGCCCGATGCCCTGCTCGGTCAGGAACTCGTCCAGCGCCTTGGCCTGGCCCAGGTTCCGCGGGAAGCCGTCCAGCAGGAAGCCGTCGGCGGCGTCCGGCTGCAGCATCCGGTCCTTGGCCATGCCGATGGTGACCTCGTCCGGCACGAGGCGGCCCTCGTCCATGTACGCCTTGGCCTCGAGCCCCAGCGGGGTGCCCTGGCTGATGTTGGCGCGGAACAGGTCACCAGTGGAGATGTGGGGGATGGACAGGGTCTTGGCGAGCACGTGCGCCTGAGTACCCTTCCCGGCCCCGGGAGGTCCGACGAGGACGATACGCATCAGCGGAGGAACCCTTCGTAATTACGCTGCTGGAGCTGGCTCTCGATCTGCTTGACAGTTTCGAGTCCGACGCCGACGACGATGAGGACGCTGGTGCCGCCGAACGGGAAGTTGGTCTGCTGTCCGAAGGCGACCAGGGCGATCATCGGGATCAACGCGATCAGGCCCAGGTAGAGCGCACCCGGCCACGTGATACGGGTCAGCACGTAGTTAAGGTACTCGGCCGTCGGACGGCCGGCCCGGATACCCGGGATGAACCCACCATACTTCTTCATGTTGTCGGCAACTTCTTCGGGGTTGAAGGAGATGGCGACGTAGAAGAAGGCGAAGAACACGATCAGTACGAAGTACGTGACCATGTAGATCGGGTGGTCACCCTTGACGAAGTTCGTCCGGATCCAGGTCGCCCAACTCGCCTGGCTGTTGGTCAGCTGGACCACCAGCGCCGGAATGTAGAGCAGCGACGAGGCGAAGATGACCGGGATGACACCAGCCTGGTTCACCTTCAACGGGATGTAGGTCGAGGTGCCGCCGAAAGCCCGGCGGCCGATCATGCGCTTGGCGTACTGAACCGGAATCCGGCGCTGGGCCTGCTCGACGAAGATCACCAGGACCACCACGACGATGCCCACGGCGATGACGCTGAAGAACTCGCCCCAGCCGCCGAACAGCTTGCCCGACTGCTTGATCGCCCACATCGAGCCCGGGAAACCGGCCGCGATGGAGGTGAAGATCAGGATGGACATGCCGTTGCCGATACCACGGTCGGTGATCAGCTCACCCAGCCACATGATCACGGTGGTGCCGGCGGCCATGGTGATGACCATGACGGCGATCCGGAAGACCGACTGGTCCGGCACGATCTGGTTGGCGAGCGGGCAGCCCGGGAAAAGCGCGCCGCTGGAGGCCGTCGCCACGATGCCGGTGCCCTGCAGCACGGCCAGCGCGATGGTCAGGTAGCGGGTGTACTGGGTGATCTTCGCGGTACCGGCCTGGCCCTCCTTCTTCAGCGCCTCGAGCCGCGGGATCACCACGGTGAGGAGCTGGAGGATGATGCTGGCCGTGATGTACGGCATGATGCCGAGCGCGAAGATCGTCAGCTGGAGCAGAGCTCCACCGCTGAAGAGGTTGACCAGGCCGAACAGACCCGAGGTGGTCTGCTTGTAGCACTGATTGACCGCGACGAAGTTGACGCCTGGTACGGGAATGTGTGCGCCCAGCCGGAACAGCACCATGATGCCCAGCGTGAACAGCAGCTTTTTGCGCAGGTCGGGCGTCTGGAACGCCCGCGCGAACGCACTGAGCACGGTGCCTCCTGCGCCTCCCGCGCGCTGTCGGCGGGAGGGTCGGTCCTGATTGGGGGAGATGAACAATCCCCTCGGCGGCTGGCGCAGGCAAACCTCGCTCCAGCGTACAAGGGAACTCCACGGACTCTACAGTGTGTGGCCACTCGGAAAAAGCAGATGCGGCCGCTCCCCTACTTATGGGGTACGGGATGCCCGGATTTGACACACAAAGAGAACGGGCCCGGCACCTCCCTTTCGGGAGGTACCGGGCCCGTGAGTCACCGCTCTCAGATGAGCTCGGTCACGGTGCCGCCCGCGGCGGCGATCTTCTCGGCGGCCGAGGCGGAGACGGCGTCGACCGTCACCTGCAGCGCCACGGAGACCTCGCCCTGGCCCAGGATCTTGACGAGCTCGTTCTTGCGAACGGCGCCCTTCTCGACCAGGCCGGCGATGGTGACCTCGCCACCCTGCGGGTAGAGCTCGGCCAGCTTGTCCAGGTTCACGACCTGGAACTGCTTGTGGGCCGGGTTCTTGAAGCCCTTCAGCTTCGGCAGGCGCATGTGGAGCGGCATCTGGCCACCCTCGAAGCGCTGCGGAACCTGGTAGCGGGCCTTGGTGCCCTTGGTACCACGACCGGCGGTCTTACCCTTGGAGCCCTCACCACGACCCACGCGGATCTTGTCGGTCTTGGCACCCGGGGCGGGACGCAGGTTGTGGATCTTGATCGGCTGGTCGGCCATGATCAGTCCACCTCCTCAACCGTCACCAGGTGACGGACCGTGTGGGCCATCCCGCGGATCTCGGGACGGTCCTCCTTCACCACGACGTCGTGCATCCGCTTGAGGCCAAGCGAGCGCAGGGTGTCACGGTGGTTCTGCTTGCTACCGATGTAGGACTTGGTCTGCGTGATCTTCAGGCGAGCCATCAGGCGCTCACCCCGGCAGCACGAGCCCGCAGCAGAGCGGCGGGAGCGACGTCCTCCAGCGGCAGGCCACGACGGGCGGCGATCTCCTCGGGGCGGACGAGGCCCTTCAGAGCAGCCACGGTGGCGTGCACGATGTTGATCGCGTTGTCCGAGCCGAGCGACTTCGACAGGATGTCGTGAACGCCGGCGCACTCCAGGACGGCACGCACCGGACCACCGGCGATAACACCGGTACCGGGCGACGCCGGCTTCAGCAGCACGACGCCGGCGGCCTTCTCGCCCTGGATGGGGTGCGGGATGGTGCCCTGGATGCGGGGAACCTTGAAGAAGTTCTTCTTGGCCTCCTCAACGCCCTTGGCGATGGCGGCCGGAACCTCCTTCGCCTTCCCGTAACCGACACCCACGGTGCCGTCACCGTCGCCCACCACGACCAGCGCGGTGAAGCTGAAGCGACGACCACCCTTGACAACCTTGGCGACACGGTTGATCGCGACGACGCGCTCGACGTAAGCGGTCTTCTCGACAACCTGGGCAGCGCCCCGGTCGTCACGCTTACGGTCACGCCGCTCGCCGCCGGTGCCGCCGCCGGCGCCGCTGCCGCGGCGCTGGGGTCCAGCCATTGGAATTACCTCTCTCGTTTACGTCCGTCGACAGAGCCGACGAGCGGCTTAGAAGTCGAGCCCGGCCTCACGGGCCGCGTCCGCCAGGGCGGCGATGCGGCCGGCGTACCGGTTGCCCGCGCGGTCGAAGACGACCGCCTCGATGCCGGCGGCCTTGGCGCGCTCGGCGACCAGGCTCCCGACCTTCTTGGCCAGCTCGGTCTTGTCGCCCTCGGTGCCCTTGATGGACACGTCGAGGGTGGACGCCGACGCCAGGGTGTGACCCTTGGCGTCGTCGATGACCTGGGCGACCATGTGGCGGTTCGAGCGCGTCACAACGAGGCGCGGACGCACCTCGGTGCCGACGACGCGCTTGCGAACGCGGATCGCGCGGCGCTTGCGAGCGGCGCTCTTGTAGGCGTTACCCTTGCCGATCTTGACAGAGACGCTCATCGCTTACTTACCACTCTTTCCGACCTTGCGGCGGATGACCTCGCCCGCGTACTTGACGCCCTTGGCCTTGTACGGGTCGGGCTTGCGCAGCTTGCGGATCTTGGCAGCGACCTCGCCGACCTTCTGCTTGTCGATACCGTCCACGTGGAACTTGGTGGGCGACTCGACGACGAAGGAGATGCCCTCCGGGGCCTCGACCAGGATCGGGTGGCTGTAGCCGAGCGAGAACTCCATGTTGGAGCCCTTCGCCGCGACACGGTAACCAACACCGCTGATCTCCAGCGACTTGCGGTAGCCCGCGGTCACGCCGGTGATCATGTTCGCCACCAGCGTGCGGGTCAGGCCGTGCAGGGCCTTCGACATACGCTCGTCGTTCGGGCGGGTGACGAGCAGAGTGCCGTCCTCGCCCTTGCCGATCTCGATCGGCGCGGCGACGACGTGGGTGAGGGAGCCCTTGGGGCCCTTCACCGAAACCGTCTGGCCATCGATGGTGACGTCCACGCCGGCGGGAACCGAGATGGGCAGCCGTCCAATGCGCGACATTGCTGTACCTCCGTTTCCCGAATTACCAGACGTAGGCGAGAACTTCTCCGCCTACGCCCTTCTTGGCAGCCTGCTTGTCGGTCAGGAGGCCGGACGACGTGGAGATGATCGCCACGCCCAGGCCGCCGAGAACCTTCGGCAGGTTGGTGGACTTTGCGTAAACACGCAGACCCGGCTTGCTGATGCGCTTGATGCCGGCGATGGAGCGCTCACGGTTGGGGCCGAACTTGAGCTCGATGGTCAGCTTCTTGCCGACCTCGCCCTCCGCGGGCTCCTCAACCTTGTAGGAGGAGATGTAACCCTCCTGCTGCAGGATCTCGGCGACGTGCGCCTTGATCTTGCTCGACGGCATCACGACCGAGTCGTGGTACGCCGAGTTCGCGTTACGCAGACGCGTGAGCATGTCTGCGATCGGGTCGGTCATGGTCATGGTGGCCTCAGGCCTCTCTCGCCGTGGTTTCTCCGCACCAGGTCCCCCTCCCGCACTCGGTGGGAGTGCGGGAGGGGCACAAGCGCAGGGGACCTGCGACGTAGTAAGACTGGGTTGCGAGCCCTCACAAGAGAGCCGCGAGCATCCATGGGGAATGCCGCGGCAGGGGGCCCGACCCCACCACCTTACGGGATCCCGAGGCGGGAGCCCAAACTCCCCCGGAAGGGAGAAGGGATGGGGCCGGGCACCTCTGCTTCGCCTAATGCCCAGAGCTAACGGCAGTTGATTACCAGGAGCTCTTGGTCACGCCCGGCAGCTCGCCGCGGTGGGCCATCTCACGGAGGCACACACGGCACAGGCCGAACTTGCGGTACACCGAGTGCGGGCGGCCGCAGCGCTGGCAGCGGGTGTAGGCCCGGACAGCGAACTTCGGCTTGCGCTCGGACTTAGCGATCAGGGACTTCTTCGCCATTGGCTCACGCCTCCTTGAACGGGAAGCCCAGAGCGCGCAGCAGCGCCCGGCCCTCGTCGTCGGTCTGAGCGGTGGTCACGACGGTGATGTCCATACCGCGCTGACGGTCGACCTTGTCCTGGTCGATCTCGTGGAACATAACCTGCTCGGTCAGACCGAAGGTGTAGTTGCCACGGCCGTCGAACTGCTTGGGGGAGAGACCACGGAAGTCACGGATACGCGGCAGAGCCAGCGAAACCAGACGGTCCAGGAACTCCCACATGCGGTCACCACGGAGGGTGACGTGGGTGCCGATCGGCTGGCCCTCGCGCAGCTTGAACTGCGCGATGGACTTGCGAGCCTTGGTCACGGCCGGCTTCTGACCGGTGATCGCGGTCAGGTCGCGGATCGCGCCCTCGATCAGCTTGCTGTCACGGGCAGCCTCGCCGACACCCATGTTGACCACGACCTTGACCAGGCCGGGGGTCAGCATGACGTTCTCGTACGAGAACTGCTCCTGCAGCTGACCCTTGATCTCGGAGTTGTAACGCTCCTTGAGACGCGGGGTCACCTTCTCAACAGTCGTCTCAGACATCAGATGTCCTCACCGGTTCGCTTGGCAACACGGATCTTGTTGCCCTCGTCGTCGAAGCGGTACCCAACACGGGTGACGACCTTCTTGCCGTCCTTCTCCACGACCAGCTGGACGTTGGAGACGTGCACCGGGGCCTCGACGGTGACGATGCCACCCTGAGTGCCCGGGCCCGGCTTGGTGTGCTTCTTGACCCGGTTCACACCCTCGACCAGGACCTTCTGCTCAGCCGGCATGGCCTTGATGACCTTGCCCTGCTTGCCCTTGTCCTTGCCGGTGATGACCTGAACCAGGTCACCCTTCTTGATCTTCATGCTGTTCGCCATGGGTTAGAGCACCTCCGGCGCCAGCGAGATGATCTTCATGAACTTCTTGTCACGCAGCTCGCGGCCCACGGGGCCGAAGATGCGGGTACCACGGGGGTCACCCTCGGTGTTCTTGAGGACGACGGCGGCGTTCTCGTCGAACCGGATGTAGGAACCGTCCGGACGACGGCGCTCCTTCACGGTGCGGACGACGACGCACTTGACGACGTCACCCTTCTTCACCGAACCACCGGGGATCGCGTCCTTGACGGTCGCGACGATGACGTCCCCGATACCGGCGTAGCGGCGACCGGAGCCACCGAGAACGCGGATGCAGAGGATCTCCTTGGCACCCGTGTTGTCGGCGACACGCAGTCGCGACTCCTGCTGGATCACAGTTACTCCTGATCGTCAACGAGAGTTGACGGGCCGGCCGCTGCTCACACCGGCGTCCCTGGGGACCCGTTGCACATACGGCCGTACCGCATCGACTTCGTTACTTGGCCTTCTCGAGGATCTCGACGACGCGCCAGCGCTTCGTCGCGGACAGCGGGCGGGTCTCCATCAGGAGGACCCGGTCGCCCACGCCGCACGCGTTCTGCTCGTCGTGCGCCTTCAGCTTGTTCGTACGGCGGATGACCTTGCCGTACAGAGCGTGCTTGACGCGGTCCTCGACGGCGACGACGACGGTCTTGTCCATCTTGTCGCTGACGACGAGACCCTCACGGGTCTTGCGGAAACCGCGCGTCTCGTTGGTGTTCTCAGTCATCAGGCGTTCTCCACCGTCTCGATGCCCAGCTCGCGCTCGCGCATCAGGGTGTAGATCCGCGCGATGTCCTTACGGACGAGCTTGAGCCGTCCGTGGTTGTCGAGCTGCCCGGTCGCCGCCTGGAAGCGGAGGTTGAACAGCTCCTCCTTGGCCTCGCGCAGCTTGGCAACGAGGGCCTCGTTGTCCAGCTCGCGCAGCTCAGCAGCCTTGGTGCCGGCCGACATCAGCTCTCACCGTCCTCGCGCCGGACGATCCGGCACTTCATCGGCAGCTTGTGCGCGGCGCGGGTGAGCGCCTCGCGAGCCACCTTCTCGTTCGGGTACGACAGCTCGAACATGACCCGACCCGGGTGCACGTTCGCGATCCACCACTCCGGCGAACCCTTACCGGAACCCATGCGGGTCTCGGCCGGCTTCTTGGTGAGCGGGCGGTCCGGGTAGATGTTGATCCAGACCTTGCCACCACGACGGATGTGACGGGTGATCGCGATACGAGCGGACTCGATCTGACGGTTCGTCACGTACGCCGGGGTCACGGCCTGGATGCCGTACTGGCCGAACGCCAGCTCGGTGCCACCCTTGGCGGCGCCACCACGCTTGGGGTGGTGCTGCTTGCGGTGCTTGACCCTACGAGGGATCAGCATGGGGTCAGGCCTCCGTTCCGGTGTTCTCGGCAGCCGGCGCCTCGGTCACCTGGGCCGGAGCCTCGGTGGCGGCGGGACGACGACCGCGGCCACCGCGCTCGCCACCACGGCGCTCGCCACCGCGGGCGGGACGACCACCCTCGGGACGGGCCGGGCGGTTGCCCGAGCGGGCAGCGGCGTTCTCAGCGCGGACCTCGGCGATGTTCTTGACGTCGCCCTTGTAGATCCAGACCTTCACGCCGATACGGCCGAAGGTGGTCTTGGCCTCGAAGAAGCCGTAGTCGACGTTCGCACGCAGGGTGTGCAGCGGCACGCGACCCTCGCGGTAGAACTCCGAACGGCTCATCTCGGCGCCGCCGAGACGACCGGAGCACTGGACCTTGATGCCCTTGGCGCCGGACTTCATGGTGCCCTGCATCGACTTGCGCATGGCACGACGGAAGGAGACGCGGGAGGACAGCTGCTCCGCGACGCCCTGAGCCACGAGCTGGGCGTCCAGCTCGGGGTTCTTGACCTCGAGGATGTTCAGCTGGACCTGCTTGCCGGTCAGCTTCTCGAGGTCGCCGCGGATGCGGTCGGCCTCGGTGCCACGGCGACCGATGACGATGCCGGGGCGGGCGGTGTGGATGTCAACGCGGACGCGGTCGCGGGTGCGCTCGATCTCGACCTTGGAGATGCCGGCGCGCTCCATGCCCTTCGTCATCATGCGACGAATGGCGACGTCTTCCTTGACGTAGTCCTTGTACAGCTTGTCGGCGTACCAGCGGGACTTGAAGTCCGTGCTGATGCCGAGGCGGAACCCGTGCGGGTTAACCTTCTGGCCCATTACCGGGTCCCTTCCTTGCTGCTGACGACCACGGTGATGTGGCTGGTCCGCTTGCGGATCCGGTAGGCACGGCCCTGGGCGCGCGGACGGAACCGCTTCAGGGTCGGGCCCTCGTCAACGTACGCCTCAGAGATGTAGAGGTCGTCCACGTTGGAGTGGTTGTAGTTGTGCGCGGCGTTGGCGATGGCGCTGTCCAGCACCTTGCCGACCGGCACGGTGGCGGCCTGCGGAGCGAAACGCAGGACGGCCTGGGCCTCCGTGGCGTTCAGGCCACGGATGAGGTCCACCACGCGGCGGGCCTTCATGGGCGTGACGCGGATGTACCGCGCCTGGGCCCTGGCTTCCATGGTTGTCCCCTTAATGGAGTAAGTCACTTAGTCGTTCTGGCGCTCAAGCTCGAAGCTTGAAGTGTCGGACTAGCGACGCTTCGACTTGCGGTCTTCCTTCACGTGCCCCTTGAAGGTGCGCGTGGGAGCGAACTCGCCGAGCTTGTGGCCGACCATCGACTCGGTGACGAACACCGGGACGTGCTTGCGGCCATCGTGAACCGCGATCGTGTGACCGAGCATGCTCGGGGAGATCACGGAACGACGGGACCAGGTCTTGATGACGTTCTGGGTACCGGCTTCGTTCTGAGCGTCCACCTTCTTGATGAGGTGGCCGTCGATGAAGGGGCCCTTCTTAAGACTGCGCGGCATCTGACCTGCTCCTAGCGCTTCTTGTTGGTCTTGCGGCGGCGCACGATGAGAGCGTCCGACGCCTTCTTCGGGCGACGGGTACGACCCTCCTTCTGGCCCCACGGCGAGACCGGGTGGCGACCACCAGAGGTCTTACCCTCACCACCACCGTGCGGGTGGTCGATCGGGTTCATGGCGACACCACGCACGGTCGGGCGGACGCCCTTCCAGCGCATACGGCCGGCCTTGCCCCAGTTGATGTTCGACTGCTCGGCGTTGCCGACCTCGCCGACGGTGGCGCGGCAGCGCGCGTCGACCAGGCGGATCTCACCGGAGGGCATGCGCAGGTGCGCCATGCGACCCTCACGGGCGAGCAGCTGGATGCCGGAACCGGCGGAGCGGGCCATCTTGGCACCGCCACCGGGACGCAGCTCCACCGCGTGGATGGTGGTACCGACCGGGATGTTGCGCAGCGGCAGGTTGTTGCCGGGCTTGATGTCGGCAGCCGGACCGTTCTCGATCCGGTCGCCCTGAGCAACACCGCGCGGGGCGATGATGTAGCGCTTCTCGCCGTCCGCGTAGTGCAGGAGCGCGATGCGCGCGGTGCGGTTCGGGTCGTACTCGATGTGAGCGACCTTCGCCGGCACGCCGTCCTTGTCGTGACGACGGAAGTCGATCACGCGGTAGGCGCGCTTGTGACCGCCACCCTGGTGGCGAACGGTGACACGACCGGTGTTGTTACGGCCGCCCTTGCTGTGCAGCGGGCGAACCAGCGACTTCTCCGGAGTGGACCGCGTGATTTCGACAAAGTCGGCCACGCTGGAGCCACGACGGCCCGGCGTAGTCGGCTTGTACTTGCGGATGCCCATTGGCTTCTCTCGTCCTCGTCCTTATCGACGATCACGTTCTCCGTCAGGCGGAGACCGGACCACCGAAGATGTCGATGCGGTTGCCCTCGGCCAGGGTCACGATGGCGCGCTTGGTGTCCTTGCGCTTGCCGAAACCGGTGCGCGAGCGCTTGCGCTTGCCCTGCCGGTTGATCGTGTTGACCGCCTCGACCTTGACCGAGAAGACCGCCTCGACGGCCTGCTTGATCTGGGTCTTGTTGGCGCCCGGCGACACGATGAACGTGTACTTGTTCTCGTCGAGGAGCGCGTAGCTCTTCTCGGAGATGACCGGCTTCACCAGGACGTCACGGGGGTCCGTGAACGTCTTGCTCGTAACGTCGCTCATCAGGCGGCGCTCCCTTCGAGCTCGCCCTCAGCGGCAACGGCCTTGGCGGACGCGGCCGGACCGGCCACGAAGCGCTCGAAGGCGGCCTGGGTGAAGACCACATCGTCGGAGACGAGCACGTCGTAGGTGTTCAGCTGACCGGCGTCCAGGATGTGGACGTTCGGCAGGTTGCGAGCGGACTTGAGGCCCAGCTCGTCCTCGCGCTCGACGACCAGGAGGACGTTCTTGCGCTCGGTGATCTTGCCGAACAGGCCCTTGGCGGCCTTGGTCGACGGCGCCTCGGTCGCGGTCACGGCGGTGATCACGTGGATGCGCTCGTGGCGGGCCCGGTCGGTGAGCGCACCGCGCAGAGCGGCGGCGATCATCTTCTTCGGGGTCCGCTGCGAGTAGTCACGCGGCACGGGACCGTGCACGACGCCACCACCGGCGAACTGCGGCGCGCGGGTCGAGCCCTGACGGGCGCGGCCGGTGCCCTTCTGGCGGTACGGCTTCTTGCCGCCACCACGGACCTCGCCACGGTTCTTGACCTTGTGAGTGCCCTGACGGGCCGCAGCGAGCTGCGCCACGACGACCTGGTGCATCAGCGGAACGCTGACCTTGGCGTCGAAGATCTCGGCGGGCAGCTCGATGCTGCCGGCCTTGTCGCCGTTCGGCGACAGGATGTCAATGGTGCTCATTTCCTCACAGCCCCTTCGCCGCGGTGCGGACGAGGACGAGGCCGCCGTTCGGACCCGGGATTGCGCCCTTGATGAGCAGCAGGCCCTTCTCCGCGTCGACCGCGTGCACGGTCAGGTTCTGGGTGGTCACACGCTCGTGGCCCATCCGACCAGCCATGCGCAGGCCCTTGAACACGCGGCCCGGGGTGGCGCAGCCACCGATGGAACCGGGCGAGCGGTGCTTGCGCTGGGTGCCGTGACCGGCGCCGAGGCCCTTGAAGTTGTGACGCTTCATGACACCGGCGAAGCCCTTGCCCTTGGAGGTGCCGGTCACGTCGACCTTGACACCCGCCTCGAACAGCTCAGCGGTGATCTCCTGGCCCAGGGTGTACTCGGAGGCGTCCGAGGTACGCAGCTCGACCAGGTGGCGGCGCGGGGTGACACCGGCCTTGGCGAAGTGGCCCGCGAGGGGCTTGTTCACCTTGCGGGGGTCGATCTCGCCGAAGCCGATCTGGACGGCGTCGTAGCCGGCCGGGCTGTCGGCGGTGTGGACCTGGGTCACGACATTCGGCCCGGCCTTGACGACGGTCACCGGGACAACCCGGTTGTTCTCGTCCCAGACCTGGGTCATGCCGAGCTTCTCGCCCAGGATGCCCTTAATCTGCTTAGCCATCTTCGGTGCGCCTCTCAGAGCTTGATCTCGATGTCGACGCCGGCCGGCAGGTCGAGACGCATCAGCGAGTCAACCGTCTTCGGCGTGGGGTCGAGGATGTCGATCAGACGCTTGTGAGTACGCATCTCGAAGTGCTCGCGCGAGTCCTTGTACTTGTGCGGCGAGCGGATGACGCAGTACACGTTCTTCTCAGTGGGCAGCGGCACCGGGCCCGCGACCTGCGCACCAGTACGGATCACCGTCTCGACGATCTTCTTCGCCGAGGAGTCGATGACCTCGTGGTCGTAGGCCTTGAGCCGGATGCGGATCTTCTGTCCCGCCATGGCTACTCAGTAGTCCTTCTGTCGTCTGCTGCTTCCACGACCGGATTCGTCCAGGTGGACTGGTCCGGCGACGCCTCTGGATGGTTACTCTCTCCGACCCACGCGGTCGGGCGTGTCGCCCCTCCGCTTGCAAAAAACCGGACAAGATGCTCTCTCGTTCGGATTTTCGCTCTCGATCGGTGAGGTCTTGCACCCACCAGGCGCCGGGTCGAGGCCCCGCCCACGCTTCCCGGAAGATTCCCGTACTTTCGCCCCGCAGCTGCCGCGGTGTCGCTTACACACCACTGCATTCACATACCGCACGTGAACACATGAACGGCCATCACGGGAACGACGAGTACATGGGACTCGCTTCCAGTCCTCCCGGCGGGAGGCGCGCAGCATCGGCACTCAACCGAGCAACTTGGACATACTGCCACAGGAGTGCACCGGAACGCCAATCGGGCCCGGAAGAGTACCCAGGCGGCACCGGCTGTCAAACCGCGTCGAGCGTCCGGGGGGCCTCACCGGCCCGCTCCGACGCCCCGGGCCGGCGCAGCAGGCCCAGCAGCATCCCGGCGACGGTGGCGGCCGTCCCGGCGGCGTACGCCAGGCAGACCAGGGTGGCCAGCCCGCCCGGGAGCACGGTGACGGCGACCAGGACGGCGGTGCCCAGGGTCCAGCAGGCGAGCTGGACGCGGTGCCGGTGCAGCACGATCAGGCCCTGGCCGAGCACCATCGCCAGCAGGTAGCAGAACGTGCCCAGCACCAGCCAGAGGAAATCCGCCCTGGTCAGCACGGGCGGGGCGGCGAACAGCAGCCGGATCAGCCAGGGGCCGAGCGCGAGCGCGGGCAGGCCCAGGGCGAGCGAGAGCAGGGCGACCGCCAGGGCGGCCCGGCGCAGCAGCGCGGTGAAGGCGGCGTGCCGCCCCTGCGCGGCGCAGGAGGCCAGCCCGGAGAGCAGGGAGGCCTGCAGCGCACCGAAGACGAAGATCGGGACCCGGGCCAGCACCAGGGCGCTGAGCAGGGCGGCGATCAGGTCGACGTCGGCCGCGTCCAGCAGCTGCACGCTGACCACCGCGGCGCTGACCATCCACTGCGCGAGCAGCGTCGAGCAGATCAACAGGCCGAGGCCGCCCAGGAGTCGGGACCAGTCGATCGGCGGCCCCGGCCGGGCCGCGCGGACGGTGACCGGCAGGGTCGCGAGCAGGGCGAGCAGCGGCGCGGCAGTCAGGACCAGGCTGAACGCGAGCGCGGAGTGCGGCCCGGCGAGGGCGAGGCCGAGGGCGAGCAGCACTCTCAGCGCCCCGTCGAGGCCGAGCTGGGTCCCGTACGCACCGAAGCGGCCGAGGCCGGCCAGGACGCCCCTGGTCAGGTAGCAGCAGGCCATCGCGGCGAAGGCGGCGCCGAGGGCGGCGAGCAGGGCACGGTCGCCGTGGAAGAGCAGGCCGGCCAGCGGCCGGGCGGCGGCGGCCATCAGACCGAGCACGGGGACGAGTACACCGGTGGTGAGCAGCGCGGCGCGGCGCAGCACCGGCCCCGCGCCCTGCCCGCGCACCGCGCGGGCGGCGACGATCCGGGTGAGCTCCTGCTCGATCGGGAAGAACAGGCCGATGCCGACCGTCATGAGAATGGTCCAGAGCACCGAGACGCCTGCCATGTCCCGGGTGGGCAGGCTGTGCCCGGCGAGGGCGAGGTGCAGGTAGGAAGCCCCGCCGAGCACCACCGTGCCGACGGCCACGGCCTGGGTTCCCGGCGGCAGCGCGCCGCGCAGCGCGACAGCCCGACTCATCCGCAACTCCACCGCAACTCCCTTGCTGTCAGCGGCTGTCGAGCAGATCCCGAACCGTCACCGGAAGGCGTGTCGGAGCAGCGCCGCCGCCCCCGGAGCGCCGGCGTGGCGGGTGGCGGCGGGAAGCAGGGTGAGGGCGTGCAGGCGGGAGGAGAGGTGGCGGCGGGAGACCCGGGCGGCGTGCGGCCAGCCGAAGGCGGTGAGCCGGTCGGCGGTCTCCCGGAAGAAGCGCTTGGCCTCCTCGAAGCGGCACCCGGTGTAGGCGGTGGCCGAGGACTCGCTGGCCGCGTGCCGCCGGTACTTGAAGCAGACCTCCGGGGTGACGGCCAGGCCCTCCCCCGCCACCAACAGGTCGATCACCAGCGCGAGGTCCTGGATCACCCCGAGGTCGGGGCGGAAGCCGAAGCGCCGCACGGCCTCGGTCCGCCAGCAGACGGACGGGAAGTAGAGCCAGTTGCCGCGCAGCAGGCTGACGGCCAGCCGCTCACCTGCGAGCAGGGCGCACTCGGGCCCCCTGGGGGCGTACAGCAGGCGCTTGGTGCGGTCGGCGAGGGTGTCGTACGGGAGTCCGTCGCCGCCGATCACCTGGACGCCCGGCTGGATCATCGCGGCCCCGGGCTGCCGCTCGGCGGCCCGGCGGATGACGGAGAGGTAGTCGGCGTGCATCAGGTCGTCGCTGCCCATCAGCACCAGGTACTCGTACTCGGCCAGCTCGACGCAGCGGTTGAAGTTGCCGGTGACGCCGAGGTTCCGCTCGTTCCGGTAGTACCGGACCCGGGGGTCGGCGAGGCGTTCGAACCACCCGGGGACATCCGGCTCCCGGCCGTCGTCCACCACGGTGAGCCGCCAGTCGTCGCCGTCCTGGGCGAGCACGCTGCGGACGGCGTCCTGCATCAGGGCGACGTCGCCGTAGTAGGGCAGGGTGATCTCGAAGCGCGGCACTCAGCCCTCCGTGGCCAGCGAACGGCGGGCCGACTGTTCCGCCAGGTAGGCCTCGTAGGCCGGGGAGCCGGGCGCCAGCTCCCTGAGCTCGGCGGGCATCCGCCGGATCACCGCGAGCAGCAGCACCAGACCCGCGCGGACCAGGTAGATCATCGCCTTCACCGGCGAAGCGCTCGGCCGTCCGGCGGTACGGGCCCGCATGGCCACCGGCACCTGGCAGACCGCGAAGCCGCAGCGGGCCGCGCCGACCAGGCTCTCCACGGTGTCGCCGAGGTACTCCACGGGGTACCAGCGCGCGAAGAACTCGATCATCGGTCGGTTGCAGGCGCGGAATCCGGAGGTGGTGTCGGTGAGACGGGTGCGGGTGAGCCTGGAGAGGATCAGCGAGAGCAGTGCCATCGCCCACCGCCTCGGGCCGTGCACCCGGTACTCGCCCTCGCCGCAGAACCGGGCGCCGATCACCAGGTCGGCCTCGTCGAGCCGGGCCAGCAGGGCGGGGACGTAGGACGGGTCGTGCTGGCCGTCCGCGTCCACCTGGACCGCGACGTCGTAGCCGTGCTCGCGGGCGTACCGGTAGCCGAGCCGCATCGCGCCGCCGACGCCGAGGTTGAACGGCAGCCGGGCGACCGCCGAGCCGGCCGCGGCGGCGACCTCGGCGGTCCGGTCGGTGGAGCCGTCGTCCACCACCAGGGTTTCCGCGTAGGGCAGTTGCTGCTTGATCTCGCCCAGCACGGCCAAGAGCGCGTCGGCCTCGTTCCAGGCCGGGAGGATGACCAGGACGCGCCGGCCGTCGGGGGTGGTCATCGGGTGTCCCCCTCACCGGAGGGCCCGGGGAGCCCGGGGAGCCCGGGGAGCCCGGGGATCTCGGGGATCTCGGTGAGCCCGGGGATCTCGGTGAGCCGGGAGCGGATCAGCGCGATGTCCTCGGCCAGCGTGCGGGTCCTGGCCTCCAACCGGCTGGCCTCCCAGCTGAGGTGGAGACTGACCAACAGCACCAGGACGAACCCGGCGAACAGCACCAGGCTCACCCCCGAGGCCACCCCGACACTGCGGGCGGTGGAGTCCAGCAGCGACGGGAAGAAGCCGAGCGGGGCCACCACCAGGCCGATGCAGAGCCAGATCGCCGCGTACTTCTCGCGCAGCTGCTGCCTGCGGAGGAGCTCCAGGATGTAGGCCAGCACCACGATGCCGGTGATCGAGGTGAGGGTCGAGAGTTGCACAGCCGTTGACGCCTTCCGTGGCCAGGGTGGTCCCTGCCAGGAGAACGGCGGCCGTCCCCGCGGGGTGACGCGGCGAACGGGTGAAACCGCCGGGAGCCCCGCGGAGGCACCCCGGTCCTTCGCAGTGGGCTCCCCGGGCCCCGGAGCCAACCCCTGAGCCAGCCCCCGGGCTAGCCCCTGAACGCCCCGAAGGCCGACCGCTCCATCGCCTCGGCCAGCGAGTCGCGCCAGTGCGGCAGCGGGGGCAGGCCGGCCCCGGACCAGCGGGCGTGACCGAGGACGCTGTAGCCCGGCCGGGCGGCCGGGCGGCGGAACGCGGCCGAGTCCGTCGGACGCACTCGCCCGGGATCCAGCCCGGCCAGTTCGAACGCGGCGCGCGCCAGCTCGAACCAGCTGGCCCGCCCCGAGGCGGTGCCGTGGTAAATCCCGGGCGGAGCGCTCCGTGAGCGCCCCAACTCGGCCAGCCGAAGTGCGAGTTGGTAGGACCAGGTGGGCTGCCCGTACTGGTCGTCGACCACCTGGACGGTCTCCTGCCGGGCGGCCAGCGAGAGCATCGTGGCGACGAAGTTCCGCCCGTGCTCCCCGTACAGCCAGGCGGTCCGCACGATGTACCCGGCCTCGGGCAGCAGTCGGGCGACCGCGTGCTCCCCCGCCAGCTTGCTGCGCCCGTACGCGTTGAGCGGCCCGGTCGCCGCGTCCTCGGCGTACGGCTGCGAGGCGTCACCCGGCAGCACGTAGTCCGTCGACACCTGCAGCAGCCTCGCCCCGGTCTCCGCGCAAGCCCGGGCCAGATGCCCGACCGCCGTACCGTTCACGGCGGTTGCCGCGTCCTCCGCGCCCTCGGCGCCGTCCACGTCCGTCCACGCGGCGCAGTTGACCACCACGTCGTGCTCGGCCACCGCGGCCCGGACCGCCTCGGCGTCGGTGATGTCGAGCGCGGCCCGGTCGGCCGCGGTGACCTGCTCCCCGGACAGCACGTCCAGCAGATCCCGGCCGAGCATCCCGCCCGCGCCGGTCACCAACCAGCGGGTCACGCCGTCACCGCGGGCCCCAGGCCCGCCTTGAGCGGCTCCCACCAGGCCCGGTTCTCCCGGTACCAGTCGATGGTCGCGGCCAGCCCGTCGGCGAAGGAGACCTGCGGCTCGTACCCCAGCTCAGCACGGATCTTGCTGATGTCCAGTGAGTAGCGCAGGTCGTGCCCCTTGCGGTCGGGCACCCGCTCGACCATGTCCCAGCCGCAGCCGACCGCCTCCAGCAGCAGGCCGGTCAGCTCCTTGTTGGTGACCTCGGTGCCGCCACCGATGTTGTAGACCTCGCCCGCCCGACCGCCGCGCAGGACCAGGTCGATGCCCCGGCAGTGGTCCGAAACGTGCAGCCAGTCACGGATGTTGGCGCCGTCGCCGTACAGCGGCACCTTCTGACCGTCGATCAGATTGGTGGTGAACAGCGGGATGACCTTCTCCGGGAACTGGTAGTGCCCGTAGTTGTTGGAGCAGCGGGTGACCACCACGTCCATGCCGTGGGTGCGGTGGTAGGCCAGCGCCAGCAGGTCACTGCCCGCCTTCGAGGCGGAATAGGGGGAGTTGGGGGCCAGCGGCCACTCCTCCGTCCAGGAGCCTTGGAGGATCGAGCCGTAGACCTCGTCGGTGGAGACGTGCACGAAACGGGCCACGCCGTGCTTGTGGGCGGCGTCCAGCAGTACTTGAGTTCCCGTCACATTGGTCCGCACGAACGGGCCGGCACCGGCGATCGACCGGTCCACATGGGACTCGGCGGCGAAGTGCACCACCGCGTCATGACCCGGCATCACCGAATCGACCAGCTCGGGGTCGCAGATGTCGCCCCTGACGAAGGTGTAGCCCGGGTGGCCGGCGACCGGGGCCAGATTGGCCTCCACGCCCGAGTAGGTGAGCTTGTCCAGGACGGTGATCCTGGCCCCGCCGTCCGCGCCGAGCTGCGACCGGACGAACTCCGAACCGATGAACCCGGCACCGCCGGTTACGAGGATGCGCATAGTGCGTGCAGCTTACCTCCCGGTACTGAGCGGCCCGAGGAAGATCGGCGAAATCAAGCCGGGACTCTTCGGCCCCGAACGCATAACCTGCCTCACATGCGAGGAATTCTCCTGGCGGGGGGCACCGGCTCACGGCTGTGGCCGCTCACCCGCGCGGTTTCGAAACAACTCCTGCCGGTGTTCGACAAGCCGATGATCTACTACCCGCTCTCCACCCTGGTGATGGCGGGGATCACCGAGATACTGATCGTCACCACCCCGCAGGACCAGGCCCAGTTCCGCCGACTGCTCGGCGACGGCTCCCAGTTCGGACTGAGACTGGAGTACGCAGTCCAGGAGCGCCCGGAGGGGATCGCCCAGGCCTTCGTCCTGGGTGCGGAGTTCATCGGCGACGAGTCGGTGGCCCTGATCCTGGGCGACAACATCTTTCACGGCACCGGGCTCGGCACCCGGCTGGCCGACCACACCGACCTCACCGGCGGGCTGGTCTTCGCCTACCCGGTCGCCGACCCGCGCGCCTACGGCGTGATCGAGTTCGACCAGGACGGGCAGGCGATCTCCATCGAGGAGAAGCCCGAGTTCCCCAAGTCCCGCTACGCCGTGCCAGGACTGTACTTCTACGACAACCGGGTGGTGGAGATCGCCCGGGGCCTGCACCCCAGCGCCCGCGGCGAGTTGGAGATCACCGCGGTCAACGAGGCCTATCTCAAGGCCGGCGAACTGCACGTCACCAAGCTCGACCGGGGCACCGCCTGGCTGGACACCGGCACCTTCGTCTCGCTGATGCAGGCCTCCGACTTCGTCCAGGTGATCGAGGAACGCCAGGGCATGAAGGTCGGCTGCCTGGAGGAGACCGCCTGGCGCGCCGGACTGATCGACGACGACCAGCTCCGCGCGCTGGCCGAGCCACTGCTCAAGAGCGGGTACGGCCAGTACCTGCTCGATCTGCTCGACGAGGAGAACTCCCAGTGAAATTCCGCGAGTTGGCCATCGAAGGCGCCTTCGAGGTCACTCCGCAGCTGCACGGCGACCCACGCGGCCTGTTCACCGAGTGGTACCGCTTCGACCGGCTGGCCGAGGTGGTCGGGCACCCGCTGCGGCTCGCCCAGGCCAACCTCTCGGTCTCGGCCCGCGGGGTGGTGCGCGGCGTCCACTTCGCCGACGTGCCGCCGGGGCAGGCCAAGTACGTGACCTGCGTCCGGGGCGCGGTGCTGGACGTGGTGGTGGACCTGCGGGTCGGCTCCCCCACCTTCGGCCGGTGGGAGGGGGTGCGGCTGGACGACGTGGACCGCCGCGCCGTCTACCTCTCCGAGGGACTCGGCCACGGCTTCTGTGCGCTGACCGACGACGCCACGCTCAGCTACCTCTGCTCCGAGACCTACAACCCGACCGGCGAGCACGGCGTCCATCCGCTCGACCCCGAGCTGGCGATCGAGTGGCCGGCCGAGGCGCCGCAGCTCTCCGCCAAGGACGAGACCGCGCCCGGCCTCGCCGAGGCGCTGGCGAGCGGGCTGCTCCCCTCGTACGAGCAGTGCAGGGCCTACACCCGAAGCCTCTAGAGCAGGCCCCGGGGGAAAGCGAGAGGGCCCTCCCCGTCCTGACGGACGGGGAGGGCCCTCTCGTGTGAGCCTGCGGTGCAGAGCTCAGGTCAGAGCATCAATTACTTGATGATCTTGGTGACCTGGCCGGCGCCGACGGTGCGGCCACCCTCGCGGATGGCGAACTTGAGGCCCTCCTCCATGGCGATCGGCTGGATCAGCTGAACCGTCATGGCGGTGTTGTCGCCCGGCATGACCATCTCGGTGCCCTCGGGGAGGGTCACAACGCCGGTCACGTCCGTGGTACGGAAGTAGAACTGCGGGCGGTAGTTGTTGAAGAACGGGGTGTGGCGGCCACCCTCGTCCTTCGACAGGATGTAGGCCTGGGCCTCGAACTCGGTGTGCGGGGTGACCGAACCCGGCTTGATGATGACCTGGCCGCGCTCGACGTCCTCGCGCTTGATGCCACGGAGCAGCAGACCGACGTTCTCACCGGCCTGGCCCTCGTCGAGCAGCTTGCGGAACATCTCGATGCCGGTGACCGTGGTGGTGGTCTTGGCTTCCTTGATGCCGATGATGTCGACGGTCTCGTTGACCTTCAGGACACCACGCTCGATGCGGCCGGTGACGACGGTGCCACGACCGGTGATCGTGAAGACGTCCTCGATCGGCATCAGGAAGGGCTGGTCGACGGCGCGCTCCGGCTCCGGGATGTTCTCGTCGACAGCCTTCATCAGGCCGAGGAGCTTCTCGCCCCACTCCTTGTCGCCCTCCAGCGCCTTCAGCGCGGAGACGCGGACGACCGGCAGGTCGTCGCCCGGGAACTCGTACTCGGAGAGCAGCTCGCGGACCTCGAGCTCGACGAGCTCCAGGATCTCCTCGTCGTCGACCATGTCGGCCTTGTTCAGGGCGACGACGATGTAGGGGACGCCGACCTGGCGGGCCAGGAGGACGTGCTCCTTGGTCTGCGGCATCGGGCCGTCGGTGGCGGCGACGACGAGGATCGCACCGTCCATCTGGGCCGCACCGGTGATCATGTTCTTGATGTAGTCCGCGTGACCCGGGCAGTCAACGTGGGCGTAGTGACGCGCCTCGGTCTGGTACTCGACGTGCGCGATCGAGATGGTGATACCGCGCTGACGCTCCTCCGGCGCCTTGTCGATCTGGTCGAACGGCGTGAAGGGGTTGATCTCCGGGTACGCGTCGTGCAGCACCTTGGTGATGGCCGCGGTCAGCGTGGTCTTGCCGTGGTCGATGTGACCGATGGTGCCGATGTTGACGTGCGGCTTCGTCCGCTCGAACTTCGCCTTCGCCACTTCAGTCCTCCTGAGGACAGTTCTGTACGCCGTACGACGTCAGTTGGTCTGGATTGGGTTTGGGAACGGGGCGCTGGTCGCGCCCCATGCCGTCCCGCGGGTGGGGTGCCGGAGGGCCTGGAGGGATCCGGGTAGATCCCTCCAGGTTTGCCTCCTAATAGCCTAAGGGGTCTGATTCATCCCGAAAGACGGGACCAGTCGGACCTTTGGCAGGGACTCGGCTCGTGCCGGTCCTTACTCGCCCTTGGCCTTGGCGATGATGTCGTCCGCCACGTTCCGCGGAACCTCGGCGTACGAGTCGAACTGCATCGAGTAGCTTGCGCGACCAGAGGTCTTGCTGCGCAGGTCACCGACGTAGCCGAACATCTCGGACAGCGGAACCAGCGCCGAAACGACGCGGGCACCGTGACGCTCGTCCATGGACCGGATCTGGCCACGACGAGAGTTGATGTCGCCGATCACGTCGCCCATGGACTCTTCGGGGGTGGTGACCTCGACGGCCATCATCGGCTCGAGCAGAACCGGGCTGGCCTTCTTGGCACCTTCCTTGAACGCCATGGAACCGGCGATCTTGAACGCGAGCTCGGAGGAGTCGACGTCGTGCGAGGCACCGTCGAGCAGGATCACGCGGACACCCTGGAGCGGGTAGCCGGCGAGAACACCGAACTCCATGGCCTCCTGGCAGCCGGCGTCGACCGAGGGGATGTACTCCTTCGGCACGCGGCCACCGGTGACCTTGTTCACGAACTCGTAGCCGTCAGCGGCCTCCAGCGGCTCGATCGCGATCTGGATCTTCGCGAACTGGCCGGAACCACCGGTCTGCTTCTTGTGCGTGTAGTCGATCCGCTCGACGGCCTTGCGGATCGTCTCGCGGTACGCGACCTGCGGCTTGCCGACGTTGGCCTCGACCTTGAACTCACGCTTCATACGGTCGACCAGCACCTCGAGGTGCAGCTCGCCCATACCCGCGATGATGGTCTGGCCGGTCTCCTCGTCCGTGTTGACCTGGAAGGACGGGTCCTCCTCGGCGAGACGCTGGATGGCGACACCCAGCTTCTCCTGGTCACCCTTGGACTTGGGCTCGATGGCGACGCGGATGACCGGGGCCGGGAAGTCCATGGACTCCAGGATGACCGGCTGCTTCTCGTCGGACAGCGTCTCACCGGTGGTGGTCTGCTTCAGGCCCATCACGGCGATGATGTCGCCGGCGCCCACCGAGTCGATCTCCTCACGCTTGTTCGCGTGCATGCGGTAGATCTTGCCGATGCGCTCCTTCTTGCCCTTGACCGAGTTCAGCACCGAGGTGCCGGACTCCAGGCGGCCCGAGTACACCCGGACGAAGGTGAGCTTGCCCAGGTGCGGGTCGGACATGATCTTGAACGCGAGCGCGGAGAGCGGCTCGTCGTCAGAGGCCTGACGGACGATCTTCTCGTCGGGGTTGCCCGGCTTGCTGCCCTCGATGCCCTCGATGTCGAGCGGCGACGGCAGGAACTTCACGACCGCGTCGAGCAGGGGCTGGACGCCCTTGTTCTTGAACGCGGAGCCGCAGAAGACCGGGGTGAAGTCCGAGTTCAGCGTGCCCTTGCGGATCGCGGCGATCAGCAGCTCCTCGGGGATGTCCTCGCCCTCGAGGGCGAGCTCCATCACCTCGTCGCTGATGTTCGACACGGTGTCGATCAGCGCCTCGCGGTACTCGGCGGCCTGCTCGGCCAGCTCGGCCGGGATGTCGACGACGTCGTACATCTCGCCCTTGGTGGCCTCGGGCGACCAGACCAGAGCCTTCATCTTCACCAGGTCGACGACACCGATGAAGTCGGACTCGGCACCGATCGGCAGCTGCATGACCAGCGGGGTCGCGCCGAGGCGGTCCTTGATGGTCTGCACGCAGAAGAAGAAGTTCGCGCCCGTGCGGTCCAGCTTGTTGACGAAGCAGATACGCGGGACGCCGTAGCGGTCAGCCTGCCGCCACACGGTCTCGGACTGGGGCTCGACACCGGCGACACCGTCGAAAACCGTCACGCCACCGTCGAGAACGCGCAGCGAACGCTCCACCTCGACGGTGAAGTCGACGTGGCCCGGGGTGTCGATGATGTTGATGGTGTGGTCGCTGTCGTCCAGCGTCCAGTGGCAGGTCGTCGCGGCCGACGTGATCGTGATGCCGCGCTCCTGCTCCTGCTCCATCCAGTCCATGGTGGCAGCGCCATCGTGGACCTCACCGATCTTGTACGAGACGCCGGTGTAGAACAGGATCCGCTCGGTGGTGGTGGTCTTGCCCGCGTCGATGTGCGCCATGATCCCGATGTTGCGGACCTTGGCGAGGTCAAGGGAGGTTGCAGCCATGGTGGCTCGTTCTCTCTCTGTCTAGTGACGGGGTACGGACTACCAGCGGTAGTGCGCGAAGGCCTTGTTGGACTCGGCCATCTTGTGGGTGTCCTCGCGACGCTTGACCGAGGCGCCCAGACCGTTGCTGGCGTCCAGGATCTCGTTCAGCAGACGCTCGGTCATGGTCTTCTCGCGACGGGCGCGCGAGTAGCCGACCAGCCAGCGCAGCGCCAGGGTGTTGGCGCGGCCCGGGCGGACCTCGACCGGCACCTGGTAGGTGGCGCCACCGACACGGCGGGACTTGACCTCGAGGGTCGGCTTGACGTTCTCCAGAGCGCGCTTCAGCGCGACCACCGGGTCGGCACCGGTCTTCTCGCGGACGCCCTCGAGGGCGCCGTACACGATCCGCTCGGCGGTGGAGCGCTTGCCGTGCAGCAGGATCTTGTTGACCAGCGAGGTCACCAGCGGGGAGCCGTAAACCGGGTCGACGATGACCGGGCGCTTCGGGGCGGGGCCCTTACGAGGCATTCTTACTTCTCCTTCTTGGCGCCGTAGCGGCTGCGGGCCTGCTTGCGGTTCTTGACACCCTGGGTGTCGAGGGAACCGCGGATGATCTTGTAGCGGACACCAGGAAGGTCCTTCACACGTCCACCGCGGACCAGCACGATGGAGTGCTCCTGCAGGTTGTGGCCCTCGCCCGGGATGTAAGCGGTGACCTCGATCCCGCTGGTGAGGCGCACACGGGCGACCTTACGGAGAGCCGAGTTCGGCTTCTTCGGGGTGGTCGTGTACACACGCGTGCAGACACCGCGGCGCTGAGGGGAGCCCTTCAGTGCGGGAGTCTTGTTCTTCTCGACCTTGTCCTGCCGGCCCTTTCGGACCAGCTGCTGGATCGTAGGCACCGTTTCTCCGTTTTCTGTGTGCCAAGGCTGCGTCAAACTAACCTGCGGTGATCCCAACCCGCCGACCCACGCGGTCGGGCGTGTTGAGCCTCTTTGATGGAGGAATCGCGGAATCCCATGATGCTGATGTGCAGCGACGGCGCTCGCGCGAACAGAGCGTGTTGCGACGCTCCCGTGTCGGCGCGGCGGCCGGTGTGCATGCACGCACAAGGACCCGGGGACACCCCAGGCACAGGGTCAGAGCGTACCTAGCGCATCGGCGCCGGTCAAAACAAATGCAACGCCGCAGCTCAGCCCTGAACGGGCCGATACGCCCGCTCGGCGTAACCTGGCTCTGCCGTCATACCACAGATGGGCGAAAGCCGCGAGCCGCCGCGCACGGCGACCTCTCGGACCTAGTGAGGGCCGCTCGAGCCGCTGCTCGCGGCGACCAGGATCGCGAGGATCATCGCCAGCCAGCCGGCCGTCACCAACCAGCCGAGCACCAGGCCGACCGTGGCCATCCCGTCGCCCTGCTCACCGCGGCGGCGCAGCTGCGCCCGGGCGACATGGCCGGTCACCACGGCCGGGACCGCGGTCGTCCCGATGGTCGGGATGGCGAGCAGCCCGAGCACCATCGAGGTGACCGCCAGCGGGTTGGCGCGCGGCTTGGGCGGTACCAGGTTCGGCGGTGCCAGGAAGGTGGGCGGCACGGCGGGGCCGGAGACCTGCGCCGGGGCCACGAACGGCCCGGACGGCAGGTCGGCCACCAGTCGGCTCAGCTCCCCGTACGTCTTCGCCCGGTTCGCCCCCTCGAAGCGCTGCGCGTACTCCTCGGCGTCCAGCCGCCCCTCCGCGTAGGCCGCCTTCAGCACGTCCACCGTGCGCTCGCGGTCGGTGTGCGCGGCACGCATCGCGGCCTGCGCGGTGCGCGCGGCCTGCGGTGCGTCCGGATACCCGGCGGGTGCGGGCGGTACGGCGGGCTGCCAGCCGTGGGAGAGCCCGGACGGGGGCCCGGCCGGCAAGGGCCGCTGCCCGGCGAAGGGCCCGTCGGCCGACTGCTCCATCTGCCACGGCTCCCCGGCCATCCGGCCACCTCCCGACACCCGGCGCGCTGTCACCGCGCGCTGCTCCGTCACTGAGCCAGACGAACCAGAGCGCGTACTAGTTGCCGATCTGTGGGCCCAATGTGGAGGAGGGTCGCGGAATGCCACTCATTCGGCCTAGAAACGCCCGATTCGCAGGCTCTCTGGGCCAGTTGCCCCGAAAGTGAGGGGCTGAACGGCACCCACCGGCATGCGCAAGGAGACCGTCGCCGGCCTCCGTCTGGCCGGGCCCCAGCTGCTCGCCCGCCTCCCGGAGATCCTCGCCACCGCCATCGAGCGCTGAGCACCCGCCGGAGTCCCGGGGCACGTGGCCCGCTCCGCCCCGCCGGCGGTCCGGCATCATGGGTCGGAGGTTCGGACTAGACGGAGGCAGGGACACCGTGGGCAGGCGCAAGGGCGAGCGGGGTCCCGGCATGGACGGCCTGGTGGAGCAGGCGGCCCACCAGGTGATCGGCGCCCCCGAGGAGGGGCTCGATCTGGCGCTGGACACCGGGGCCTCGCTGCTGGCGGCTTCGGCCGAGCACTGGCCCGAGGTCAGCCGGGCGGTACTGGTGTTCGCGGAGCGTACGGTCGCACGGGCCTGGGCCGGCGGCTGGCGTCCGGCGGATCTGGCCCGGGTGGTGCGGCGCCGGCTCGGCCCGGTGCACCAGGCGCTGGCGGTGGACCTGATCTCCGCCGAGGGGCGCCGGCACCCGGCCGCCACCCTGGACCGCCGTTGGCAGGAGCAGCTGCGCGAGCTGTCCACCGAAGTCTGGTGGGAGGAGGACGACCGCTTCCTGGCCGACTTCGCCCAGCACCACCGGCTGGACCGGTTCGCCCTGGCCACGGCCGTGCTGGAGCTGCTGCGGACCTGGAGCCACCTGCCGCCGATCGCGCCGGTCGGGCCCGTCCCGGGTGCCGAGCCGCAGCGAGGGGTCGGGGCGGGGCGGGATGAGCCGAGGATGCTCTCGCGGATCCGGGCGCTGCTGGCGAAGGCGGAGTCCACGGACTACCCCGAGGAGGCCGAGGCGCTGACCGCCAAGGCGCAGCAGCTGATGGCCCAGCACAGCATCGACGAGGCCCTGCTGGCGGCCGCGCGCCCGGCCGAGCACGCCCCGGCGGCGCTGCGGATCGGGGTGGACAACCCCTACGAGGGCCCCAAGACGATGCTGCTGGACGCCGTCGCGGCGGCGAACCGGTGCCGGGTGGTGTGGGCCAAGGAGTTCGGCTTCTGCACCGTCGTCGGCTTCGATCCGGACCTGGACTCGGTCGAGCTGCTGTACACCTCGCTCCTGGTGCAAGCGACCTCCGCCATGCAGCCCCGCCAGACCGGCCGCTCCCGCCACCCGGGCACGGCAGACGGCGGCCGGCGCCCGGAGAGCGCCTCCCGTACGAAGTCCTTCCGGCAGTCGTTCCTGGTCGCGTACGCCGCCCGGATCCGGGAGCGGCTGACGGCCGCGACCGAGCGGACCACCAACGACGCGGCCGCCGGCCGGCACCTGCGCGAGGACGGCAGCTGCGAGCAGCTGGTGCCGGACGAGCGGCTGCTGCCCGCACTCGCAGCTCGCGAGGAGGCGGTGGACGACACGGTGGGCCGGATGTTCCCCAAGCTGACCTCCCAGCGGGTACGGGTCAGCGACGGCGAGGGCTGGGCGGCCGGCCGCGCCGCCGCCGACCGCGCCTCGCTGCACGGCCGCGCGGGTGCCATCCCGCGCTGAGCCGCCACCTGGGCGCGGCCGGCCCGGCGGCTGCCGACCGGAGGCCCGTGCCCCGGCCCGCCTCGGCCGGGGCGGGCCAGGAGCGGGTCAGCAGCGGTCCCAGAGCGCCCCGAGGGCGAGCAGCTCGTCGCGGTACTCGATGCGCTCGGTCCACTCCGACGGCCAGGCCGGATCACCGTGGCGGGCACCGGCGAAGGCGCCGGTGAGACAGGCGATGGAGTCCGAGTCACCGGAGCTGTAGGCGGCCCGGCGGACTGCGACCACCGGGTCGTCGGGGAGGAGCAGGAAGCACAACAGGCCGGTGGCGAAGGCCTCTTCGGCGATCCAGCCCTCACCCGTGATCTCGCACGGATCGGTGTCGTACGACGGCCGGGCCAGCGCGGCGTCGAGGCGGTCGAGGACGAACAGGCACTCGTCCCAGCCGCGCGCCGTGAAGTGCTCCGGCGTGGGGTCATGGGCCAGCGCGGCGAGGTCGCCGAGCCCGATCGCGAGACCCAGCAGTGCTCCCGTCGCCCGGCCCGTGCCCGTCACCCCTCACACCTCGACGATCAGTTCCCGCAGCCCCCGGATGACGTACCCGGGGCGCCACTCGGGCTCGTGGACCAGCCGCAGCCCGGGCGCCCGGCGCAGCAGCGCACCGTAGGACTCGGTGAGCTCCAGTCTGGCGAGCGGGGCGCCGAGACAGAAATGAATTCCCGCGCCGAAGGTGATGTGCGGGTTGTCGGTGCGGCCCAGGTCGAGGCGGTCGGGGTCGGTGAAGCGGGCCGGGTCGCGGTTGGCCGAGCCGAACAGCAGGGCTACCTCGGCACCGCGCGGAACCCTCACCCCGGCGACCTCGATGTCCTCCAGCACCCAGCGTTCGAACATCTGTAGCGGGGTGTCGTAGCGCATCAACTCCTCGACGGCGGTGGGCAGCAGTTCGTCCACCGCGCCGCGCAGCCGGGCGAGTTCACCGGGGTTGCGCAGCAGTGCCAACCAGCCGTTCCCGGTGGTGTTGACGGTGGCCTCGTGCCCGGCGTTCAGCAGCAGGACGCAGGTCGAGACCATCTCCTGCTCGCTCAGCGCATCGGAGCCGTCGGCGACCCGGGCCAGTGCGCTGATCAGGTCCTCACCCGGTGCGGCCCGCCGCTCGGCGATCAGCTTGCGCAGGTACTCGGAGAACTCGACGCTCGCCCGCACCGCCCGCTCGGCCGCCTCGGCCGAGGGGTTGAGCTCGAACATCCCGGTGATGTCGGCCGACCAGGGCCGCAGCAGGTGCCGGTCGCTCCCGGGTACGCCCAGCATCTCGGCGATCACCGCGACCGGCAGCGGTTCGGCGACCTTGGCGATCAGGTCGCCGCCGCCGTCCGCCAGCAGCCCGCAGACCAGTTCGTCCGCGAGGCGGGCCACGGTGGGCCGCAGCGACTCCACCATCCGCGGGGTGAAGGCCTTGGAGACCAGCCGCCGGATCCGGGTGTGGTCCGGCGGCTCCAGGTCGAGCAGTCCGTGGTCGTTGAGGGTGTGGAAGGGTTCCAGCGCGGGGTCGGGCGCCGGGCGGCCGAACTCCTCGTGGCTGTAGCGGTGGGTGTAGGTGCGGCCCAGGCGGCGGTCCCGCAGCAGCGTGCTGACGTCCTGGTACCGGGAGACCAGCCACTGGCCGCTGGGCTCGTAGTAGCTGACCGGAGCCTGCTCGCGCAGCACTGCGTACGCCTCGTAGGGCTGCGCCACGAACTCGGCGGACCAGGGGTCGAACTGAGCAGTCATGATCACTCCTGCTGGTCGGGGGGCCATCGTAGTCAGGCCCGGGCCGGCCGCGGGAGGGCGGCTCCTCGCGCGGCCCGTCCCGTCGGCAGGCCGGACAGTCCCTACGCCTCCCCCGCCACCACCGCCCCCGCCTCGTAGGCGAAGACCACCGCGTGCACCCGGTCGCGGAGCCGGAGCTTGCTCAGCACATTGCTGACGTGCGTCTTCACCGTGTGCTCGCTGACCACCAGTTCGGCCGCGATCTCGGCGTTGGACAGGCCCCGGGCGAGCAGCCGCAGCGTCTCCTGCTCGCGGACGGTCAGCTGGTCGAGCAGCTTGGAGGGCTCGCGCACCGCGGCCGCCGGCCCGGCCGGCCTGCGTGCGGTGAACTCACCGATCAGCCGGCGCGTCACGGAGGGCGCCAGCAGCGCCTCGCCGGAGGCCACCATCCGGACCCCGTGCGCGAGGTCGTCCCGGCGGACGTCCTTGAGCAGGAAGCCGCTGGCCCCCGCGTAGAGGGCGTCGTAGACGTAGTCGTCGATGTCGAAGGTGGTCAGCATGATCACCTTGGTGCCGGGGAACTCGGCGCAGACCCGGCGGGCGGCCTCCAGCCCGTCCATGACGGGCATCCGGACGTCCAGCAGCAGCACGTCGGGACGGTGCTCCCGGACCGCCTCGACGGCCTGGGCGCCGTCCGCGGCCTCGGCGACCACCTCGATGTCCGGCTGGGCGTCCAGGATCATGCCGAACCCCGCCCGCACCAGCTCCTGGTCGTCGGCGACCACCACTCGTATCGCGTCCATGCTCACGACTCCCCTCTCCCGGCCGGGCCGTACGGTACCCCGGCCGGCCCTCACCGTACGGCCCCGCCCAGCGGCAGTTCCGCGCTGACCAGGAACCCCCGGCCCGCCGGCCCCGGGCCGGCCGTCGCACTGCCGCCGCAGGCCGCGGCGCGCTCGCGGATGCCGAGCAGCCCGCGCCCGCCCGACCAGCCGTCCGCCGCCCTGCCCGGGCCGGTCCGCTCTCCGGCGGCCGCGCCGTTCCCGTTGTCGGACACCTCGATCTCCAGCATCCGGGCGACCTGGGCGACCCGGATCACCGCGCGGTCCGCCCCGGAGTGCTTGACCACGTTGGTCAGCGCCTCCTGGACGATCCGGTACGCCGCCGCCTCGACGTCGGCCGGCACCGGACGCTGCGGCGCGACCAGCTCCAGCTCCACCTGGATGCCCGACTGCCGCACCCGCTCGACCACGGCCGGCAGCTCGGCCAGCCTGGGCTGCGGGGCGAGTTCGGGGCCCGCGCCCTCCTCCTTGAGCACCCCGAGCACCCGGCGCAGTTGGACCATCGCGTCGCGCCCGGAGTCGGCGATGGTGTCGAAGGTCCGGATCGCCCGCTCCGGGTCCCGGTGCACCATCAGCGGACCCGCCTCCGCCTGGATGACCATCAGCGAGACCGCGTGCGCCAGGATGTCGTGCATCTCGCGGGCGATCCTGGCGCGCTCCTCGGCCACCGCGCGGGCCGCCTCGCTCGCGGTCTGCAGGCCCAGCTGGTGGGCGCGTTCGGCCTCCGCCCTGGCCAGCGCGCGCCAGTCGCGGACCAACGCGCCGAAGACGAAGCTGCCGACCGACAGGATCAGGCTGAACAGCATGCCGTTCGGCGAGTGGGTGCCGATGATGTTGGCGGCCACGGTGACCACCAGCAGCGGCCAGCGCTGCCAGTCCCGGCCCCGGTCGGCCAGGCTGTACATCGCGAGCACGGCGGAGATCGAGACCTGTGGCGTCGCCGAGTGCGCGACGATGGACAGCACCAGCGCCGGCAGCCCGGTGAGCAGGTAGACACTGCCCGGATGGCTGCGCCGCCAGGGCAGGGCGAGGCAGTTGGAGACCGCCAGCAGATAGACCCACCAGGGCCAGCCCTTGTTGTCGTAGACCACCGCCCAGGCCGAGACCAGGGCCGAGAACACCGTCAGTGCGATGTCCAGCGCGACCGGGTTGATCCGGCCGAAGCGGCCGCCGTGCCAGCGCTGCCCGAGCGCGATGATCCGCGCCTGCGCCCGCGTGATCCGCTCCACGTCCGCTCCTCCCCCGAAGCTCTCCGGAGGATGATCTTGCCGTAACCGCAGGAGGAACGCGCCACCCGGGAGCCGCCCTCGGCCCCCACCGGCGTGTTCACGCATTGCCGATCCGGACATCGCCGGTGTTGGTGGTGGCGACGATGCTGTGGGCGGCGCCCGGCTGCTGGGCGACCTGCTGGTCGACCGTGCCGGTGTCGCTCGTGGCGGTGACGGCGTACGGGTCCCCGCCGGGCACCTTCACGGTCACGTTGCCGGTGCTGGTGGTGGCCTTGAGCGTGTGCGGCTGGGTGGTGAAGACGGTCGAGACGTCGCCGGTGCTGGTGCTCAGGCTGACCCGGTCGCTGCTCATCCGCTTGGCGTCGATGCCGCCCGTACCGGTCCGTGCCTCGACCTCACCGCTCAGCCCGGAGAGGTGGACGTCGCCGGTGCCGTCCTTCACCCGCACCCGGGTGCCGGCCGGGACCTCCACCTCGTACCCGATGCCGCAGTCGCCGTCCGGGCACTTGTAGTTCAGGGTGAGCGTGCCGGCGGAGGTGCCGTGCTCGGCGGCGGGCGGGGTGGAGCGGTAGGTCTGGTGCTCCGTCACCCGGACCCCGGTGCCGCCGCCGACCACCCGGATGTCCCCGGTACCGCCCTCGATCACCAGGGAGTTCACGGCCTGGGGGACCTCGTAGCTCACGGTCTTGGTCCGGTCGTCCTGGAAGCAGCCGGACATCCCGCCCACGATCGCGACGGTGATGGCGGTGTAGGCCAGCACTCGAAAGGACACCCGGTTCATCGCAGTTCTCCCCGTTCAGCTGTTCGGACCGGCCTCCCCGATCCGACAACCAGAAGACTGCCCGAGCACCCCCGCACTCCGGATCGCCCGGCAGAGCGGTCTGTCCGGCTCCCCCGCGAGGGGGAGTGCCTCCCCCTCGCAGGCGGCCAGGACCCATCCCTGTGCGGAATCGCCCGCGAGCTCCCCCGCGCGAGGGAGCACCGCACCTCCCCTGGCGAGCGGGCCCGGACTCACCCCTCCCCGGAATCCCCCGTGAACTCCCCCGCAATGATCCGCCGCACCAGCGCCGGCAGTGCGAGCGAGATCGGCTCCCGGGCGCCACCTCACAGCAGGCGCTTGATCTCGCCCCTGGCCCGGTAGAACCCGCCCGACGCCGACTCCAGCACCTCGGCCACCAGGTACCGTGCCCCCGGCACCCGGACGTCCTTGGGGAACTGCACCCGCCAGGACGGGTCGAAGCCCGCCGAGAGCACCCGGACCCTCGTCCGGCCGCCCTCCTGCACGCACTCGACCTCGACACCCGCGCCTGCCGCCACCGTGCTCACCGTCTCCAGCGCCGCGCCGGCCCGGACCGGCTCCCAGCCCGTCGCCTTGATGTCCGCCGTCTTGGGCAGCTGCCCGTCCTCGGCGGCACGCACGGCGCTCTCACTCGCGTCGATGCAGGCCAGCGAGCCGTCCGTGGTCACGATGTAGAGCCGCCCGGCCCGGTACTGCATGCTGTACGCCGAGCCGCAGCCGGTGCCCAGCTTCCACAGCCGGGTGCCGTCCGCCGCGAAGCAGTACACCGAGGAGTGGTTGTCGCCGGCGAAGACGTACCGCCCGTCGGGCGAGGTGGCGCAGGAGAACACCGCCGCGTCGCAGCGGTACCGGGCGACCTCCGCCCCGTCCGCCTTGGCGAGCCGGTGGACCCAGCCCTTCCCGGTGCCGGCGAAGACCTCGTCCCGTTCCTGCCAGCCGAAGAGCACCGCGCCCTCCGTCCGCACGTGCCAGACCCGCTCGCCGCCGCGGGCCGCGTAGCGCGACACGCCGGCCGTGTGGCCGTGGAAGACGCCGTCCTGGTCGCAGCGCACCATCCAGCCGGAACTCCCGGGGGCGGAGCGCCGCCACTGGAACTCGTCCTCGTGGTCCACGGTGGTGATCCCGCCCTGGGCGTCGGAGACACCGAGCACGCCGTCGTGGATGTCCATCCAGTAGATGTCGACGTCGGCGGCGATCTCGTACGCCACCCGGGGCACCTTCCCGCCCAGGTCGTAGACCCGGCCGTCGTCGCAGCCCGCGTAGATCCAGTAGTCGTCGGCGACGATGCACTTCACCCCGTCCGGCAGGCCGTAGCGGCCGGTCACCTCGCCGTCGTGGGTGAGGGTGAAGACGTCGCCGGCCTGGTTGCCCACCCAGGCGTGCTCCTCGCCGACGAAGATCCCGAACGCGGCGGCACCCGACCTGAACCGCCACAGCACCGGTGCCTGACGAGCCGTCGACCGGCTGCTGACGATCTCCCGCCGGGTCACCGCCCGGCGCTGCCGCACCCCGCGCACCGCCGGCGCGTACCCCTTGCGGACCTTCTCCCCCACCTTCTTGGCAGCGGCCGCCGCGGCCTTCTCCGCCGACGGGTACGTGGTCGTCTTCGCCTGCCCGCCGTCCCCGATCCGGCCGTACGTGACCGTCACCGCGGCCCCGGCCAGCCGCACCTCGTAGAACTTGTGCGCACCGCTCCCTTCCTCGGAGAGCTCCAGGTAGGTGACCTGCTCGTCAACGGCGGCAGTGGACATGGAACGGCCCTTCGGACGGTCGAAAACCTGTTGGCACCAAGCTAGTTGCCACCACTGACAACCGATCAGGCCCGCCACCGGACCGGAAACGCCGCAGGGCGGCCACCCTCACGGGGTGGCCGCCCTGCGGCGTTGCGAACGACCGTCAGCCGGTGTACGGGCCGTAGTCGTAGTCGTCCAGCGGAACCGCCTGGCCGGAGCCGGCGCCGAAGGGCGACATGTCGTAGTCGTCGTAGCCGACGGCCGAGTACATGGCGGCCTTGGCCTCCTCGGTCGGCTCGACCCGGATGTTGCGGTAGCGGGGCAGACCCGTACCGGCCGGGATGAGCTTACCGAGGATGACATTCTCCTTGAGGCCCAGCAGCGGGTCCGACTTGGCGTGGATCGCCGCGTCGGTGAGGACCCGGGTCGTCTCCTGGAAGGAGGCGGCCGACAGCCAGGACTCGGTGGCCAGCGAGGCCTTGGTGATACCCATCAGCTGCGGACGACCGGAGGCGGGGTGGCCGCCTTCGGAGACCACGCGGCGGTTCTCCTGCTCGAAGCGGCCGCGCTCGACGAGCTCGCCCGGAAGCAGCTCGGCGTCGCCCGACTCGATGATCGTCACGCGGCGGAGCATCTGCCGGATGATGATCTCGATGTGCTTGTCGTGGATCGACACACCCTGCGAGTTGTAGACCTTCTGGACCTCGGCGACCAGGTGGACCTGGACGGCACGCTGGCCCATGATGCGCAGGACGTCGTGCGGGTTGGTCGCACCGACGGTCAGCTTCTGGCCGACCTCGACCGCCTCGCCCTCGCTCACCAGGAGCTTGACACGCTTGGAGACCGGGTAGGCGATCTCGTCGGTGCCGTCGTCCGGGGTGATGACGATCTTGCGGGTCTTCTCGGTGTCCTCGATGCGGACCCGGCCCTGCGCCTCCGAGATCGGGGCCACACCCTTGGGGGTACGGGCCTCGAAGAGCTCGACGACACGCGGCAGACCCTGGGTGATGTCGTCACCGGCCACACCACCGGTGTGGAAGGTACGCATGGTCAGCTGGGTACCGGGCTCACCGATGGACTGGGCGGCGATGATGCCGACCGCCTCACCGATGTCGACCAGCTTGCCGGTGGCCAGCGAGCGGCCGTAGCAGTGGGCACAGGTACCCACGGCCGACTCACAGGTCAGGATCGAGCGGACCTTGACCTCGCCGACACCGTGGCGGATCAGCTCGTCGATCAGCACGTCACCGAGGTCGGTGTTGGCGGTCGCGAGCAGCTTGCCGTCCACCGAGATGTCCTCGGCCAGCATGCGGGCGTAGACGCTGGTCTCGACGTCGTCGGCCTTGCGCAGCACGCCGTCCGCGCCGACCGAGCCGATCGACAGCTTCAGGCCGCGCTCGGTACCGCAGTCCTCCTCGCGGATGATGACGTCCTGGGAGACGTCGACCAGACGACGGGTGAGGTAACCGGAGTCGGCGGTACGCAGCGCGGTGTCCGCGAGACCCTTACGGGCACCGTGGGTGGAGATGAAGTACTCCAGCACGGACAGACCCTCACGGAACGACGCCTTAATCGGCCGCGGGATGGTCTCGTTCTTCGCGTTCGACACCAGACCACGCATACCGGCGATCTGGCGCATCTGCATCATGTTTCCTCGAGCGCCCGAGTCCACCATCATGAAGATGGGGTTGGTCTTCGGGAAGTTCGCGGCCATGGCCTCGGCGACCTCGTTGGTCGCCCGGGTCCAGATGCCGATGAGCTCGCTCTTGCGCTCGTCGTTGGTGATCAGACCGCGCTCGTACTGACGCTGGACCTTCTCCGCCTGCGCCTCGTAGCCCTCGAGGATCTGGGGCTTGCTCGGCGGGACGATGACGTCCGAGATCGAGACGGTGACACCGGAACGGGTCGACCAGTAGAAGCCGGCCGCCTTCAGGTTGTCGAGCGTCGCGGCGACGACGACCTTCGGGTAGCGCTCGGCCAGGTCGTTGACGATGGCCGACAGCTGCTTCTTGCCGACCTCGTAGTCGACGAACGGGTAGTCCTCGGGCAGCAGCTCGTTGAAGAGCGCGCGGCCCAGGGTCGTGGAGAGCCGGAAGGACTCGCCCTCGGTCCAGCTCGCCGGCTGACCCTCGGTCCAGTCGGGGTCGACCGGAGCCGTCCAGCCGCGCGGCGGCACGGTGCCGACCGGCAGACGCAGGTCGATCGTGGCCTGGACGTCCAGCTCGCGGGCGTCGAAGGCCATGATCGCCTCGGCGGTGGACGAGAAGGAGCGGCCGGCGCCCTTCACGTTCTCGCGGTCCGAGGTGAGGAAGAACAGGCCCAGCACCATGTCCTGGGTCGGCATGGTGACGGGACGACCGTCGGCCGGCTTCAGGATGTTGTTCGAGGACAGCATCAGGATGCGGGCCTCGGCCTGCGCCTCCGCGGAGAGCGGCAGGTGGACGGCCATCTGGTCACCGTCGAAGTCCGCGTTGAACGCGGTGCAGACGAGCGGGTGGATCTGGATGGCCTTGCCCTCGACCAGCTGCGGCTCGAAGGCCTGGATGCCGAGGCGGTGCAGGGTGGGCGCACGGTTCAGCAGGACCGGGTGCTCGGCGATGACCTCTTCGAGGACGTCCCACACGACCGGACGGGCACGCTCGACCATGCGCTTGGCCGACTTGATGTTCTGCGCGTGGTTCAGGTCGACCAGGCGCTTCATCACGAACGGCTTGAAGAGCTCCAGCGCCATGGCCTTGGGCAGACCGCACTGGTGCAGCTTGAGCTGCGGGCCGACGACGATGACCGAACGGGCCGAGTAGTCGACTCGCTTGCCGAGCAGGTTCTGGCGGAAGCGACCCTGCTTGCCCTTCAGCATGTCGGACAGCGACTTCAGCGGACGGTTGCCGGGACCCGTGACCGGGCGGCCGCGGCGGCCGTTGTCGAAGAGCGCGTCGACGGCCTCCTGGAGCATGCGCTTCTCGTTGTTCACGATGATCTCGGGCGCGCCGAGGTCGAGAAGCCGCTTCAGGCGGTTGTTGCGGTTGATCACACGGCGGTACAGGTCGTTCAGGTCGGAGGTCGCGAAGCGGCCACCGTCCAGCTGCACCATCGGACGCAGGTCCGGCGGGATCACCGGGACGCAGTCCAGCACCATGCCGTTGGGCTTGTTGCTGGTCTGCAGGAAGGCGGAGACGACCTTGAGGCGCTTGAGCGCACGGGTCTTCTTCTGGCCCTTGCCGGTACGGATGATCTCGCGGAGGCGCTCGGCCTCCTCCGACAGGTCGAAGGTCTCCAGGCGGTCCTTGAGGGCCGCCGCACCCATCGAGCCGGAGAAGTAGGTGCCGAAGCGGTCGCGCAGCTCGCGGTAGAGCAGCTCGTCGCCCTCGAGGTCCTGGACCTTGAGGTTCTTGAAGCGGGCCCAGACCTCGTCGAGGCGGTCGATCTCGCGCTGCGCACGGTCGCGCAGCTGCTTCATCTCGCGCTCGGCGCCCTCGCGCACCTTGCGGCGGACGTCGGCCTTGGCGCCCTCGGCCTCCAGCTCGGCCAGGTCGGTCTCGGCCTTCTTGGCGCGGGCCTCCAGGTCGGCGTCGCGGCGGTTCTCGATCTGCTGGCGCTCGACGGAGACGTGCGCCTCCAGCGACGGCAGGTCGCGCTGACGGCGCTCGTCGTCGACCCAGGTGATCATGTAGGCAGCGAAGTAGATGACCTTCTCGAGGTCCTTCGGCGCCAGGTCCAGCAGGTAGCCCAGACGGGACGGGACACCCTTGAAGTACCAGATGTGGGTGACCGGGGCGGCCAGCTCGATGTGGCCCATCCGCTCACGGCGCACCTTGGCGCGGGTGACCTCGACGCCACAGCGCTCGCAGATGATGCCCTTGAAGCGGACGCGCTTGTACTTACCGCAGTAGCACTCCCAGTCCCGGGTGGGGCCGAAGATCTTCTCGCAGAAGAGGCCGTCCTTTTCGGGCTTCAGGGTGCGGTAGTTGATGGTCTCCGGCTTCTTGACCTCGCCGTGCGACCACTGGCGGATGTCGTCGGCCGTGGCCAGGCCAATGCGGAGCTCGTCGAAGAAGTTGACGTCAAGCACTGGTCGTCAAGCCCTCTTTCGTAAGTCGAGGTTGATCTGTGGTCTGAGGGGGCCTGGGGGCGGGCCGGCCCGGGCAGCTTCTAGATGTTGCTGGCCGGGCCGGCCCAACCTCCGTCAGACCTCTTCGACGCTGCTCGGCTCGCGCCGGGACAGGTCGATGCCGAGCTCCTCGGCAGCGCGGAACACGTCTTCGTCGGAGTCCCGCATCTCGATGGACTGGCCGTCCGAGGACAGCACCTCCACGTTGAGGCAGAGCGACTGCATTTCCTTGATGAGGACCTTGAAGGACTCGGGAATGCCGGGCTCGGGGATGTTCTCGCCCTTGACGATGGCCTCGTAGACCTTCACTCGGCCGAGGACGTCGTCGGACTTGATGGTGAGCAGCTCCTGCAGCGCGTACGCGGCACCGTACGCCTCCAGGGCCCACACCTCCATCTCACCGAAGCGCTGACCACCGAACTGCGCCTTACCACCCAGCGGCTGCTGGGTGATCATCGAGTACGGACCGGTCGAACGGGCGTGCAGCTTGTCGTCGACCAGGTGGTGCAGCTTGAGGATGTACATGTAGCCGACCGAGATCGGCATCGGGAACGGCTCGCCGGAGCGGCCGTCGAACAGCTGGGCCTTGCCGGTGGAGTTCACCAGGCGCTCACCGTCACGGGTGAGGGTGGTGTTGTCCAGCAGACCGGTGATCTCGTCCTCGCGGGCACCGTCGAAGACCGGGGTGGCGAGGTTGGTGCCACCGTCGACCTGGTCGGCGCCGATCGCCTGCAGGCGCTTGGCCCACTCGTCGGCGAGGCCGGAGACGTCCCAGCCCTGCTTGGCGAGCCACCCGAGGTGGATCTCCAGGACCTGTCCCGGGTTCATTCGGGACGGGACACCCAGCGGGTTGAGGATGATGTCGACCGGGGTGCCGTCGGCGAGGAACGGCATGTCCTCGACCGGGAGGATCTTGGAGATGACACCCTTGTTGCCGTGGCGGCCGGCGAGCTTGTCACCGTTGGTGATCTTGCGCTTCTGGGCCACGTAGACGCGGACCAGCTGGTTCACGCCCGGGGGCAGCTCGTCGCCCTCTTCGCGGTCGAACACCCGGACGCCGATGACCTTGCCGGACTCACCGTGCGGCACCTTCAGCGAGGTGTCGCGGACCTCACGGGCCTTCTCACCGAAGATCGCGCGGAGCAGGCGCTCCTCCGGGGTCAGCTCGGTCTCACCCTTCGGGGTGACCTTGCCGACCAGGATGTCGCCGGTGACGACATCGGCGCCGATCCGGATGATGCCGCGCTCGTCGAGGTCGGCGAGGACCTCCTCGGAGACGTTCGGGATGTCCCGGGTGATCTCCTCGGGGCCCAGCTTGGTGTCACGGGCGTCGACCTCGTGCTCCTCGATGTGGATCGAGGAGAGGACGTCGTCCTGCACGAGGCGCTGCGACAGGATGATCGCGTCCTCGTAGTTGTGGCCCTCCCACGACATGAACGCCACGAGCAGGTTCTTGCCGAGCGCCATCTCACCCTCGTCGGTGCAGGGGCCGTCGGCCAGCACCTGGCCGGCCTCGACCCGGGCACCCTCGTCCACGAGCACCTTCTGGTTGAAGGAGGTGCCCTGGTTGGAGCGGGTGAACTTGGCGGCGCGGTACGTGGTGTAGGTGCCGTCGTCGTTGGCCACCGTGACGTAGTCGGCGGAGACCTCCTGGACCACACCGGCCTTCTCGGCGGTGATCACGTCGGCGGCGTCGACCGCGCAGCGGTACTCCATGCCGGTACCGACCAGCGGAGCCTCGCTCTTCAGCAGCGGCACCGCCTGGCGCATCATGTTCGAGCCCATGAGCGCGCGGTTGGCGTCGTCGTGCTCGAGGAACGGGATCATGGCGGTCGCGACCGACACCATCTGGCGCGGCGAGACGTCCATGTAGTCGATCTCGGAGCCCGGGATGTAGTCGATCTCACCGCCACGGCGGCGGACCAGGACACGCGGCTCGGCGAAGTGCAGGTCGGCCGTCAGCGGGGCGTTGGCCTGCGCGATGACGAACCGGTCCTCCTCGTCGGCCGTCAGGTAGTCGACCTGCTCGGTGACGACACCGTCGACGACCTTGCGGTACGGGGTCTCGATGAAGCCGAAGGCGTTCACCCGGCCGTACGACGCCAGCGAGCCGATCAGACCGATGTTCGGGCCTTCAGGGGTCTCGATGGGGCACATGCGGCCGTAGTGCGAGGGGTGCACGTCACGGACCTCGAAGCCGGCGCGCTCACGGGAGAGACCACCGGGACCGAGGGCGGACAGACGGCGCTTGTGGGTCAGGCCCGACAGCGGGTTCGTCTGGTCCATGAACTGCGACAGCTGGCTGGTGCCGAAGAACTCCTTGATGGAGGCGACGACCGGCCGGATGTTGATCAGCGTCTGCGGCGTGATCGCCTCGACGTCCTGGGTGGTCATGCGCTCGCGCACGACGCGCTCCATACGGGCGAGACCCGTACGGACCTGGTTCTGGATCAGCTCGCCGACGTTGCGCAGGCGACGGTTGCCGAAGTGGTCGATGTCGTCGACCTCGACCACGATGTCGCGGCCCTCGTCGTCACGCCAGTCGACCTCGCCGGCGTGCAGCTTGACCAGGTACTTGATGGTGTTGATGATGTCCGGCTCGGTGAGCACGCCCGAGTTCAGCGACTCGGCGTTGCCCAGCTTCCGGTTGACCTTGTAGCGGCCGACCTTGGCGAGGTCGTAGCGCTTCGGGTTGAAGTACAGGTTCTCCAGCAGCGTCTGCGCGGCCTCACGCGTGGGCGGCTCGCCCGGGCGCAGCTTGCGGTAGATGTCGAGGAGTGCGTCGTCCTGGCCCTGGGTGTGGTCCTTCTCCAGGGTGGCGCGCATCGACTCGTACTCGCCGAACTCCTCGAGGATCATCTCGTTGGTCCAGCCGAGCGCCTTGAGCAGGACGGTGACCGACTGCTTGCGCTTGCGGTCGATGCGGACACCGACCATGTCGCGCTTGTCGATCTCCATCTCCAGCCAGGCACCGCGGGAGGGGATGATCTTGGCGGAGTAGATGTCCTTGTCGGACACCTTGTCCAGCGTCGAGTCGAAGTACACGCCGGGGGAACGGACCAGCTGCGACACGACGACGCGCTCGGTGCCGTTGATCACGAACGTGCCCTTGTGGGTCATGAGCGGGAAGTCGCCCATGAAGACCGTCTGAGACTTGATCTCACCGGTCTCGTTGTTGGTGAACTCGGCGGTGACGAAGAGCGGAGCCGCGTAGGTGAAGTCGCGGTCCTTGCACTCGTCAATGGAGTTCTTCGGCGGCTCGAAACGGTGGTCGCGGAAGGTCAGCGACATCGACCCACTGAAGTCCTCGATCGGGGAGATCTCCTCGAAGATCTCCTCCAGACCGGACTTGGTGGGGACGTCCTGACCACTCTCCAGGGCCGCCTCGACCCGGGCCTTCCAGGCCGCGTTGCCGAGCAGCCAGTCAAAGCTCTCGGTCTGCAGGGCCAGGAGGTTCGGGACCTCAAGGGGCTCCTTGATCTTCGCGAACGAGACGCGGAGCGGGGCGGTGGATGCGGCGGAATTGTTCGAGGCGTTGCGCGAGGCGGCCAAGAGGGGGGTCCTTCCGAGGGCTCGGAGCTCACTACGCGCGTACCAGCCGGGCCTGGAAAGGCTTGGAGCCACCTCCGACGCCGAGGGTCCCAGCCGGGAATAAATCCCAGGTCAGAGCCGCTTTGCGGAGGCGGTGCCAGACCCCTTCAGGGGAACGCAGACTCCGGGCGACGAGTCACGGAGCAGCTAACAGGCAGCGCAAAGGGACAGTGTAGCCAAAAGGCACACTGCTGACAAGCCCTGATTCGGAGACCGAATCGGACGCTCCCTCCGGTAGCCGTCCGTCGGCCCGACCCCCCGCCGGGGAGCCGTGCCGCAGGGCGGCGCCTGCCTCGCACAACCTTGGCCCGGACTACGCCGGGCCACCGCACCTCACATGCAGTCACTTCCCGTCGGGGCCACTGAATATGCATTCAGGGCCACTCCGACTTGGAGCGTGCTCTCCATGCTGGGCGCGCGCCTTGAGAATCGCGCGCCCGGTGCCGTTCGTCAAGGCCCGCGCCGGAGCGTGGACCTCGCACCACCCATCGTCCGACACCGCCGGGACGTTACAGAACCCGTGGTGGCAGCCGTCTGCGATGACAGCGATCACCATACCGGTCCGCACCGACAGTAGCCGAGTGCGTGCCGTCCCGGGGTCTCCGACGCCCGCCTGGAGGCCGGAACGAAACAGACCGGGCCGATCACCCACAAGGGTGATCGGCCCGGCCCGTGAGCCCCCTCAGAGGGGGCGCGGGGTCACTTGACGACGACCTTGGCGCCGGCGCCCTCGAGGGCAGCCTTGGCCTTCTCGGCAACGTCCTTGGCAACCTTCTCCAGGACGACCGCGTTGGCGGTGTCAACGAGGTCCTTGGCCTCCTTCAGGCCGAGGGAGGTCAGGGTGCGCACCTCCTTGATGACCTGGATCTTCTTGTCGCCAGCGCCCTCGAGGATGACGTCGAACTCGTCCTTCTCCTCGACGGCCTCGACCGGGGCGCCCGGAACCGCGGCGGCCATGGCGACCGGAGCGGCGGCGGTGACGTCGAACTTGTCCTCGAAGGCCTTCACGAACTCGGAGAGCTCGATGAGGGTCATCTCCTCGAACTGCGCGAGCAGCTCGTCCTGGGTCAGCTTCGCCATGATGGCGTCCTTCCACTAAATCGGCAGGTGGTGCCGGATGTACGGGATTGGCGGGCGCGGGCCCGCTGCGAGGGCGTAGACCGCCCCACGCCCCAGCGGGGCGTGGTGCGCCTTACTCGGCGGCGGCGTCCTCGGCGGCGGGAGCCGGCGTACCGGCACCGCCCTGCTCGACCTTGTCGCGCAGCGCGTCCACGGTGCGGACGAGCTTCGACGGCAGGGCCTGGAAGACCGCGGCAGCCTGGGACGGCTTGGCCTTCAAGGCACCCGCCAGCTTGGCGAGCAGCACCTCGCGGGACTCGAGGTCCGCGAGCTTCTTGATCTCATCGGCGGACAGCGCCTTGCCATCAAGGACACCGCCCTTGATGATCAGAGCGGGGTTCTCCTTGGCGAAGTCACGCAGAGCCTTCGCCGACTCCACCGGGTCACCGGTGATGAAGGCGACAGCCGTCGGACCAGCGAACTGGTCGTCGAGCTCGGTGATCCCGGCCTCGTTGGCAGCGATCTTGGTCAGCGTGTTCTTCACCACGGCGTACTGGGCGTTCTCACCCAGCGAGCGACGCAGAGTCTTCATCTGCTTCACCGTGAGACCGCGGTACTCGGTCAGCACGGCCGCGTTGGACGCACGGAACTTGTCCGTGATCACCGCGACATCAGCCGCCTTGTCAGGCCTTGCCATGGGCTTACGCCTCCTTCCGTGATGTCGAAGTCGGGCCGACCGTGAAGTCGACCATTCAACGCCGCGGACCGGCCGGCCAGGAAGGAAGCCCTGCAGAAACAGTGAGAGCCCCAGTGCGCAGTCGCACGGGGCTCAGTACAGACCTCGACGACCGCACGGCAAAGCATGCGGACGGAAGTCCAAGCTCCAGACACTCCTGCGCGGGCCGTCCGCGAAAACGCGGATCCTTCGGTTGCGCCGCCTCCTCGCGGAAACAGTGCAACAACCAGCGGTCTTTGGCAGGGACTACCGTACTCGACCGCCCGAAAACCACCAAATCGATGGTGGTGCCGCCGCGCCCCGGGCGCTGCCGTCCGACTACGGCGCCAGCGGCGGCAGGCTCTTCGTCCCGGCGTCCGCGGTGTCGCCGTCCGCCGGGGCCTGCACCGAGAGAGCGCCGCCGAACTCGGCGTACCGGACGGTGTCGTCGACCGGGCCGGCGGGACCGGTCCCGGTGCGGTGCACCTCGGCCAGCTGGTCCTTGTCGTTCAGCAGCAGGTCGAGCACCACCGGGCCGGGCCCGAGCGCCGCCCCGAGCGCCGCCCGCCGGTCGGCGCTCAGCTGGGTCTGGGCCGCGGTGTACGCGTCCGCGCTCAGGCTCACCCGGTAGTGCTGGAACGTTCCGTCGGCGGTCTGCTGCTCGCCCACCAGGACCGGGTCCGGGGCCGCCACCGCCGCGGTGAGCGCCACCATCGGGTTGAGCCGGTCCACCATGGCGGAGTACGGGACCTCGCGCCGGCCGGCCGGACCTGGGGCGGTGGCGAACTTCTCCCAGTGCCGGCCGCCCAGTCGGGCCGCGGTGGCCTGGTCGCCGCCCAGATAGGCGGTGGTGTCCAGCACTATCACCCGGTCCGGGACACCGGGGCGGTCGAGCACCAGGACGGTCTTCGGCGCCCAGAACAGCATCCCGGTCGCGCTCTGCGTCCCCAGCCGGTAGCTGAACTTCGCCCGGCGGGCGGTGTCCATCTGCAGTTTCGCGGAGAGCAGCACCCCGTGCGGCGAGCGGTCGGTGGGCGTGGCCGGGGCGGACGGGCTTCCGGCCGTGGCCGGCGGCGAGGACTTCCCGTTCCCGCTGCCGCTGCCGCACCCGGCCAGCAGGCAGGCGGCCAGCACCGCGATCGCCGCCCGCCGCGCCACGCTCATCCCCGTACTCCTCCGCTCCCCGGCGTTCCGGTCAGTTCTTCAGCATGTCCGCGAAGTCCATGACCTCGCTGTCGGCGGGCGCCTTGGCCTGCGGGGCGCTGCCGATCTCGGTGTACTTGAAGGTCTGCGGGCCGTCGAGGCCGATGCCCGTGTTGGTGGTGGTCTGCTGGAGCAGCTCGCCCTTGCCGTTGATCCAGAAATCGACCGTGGAGTTGTCGCCGTCCTTCTTCAACTGGTCGGTCACCACCTGCCGCTGGCCGTCCGGGATCGGCAGCAGCTTGGCCAGCTGCTCGATCGGGACCTCGCTGCGGTAGTGGACGGTGTCCACCCCGTCCACCTTCTCCTCGCCGACCCGGCTCAGCTTGCCCGCGCCGGCGTTGGCGGACAGCTGGGCGGCGGGTTGGAGGGCCACCAGCACGGCCGCGATCGAACCGTAGTCCTCGGCGCCGCCGGCCTTGCCGCCGCCCGCTGACCCGGGGGTCAGCTTCAGCCACTTCTTGCCGTCCATCAGCGCGGCCGTCTCGGCGTCCAGGCTGGTGTAGAGCCCGCTGCCGACCGCGAGCATCCGCCTCTCCTGGCCCTTGTCCTTCAGCGACAGCTCCAGGGCGGGGGCGTCCCGGTCCCACGAGTACGAGCCGGAGCCGCCGTCCCCGGTGGCCCGGGTCAGCCTGGCGCCGTGGGCCTTCTCCATGACTGCGGCCGAGGCCAGCAGGGCCGCCTTCGGATCCGCCTTCGCGTCGGGCTTCGGCGCCCCCGCCGCGCTGCCGCCGCCCGGGGCGGCCCCGCCTCCGCCCGGGGCGGCGGTGGAGGGCGTGGCTCCGGCGGACGCGGCGGCGTCCTTGGTGGTGTCGCCGCTGCCGCCGCTGCCGCAGGCGGTCAGCCCGCCGAGCAGGAGCGCGGTCGCGGCAACGGCTGAGGCAAGGCGCGGGGTGCGCACAGGAGTCCCCCCTCATATGTCGTGCTCATCGGATTTTCTCGGACTCTAATCGATCGCCCCGAGGGCGGGACAAGGGGTACGACGACGGGCCCGCACCCCCGAGGGGGTACGGGCCCGTCGTACGGACTTCAGTCGCGCCCAGGACGCGGTCGCAGTGCGAGCTCAGGCTCAGACGGCGGCCGGGTCCTCCTCGACCATGAGGTTGCGGGTGCGGTTCGGGTCCACCTGGACACCGGGGCCCATGGTGGTCGAGAACGCGATCTTCTTGATGTAGCGGCCCTTGGCGGCGGCCGGCTTGGCCCGGAGGACCTCGTCCAGCGCGGCGGCGTAGTTCTCGACCAGCTGCTCGTCGGTGAAGGAGGCCTTACCGATGATCAGGTGCAGGTTCGAGTGCTTGTCGACGCGGAACTCGATCTTGCCGCCCTTGATCTCGTTCACGGCCTTGGCCACGTCCGGGGTCACGGTGCCGGTCTTCGGGTTCGGCATCAGGCCGCGGGGGCCGAGCACGCGGCCCAGGCGGCCGACCTTGCCCATCAGGTCCGGGGTGGCGACGACGGCGTCGAAGTCCAGGCGGCCCTTGGCAACCTCGTCGATCAGCTCGTCGGAACCGACGATGTCGGCACCCGCAGCACGCGCGGCCTCGGCACGCTCGCCGGTCGCGAAGACCAGGACCCGAGCGGTCTTACCGGTGCCGTGCGGAAGGATCACGGTGCTGCGGACCATCTGGTCGGCCTTGCGCGGGTCGACACCCAGACGCATGGCGACCTCGACGGTCGCGTCGAACTTGGTGGTGGAGGTCTCCCGGGCGAGGCGGACGGCCTCGAGCGGGGCGTAGATGCGGCTGCGGTCGACCTTGGCGTCCGCGGCCTTGAGAGCCTTGCTGCGCTTCACTGCTTCTCCTGAAGGTTGGTGCCCCTCGCCCCCAGCCTTCGGCCGGCGAGGAGGGTGGAGGAGTCGTGGTGTCAACGGGCCGCGCTGGCCCTACCACGGGGGAACGACTGGGACTTTCAGCCCTCGACGGTGATGCCCATCGACCGGGCGGTGCCGGCGATGATCTTCTCCGCCGCGTCCAGGTCGTTGGCGTTCAGGTCGGGCATCTTGGTGGTGGCGATCTCGCGGACCTGGGCGCTGGTGAGCTTGGCGACCTTGGTCTTGTGCGGCTCGCTGGAGCCCTTGTCGATGCCCGCGGCCTTCAGGATGAGGCGGGCGGCCGGCGGCGTCTTCGTGATGAAGGTGAAGGAGCGGTCCTCGTAGACCGTGATCTCCACCGGCACGATCATGCCGCGCTGCGACTCGGTCGCGGCGTTGTAGGCCTTGCAGAACTCCATGATGTTGACGCCGTGCTGACCCAGCGCCGGGCCGACCGGCGGGGCCGGGTTGGCCGCACCAGCGTTGATCTGGAGCTTGATAAGCCCCGTGACCTTCTTCTTCTTGGGAGGCATGTCTCTCCGGGTCCTTCCGAGAGGTGGTTGCTGGTGTGTACGGACCGGGGCGACACCCGGCCGGGAGTACACACATCGGACCAGGCTAACGCGGATGCGCCGCCTGGCCAAAACGGGTCCGGGGCGGAGCCGAAGCCCCGCCCCGAACCCGAAGACCTGTTAGTTCTTCTGGATCTGGTCGAAGGACAGCTCGACCGGGGTCTCCCGGCCGAAGATCTCGACCAGGCCCTTGACCTTCTTCGAGTCGGGGTTGATCTCGTTGATGGTCGCCTGCAGGGTCGCGAACGGGCCGTCGGTGACGGTGACCGAGTCGCCGACCTCGAAGTCCAGCACCTGGACCTCGACCGGGCGGACCGGCGAGGCCTTGCCGGCCTCCTTGGCCGCCTTGCGCTCCACGTCGGGGGCGAGCATCTTGACGACCTCGTCCAGGGTCAGCGGGTACGGGTCGTACGCGTTGCCGACGAAGCCGGTGACACCCGGGGTGTTGCGGACGACGCCCCAGGACTCGGGGGTCAGGTCCATGCGCACCAGGACGTAGCCGGGGAGCTTGTTCTGGCGGATGGTCTTGCGGTCGCCGTTCTTGATCTGGACGACCTCCTCCTGCGGCACCTCGGCCTGGAAGATGTACTCCTCGACGTTGAGCGAGACCGCGCGCTGCTCCAGGTTCTGCTTGACCCGGTTCTCGTAGCCCGCGTAGGTGTGGATGACGTACCACTCGCCCGGCATGAACCGCAGCTCCTCGCGGAACTTGGCGACCGGGTCGACCTCGGCGGTCTCGACCTCGGCAACGGCCTCGGCGAACGCCTCCTCCGCCGCAGCCTCGTCCGCGGACACCTCGTGCATCGCGGCGCTCTCGGCCGGCACGCCCGCCTCGGACTCGTCCGCAGCCTCGACCTCGTCCGCATCGGCGTCCGCCGCGTCGAGGATCTGCTCGGCAGCCTCGTCAGCCTCGGCGGCGGCGGCCGCGTCCAGCTCGGCGGCGTCGTACAGGGGGGACTCAGACACGGTGGCTGCTTCTTTCCTGGGATGTGGAGATGGAACGGCTCCGGAGCCACCCGGCGCCCTCGCGGGCCCGTGTGGATGAAGTCTCGGATACCTCAACAGTACCGAGTCAACGGTAGCGGGCTCCTCCGGTCCGCGCCGACAGCTCGACCCGGGCACCCAGCGCGATGGCGGGTGACCCGGGTCGTAGGTGGTTCGGGGAGGTGCGGATCAGCCGAAGATCCAGAAGGAGAGCTTTCCGAAGCCGGTGTCGAGGCCGTACACCAGGCCCATGATCACGACCACGAAGGTCACCACGACGCTGGTGTACTGGATCAGGTCGTTCCGGCTGGGCCAGACGACCTTGCGCAGCTCGGCGATGATCTGCCGGTAGAACAGCCCCATCCGGGCGAAGAGGCCCTTCTTGGCCCGCTTGCCGGACTTCTGCTCGCCGCCGGCCGCCTTGTTGGCCCGCTTGCGCTCACGCCGCGAGAGCGCCTTGTCGTCGGCGGCCGCGGTCTCGTTCGCGGGGTTGCCGCTCTCAGGCGTTGCGGTGGAGCCCGTGGTCTCGGTCACTCGTCCTCACCTGAATTCGGGTCCTGCCGAACATCGCTTGCGTGCCTGCAACACGGGCGATCCGGCGAAAGCAGTGCTGTTCGGGGCCCTCTCCGCATCAAGCCCGCTCGCTCTGCGGAGCGAACGGGCTTAAGTCGGATCAAGCAGCAGGGCAAGAGGGACTCGAACCCCCAACCGCCGGTTTTGGAGACCGGTGCTCTACCAATTGAGCTATTGCCCTACGGTGCCTTGCGGCTCCGGAGATGCCCCCCAACCTACCGCATCCGGACCGCTGCGTGCTGTACGCCTCGGCGGATCCGCAGTGCGGGAGCCATCGAGCGATGAGTGTACGGGATTCCTCGGCGATTGGTCGAACCCCTTCCCCGCCGCCCCCTCCGAAGCCCCGTCCGGAGCCCTCTCCGAAGCCCCGTCGGAGGGCTCAGCCACGGCGCACGCATCGTGGACGCGGCGGTACGCATGCCGGAACCGCCGTGCCCGGCCCCCGCCGACTCTGCCACGATGCAGGTATGAGCGCTTCCACCCCCGCCACCATTCGTCCCGCAGACCGCCGCGTCTCCGCCCGCATCGGCGCCATCGCCGAGTCCGCGACCCTCGCGGTGGACGCCAAGGCCAAGGCCCTCAAGGCGGCCGGCCGCCCCGTGATCGGCTTCGGTGCCGGCGAGCCCGACTTCCCGACCCCCGACTACATCGTCGAGGCCGCCGTCGCCGCCTGCCAGGACCCGAAGAACCACCGCTACACCCCGGCCGGCGGCCTGCCCGAGCTGAAGGCCGCGATCGCCGCCAAGACGCTGCGCGACTCCGGCTACCAGGTGGAGGCCTCGCAGGTCCTGGTCACCAACGGCGGCAAGCAGGCGATCTACAACGCCTTCGCCGCCATCCTGGACCCGGGCGACGAGGTGATCGTCCCGGCGCCGTACTGGACCACCTACCCGGAGTCGATCCGGCTCGCCGGCGGTGTCCCGGTCGAGGTCGTCGCGGACGAGACCACCGGCTACAAGGTCTCGGTCGAGCAGTTGGAGGCCGCCCGCACCGAGAACACCAAGGTGGTGCTGTTCGTCTCGCCGTCCAACCCGACCGGCGCGGTCTACACCGAGGCCGAGGCCCGGGCGATCGGCGAGTGGGCGCTGGAGCACGGCCTTTGGGTGCTCACCGACGAGATCTACGAGCACCTGGTCTACGGCGGCGCGGAGTTCACCTCGCTGCCCGCGCTGCTGCCCGCCCTGCGCGACAAGTGCATCGTGGTCAACGGCGTGGCCAAGACCTACGCCATGACCGGCTGGCGGGTGGGCTGGCTGATCGGCCCCCAGGACGTGGTGAACGCCGCCGCCAACCTGCAGTCGCACGCCACCTCCAACGTCTCCAACGTGGCCCAGCGCGCCGCCCTGGCCGCCGTCTCCGGCGACCTGGACGCCGTCGCCGAGATGCGCACCGCCTTCGACCGCCGCCGCCAGACCATCGTCCGGATGCTCAACGAGATCGACGGTGTGATCTGCCCCGAGCCGCAGGGCGCCTTCTACGCCTACCCGTCCGTCAAGGGCCTGCTGGGCAAGGAGATCCGCGGCAAGCGCCCGCAGACCTCCGCCGAGCTGGCCGCGCTGATCCTGGACGAGGCCGAGGTCGCGGTCGTCCCCGGCGAGGCCTTCGGGACCCCGGGCTACCTGCGGCTGTCCTACGCACTCGGCGACGCCGACCTGGTCGAGGGCGTCAGCCGGATGCAGAAGCTGCTGGGCGAGGCCCGCGACTGACGCTCCCTCGCGCGTGGCGCCCCCTTCATCCCTTCGAGGGACCTGAAGGGGGCGCTTCCCGTTCCCGCCCCCGATGCGGCAGGATTCGTGAATGGATCCCCTGCGTGACGTACGGGCGCTTCCCAAGGCCCACCTGCACCTGCACTTCACCGGCTCGATGCGGCCCGCGACCCTGCTGGAGCTGGCCGCCAAACACCGCGTCCGCCTGCCCGAAGCGCTGAGCTCGGGCCGGCCGCCGAAGCTGCGGGCCACCGACGAGCGCGGCTGGTTCCGCTTCCAGCGGCTGTACGACACCGCCCGCTCGGTGCTCCGCGACGAGGAGGACATCCGGCGGCTGGTCCTGGAGACCGCGGAGGACGAGCGCCGGGACGGCTCCCACTGGCTGGAGATCCAGGTCGACCCGACCTCGTACGCCCCGCGCCTCGGCGGCCTGATCCCGGCCCTGGAACTGATCCTGGACGCCGTCAAGGACGCCTCCGAGCGGACCGGGGTGGGCATCCGGGTGCTGGTCGCCGCGAACCGGATGAAGTCACCGATGGACGCCCGTACCCTCGCCCGGCTGGCCGTCCGCCACGCCGACCGGGGCGTGGTCGGATTCGGCCTCTCCAACGACGAACGGCGCGGTCTGGCAAGGGACTTCGACCGGGCCTTCGCGATCGCCCGCAAGGCCGGGCTGCTGGCCGCCCCGCACGGCGGCGAGCTCGCCGGACCCGAGTCCGTCCGGGACTGCCTGGACGACCTGGGCGCCAGCCGGATCGGCCACGGCGTCCGGTCGGCCGAGGACCCCCGGCTGGTGCAGCGCCTGGCCGACCGCCAGATCACCTGCGAGGTCTGCCCCGCCTCCAACGTCGCGCTCGGCGTCTACGAGCACGCCGAGCAGGTCCCGCTGCGACGGCTCTTCGACGCCGGCGTCCCACTCGCCCTCGGTGCCGACGACCCCCTGCTGTTCGGCTCCCGCCTGGCCGACCAGTACGAACTGGCCCGCACCGCCCACGGTTTCACCGACCAGGAACTCGCCGAGCTGGCCCGCCAGTCCGTCCGCGGCTCGCGCGCTCCCGACGACGTCCAGAAGGTGCTGCTGGCCGACATCGACGCCTGGCTGACCCAGTAGCGGCCGGCGGCTTCGCCGGCCGCCGGAGCGCCTGCTACAGGCTCACGCCCACCATCACCGGCTCGTTGACCAGCTCCACGCCGAAGGCGTCTCGCACGCCGTCCCGGATCGCCCGCGCCAGCGCCAGCAGGTCCTCGGTGGTCGCGCCGCCCCGGTTGGTCAGCGCCAGGGTGTGCTTGGTGGACAGGGTGGCCGGCCCGCGGCCCCAGCCCTTGCCGAAGCCGGCCTGGTCGATCAGCCAGGCGGCGGAGGTCTTGGTGCAGCCGTCCGGCGCGGGGTAGGCGGGGGCGGTGCGCCCGTCGAGCCTGGCCCGGAACGCGGCGAACTGGTCGGCCGTCAGGATCGGGTTGGTGAAGAAGGAGCCCGCCGACCAGGTGTCGTGGTCCGCCGGGTCCAGCACCATGCCCTTGCCCGCCCGCAGCCGCAGCACCGTCTCGTACGCCGTCCGCAGGTCGACCCGCTGCTCGGCCTCGACCCCCAGGGTCTTCGCCACCTCGGCGTACTTCACCGGCGAGGACTGCCCGGCGGCGTCCTCCAGGGCGAACCGCACCCGGAGCACCACGTAGCGGTCGGGCTGCGCCTTGAAACGGCTGTGCCGGTAGGAGAACGCGCACTCGGCGCCGCTCAGCGTGACCGTCTCACCGGCCGCGCGGTCGTACGCGACGACCTCGGTGACGCTGTTCGCCACCTCCTGGCCGTACGCGCCGACGTTCTGCACCGGGGTGGCCCCGGCCGAGCCGGGGATGCCGGCCAGGAACTCGATGCCCGCCAGCCCCTTGTCGACCGTACGGGCCACGGCGTCCGCCCAGACCTCGCCGGCGGCGAGTTCCAGGGTGGCGCCGTCCAGCTCGAAGCCGCCGGTGGCGATCCGCAGCACGGTGCCGTCGAACCCGGCGTCCCCGATCACCAGGTTGGAGCCGCCGCCGATGACCAGCAGCGGCTCACCGGCTCCGTCGGCCTCCCGGACGGTGGCGATGACCTCGGCGTCGGTGGTGGCGGTGACCAGACGGCGGGCCGGGCCGCCGAGCCGGAGGGTGGTCAGCGGGGCGAGCGGGGCGTCGTGTTCTACAAGCACGCGCTCCAGACTAAGGGGTGCCCCCGGGCTGCTCGCCCGACCTCCGCCCGCCTCGACCCGGAACCCGGACGGTGGCGCGGCCGCCCGGCGCGGCCGCGGCTCGGTAGCGGCGGGCAGGTCGGACGGCACCGGGGCCCGGGGAGGCGGTGCAGCGCCCCCGGGCCCCGGCCTGCGCCCCGATCAGGCGAGCTGGACCACGGCCCGGGACATCCCGAGCACCTTCTGGCCGCCGCTGGTCGCCACCAGGTCGACCCGCACCCGCCGGTCCTCCAGCAGGGCCGCGACCTTGCCGGTGACCTCGATCACCGCGCCGACGCCGTCATTGGGCACCGGCACCGGCCGGGTGAACCGCACGCCGTACTCGACCACCGCGCCCGGGTCGCCGACCCAGTCGGTGATCACCCGGGCGGCCTCGGCCATGGTGAACATGCCGTGCGCGATGACGTCGGGCAGGCCGACCTCCAGCGCGAACTTCTCGTTCCAGTGGATCGGGTTGAAGTCGCCCGAGGCGCCCGCGTAGCGGACCAGGGTGGCCCGGGTGACCGGGAAGGACCGGGCCGGCAGCTCGGTGCCGACCGCGACCTCGTCGAAGCTGATCGCCATGGCTGCTACTCCCCCGCCTCGTCCGCGGCCCGCGCCACCAGCGTCATGAACGCGGTGACCACGTGCTCGCCACTGTCGTCGTGCACCTCGCCGCGGACCGACAGGACGTCGTTGCCCGCCAGCGACTTGATCGAGTCGATGGTCACGGTGACCGCCAGCCGGTCACCGGCCCGCACCGGGCGGGTGTAGGCGAACTTCTGGTCGCCGTGCACCACCCGGGAGAAGTCCAGACCCAGCTCCGGATCGTTGACCACCTGCGCCGCGGCCTGGTACGTGATCACGAACGGGAAGGTCGGCGGGGCGATCACGTCCGGGTAGCCGAGCGCCTTGGCCGCCTCGGGGTCGGTGTAAGCCGGGTTGGCGTCGCCGATCGCGACGGCGAACTCGCGGATCTTCTCCCGGCCGACCTCGTACGGCGGGGTGGGCGGGTACGTCCGCCCGATGAACGAGGGGTCGAGCGCCATGGGCAACTCCTCCGACTACTGATCAGAACTTTTCACGACCTGTGGGGGCCGTGCGGGAGCAACGCAAAAAGCCCCAGGCCGCGCCCCTTGCGGGATGCGGCCTGGAGCCAAGAGCCTTTGTCACACAGGCCCGACGACGCCCTGCTGGGTCAGCGGGTCTCGCGGTGCGCGGTGTGCGAGTTGCAGCGGGGGCAGTGCTTCTTCATCTCAAGACGGTCCGGGTCGTTGCGCCGGTTCTTCTTGGTGATGTAGTTCCGCTCCTTGCACTCCACGCAGGCCAGCGTGATCTTCGGGCGGACGTCGGTGGCAGCCACGGGAGTGCCTTCCTTGGACAACGAATAAGAACACAACAAGAGTAGCCGATCGGGAGTTCGATCTCCCGATCGACTACGCGGGTAGCGGTGACCGGACTTGAACCGGTGACACAGCGATTATGAGCCGCTTGCTCTACCAACTGAGCTACACCGCTTAGATGATCAGATCTCACACCGAGGCGTGAGCCCTCTCACCAGAGCCCCCAAACGGAATCGAACCGTTGACCTTCTCCTTACCATGGAGACGCTCTACCGACTGAGCTATAGGGGCGAACGAGGAAGACATTACACGGTTCCGGGCCAGAGGTGAAATCCGCATCCGACGCAGAAGATCCCAGGTCGGCACTCCGGACGGACGCTTCGATCCCAGACTCGCGTTCGAGTGCCGCCTGGGAACCCACGGCCCGACCCGATACGACTTTTGCCCGCCTCCGAGCGCCCCGGCGCCACTCCCCATAGGCTCGACCCTCAGTGATCTTGCGGCTCGCGGGGCGCCCCTGGGCCGCCGGACAGCGAGGAGCCGGCCGATGAGCGCTGACAGCACACCCGCCGACGGCCCCGGGGCCGGGCGGGCCGGTCAGCCGCCCTCCTCCCCCCGCCCCGGGCCCGAGGGGCCGCTCAGCCACGGCCCGGTCCTGCTGCTCACCGGCGCCAAGCTGGCCGACGGCCGGATCGTGGACGTGCGGATCAGCGGCGACCGGATCCAGGCCGTCGGCACCAGCGGCAGCCTCGGCCCGCTCCCCGCCCTCCCGGGCACCCCGACCGCCACCACCGGCGCCCGGATCGACCTGGGCGGCTACGTGCTCCTGCCCGCCCCGGCCGAGGCGCACGCCCACCACGACGCCGCCTTCTCCGCCACGCCGGCCGCCCCGCCCCCGGAGGGCTCGGCGGCCCTGGTCCGCCGGGTCACCGAGGCCGCCCTCACCTCGCTCGGCTACGGCGCGACCGCGCAGCGCACCCACGTCCGGATCGGCGACGTCCACGGCCTGCGTCGACTGGAGGCCGTCCTCGCCGCCCGGCAGGCCCTGCGCGGGCTCGCCGAACTCCAGACGGTCGCCATGCCCCGACTGCTCACCGGCCTCGCCGGGGCCGACGGGCGCGCCCAGCTGCGCGAGGCCCTCAGACTCGGTGCGACCGCCGCCGGGGGCTGCCCCGACCTCGATCCCGACCCGGTCGGCTACGTCCAGGTGCTGCTGGAGGCCGCCCGCGAGGCCGACTGCGCGGTCGACCTGCACACCGACGCCGCCGACACCGCCCAACTCGCCCGGATCACCGGCCTGTTGGCCCCACTGCGACCACGGGTCGCGCTCGGTCCGTGCAGCGCGCTGACGCCCGGCTCGGCCACCGTACTGGCCGCCGGCGGCATCCGGCTGGTCTGCCTGCCGCAGAACGGCTGCTGCACCGGGCTCGAAGGCCCGCCGACCGGCCTGCGCCCTTCACTGGTGCGGGAGTTGACCGATGCCCGGATCCCGCTCACAGCCGGCAGCGGCGCCCTGCGCGACCTCAGCAATCCGGTCGGCCGGGCCGACCCGCTGGAGTCCGCGTACCTGCTCGCGGCGGGTGGCGCGCTCGATGCCCAGGCCGCGTACGAGGCGGTCAGCAACCAGGCCAGGATCACCCTCGGGCTGCCTCCGGTGCGGGTGGACGCGGGCTTCCCCGCCGAGCTGCTCGCGGTACGCGGCGACAGCGTCGCCGGGGCGCTGGCGGGTGGGCACAGCCGCCTCGTCGTGCACTGCGGACGGATCGTCAGCCGCACCAGCGCGGTCCGCGAGTTCGCGGACACCGTGGCCCTCACACTGCCCCGCCAGTGCGGCCCCGACTGACCGCCGGCGCCGGGAGCCGTCCCGGACTCCACCGCTTCGTGAGCCCCGGCGCGCGAACCGACTCCTCGCGCCGCCGGAATGCGCCGTGGAGGCGCCGGCCCGGGCAGCCGCCGTACGCGTGACTCGTCTCCCCGGTACGGCGGCGCCCCCAACTGCCCGAACGGGCATCGCGGCCGGTGGGCCCCCACGCCCACCGCGCGGCCGGCTGCGGCACCCCCACGGAGCAGCGCCGGCTCTCGGCCACGAGGCTATCCGCCGACAGGGCCAGCCACCGGCCGCGCTTACGCGCTCTTGGCGGGCGACTGCCCGCTCTTGACGCATCGTTGACGAACGAAGCCCCGACCGCTCACCTCGGGTTCTAGCGGTCGGGGCTTCGCGGGCCCTGCGCCGTGCCTCAGGCGTTCTCGGGGGCCGGGAGCTTCTCGTGCTCGGACCGCACCGTCGGCTCACCGCGGCGGACCGCGCCGGGGGCGCGGCGGGTCGGGTGGTAGGCCCGCCCGGCCGAGGTGAGCTGCCACGGGACGCTGATCACCATCACACCGGGGGTGAACAGCAGCCGGCTCTTCAGCCACAGCGCCGACTGGTTGTGCAGCACGTGCTCCCACCAGTGGCCGACCACGTACTCGGGGATGAAGACCGCGACGGCGTCCCTGGGGGTGGTGCGGCGGATCGAGCGGACGTACGCGACGACCGGCTTGGTGACCTCGCGGTACGGGGAGTCCAGCGCCTTCAGCGGGACCTCGATCCCGTACTCCGCCCACTTGGCCTCCAACGTCTCGGTGTCGTCCTTGTCGACGGCCACCGTCACGGCCTCCAGCACGTCCGGGCGGAACGCCTCGGCGTAGCCGAGGGCGCGCAGCGTGGGCCGGTGCAGCTTGGAGACCAGGACGATGCCGTGGACCTTGGACGGGCGGACCGCCTCCTCGCGGGGGTCGTCCACGGCCAGCTCCTCGGCGACCGAGTCGTAGTGCTTGCGGATGCCGCGCATCATCGCGAACAGCACGAGCGCCGCCACCACGGCGAGCCAGGCGCCCTCGGTGAACTTGGTGGCCATCACGATCACCAGCACCAGGCCGGTGGTGAACGCGCCGAAGGCGTTGATCACCCGGGAGCGCTGGGCCGAGCCGCGCACCGAGGGGTCGGTCTCCCCGTCCAGGACCTTGTTCCAGTGCCGGACCATGCCGATCTGGGACAGCGTGAAGGAGGTGAACACGCCCAGGATGTACAGGTGGATCAGGTTGTTGACGTTCGCCTTGTAGGCCCACAGCAGCGCGATGTTGACCACGGCCAGTGCGATGATGCCGTTCGAGAAGGCCAGCCGGTCGCCCCGGGTGTGCATCTGCCGGGGCAGGTAGCTGTGCTGGGCGAGGATCGAGCCGAGCAGCGGGAAGCCGTTGAAGGCGGTGTTCGCGGCCAGGACCAGGACCAGCGCGGTGGCCGCCTGGATCACGTAGAACAGGATGCTGTGGTCGCCGCCGAAGACCGCGGCGGCCAGCTGGGCGATCACGGTCGGCTGGGAGTAGCTGTGGCAGTCGCCGACGTACCCGACCAGCTGGCAGCTGTCGTCGGTCTTGTGCACCTTGGCGACCAGTGCCAGCACGGTGACGCCGACGAACATCACCACGGCGATCAGGCCCATCGCGCTCATGGTCCGGGCGGCGTTCCTGGCCTTCGGCTCGCGGAAGGCCGGCACGCCGTTGGAGATCGCCTCGACCCCGGTCAGCGCGGTGCAGCCGGAGGCGAAGGCGCGCAGACCGAGCATCAGCAGACCGATGCCCTTGAGGGTGTCGTTGTGGTCGATCGGCGCGATGCCGTAGTGGGCGCTGGCGGCCACCGGTGCGTGCCCGAAGGCCATCTTGATCACGCCGGTCACGATCATCAGCAGGATTCCGCCGATGAACAGGTACGTCGGCGCGGCGAAGGCCTTGCCCGACTCCCGCACTCCGCGCAGGTTCATCGCGGCGAGCAGCGCCACGAAGGCGATGGCCATCGGGACCCGGTAGTCGTCGATGCCCGGGAACGCCGAGATGATGTTGTCCACACCGGAGGCCACCGACACCGCGACCGTCATCACGTAGTCGACCAGCAGTGCCGCCGCCACCACCAGGCCCGGCTTGGCCCCGAGGTTCCTGGTCACCACCTCGTACGAGCCGCCGCCGCCCGGATAGGCGTGCACCACCTGGCGGTAGGACATCACCACGACCGCCATCAGCGCGACCACGGCCGCCGCGATCCACGGGGTCAGGTACAGGAACGCGGTGCCACCGACGGTGAGCACCAGCAGGATCTCCTCGGTGGCGTAGGCCACCGAGGAGAGCGGGTCGGAAGCGAAGATCGGCAGGGCGAGGCGCTTGGGCAGCAGCGTCTCGCCCAGCTCCTCGCTGCGCATGGCCTTACCGATCACAAGGCGCTTCAGCGCCTGGGGCACGTTGAACACAGCAGCGAGCGTAGGCCGCTCTAACGAGGTCTTAATGGGCCCGTACGGCCCCCGACACGCCGCCCACTCACCCGACTGGAGCAGTGTTTGCCCAGGTCGGAGTAGTTGGCGCGAGCGTCTCGAGCCGGGCCCGCAGTGGTCTGCGGGCCCGGCGTTAAGGGTCCGTCAAGATGTCGAGCTGTAATCGGGATATGGGGCAACGGTTATCTTCCAGCCGGTTTCCAGCCCGTTCACAGCCCGCTTCCAGCTACGTCGCCCCCGCGCTACATCCGCAGCCGCAGCCGGCAGACCGCGGCGTCGGTCCGGCGGCGCAGCGCCCGGTCGATCACCGCGCCGCGCTGGTTCTGCAGCGCGCGCTGCCAGAACTTGGCGGGCTCGACCTCGGGGATCAACACGGTGATCCGCTCATAGGAGCGTTCCACGCTGAGCTCGTTGACGTACGCCGCCAGCGGAGCGCCGAGCCTGCGGTGCGCGTCCGGCACCTCGACCAGCGGGACGCCCGGCTCCCACAGCTCCCAGTCGCGGCGCAGCGCCTCGGCGGCCTGCCGGTCCTCGGCGTCCGGGCTGGTGTGCACCACGGTGACGGCCATGACCTCGTCGCCGAGCGAGACCGCGGCCGTCAGGGCGTCCCTGGTCAGCCGGGAGATCGCGGTGACCGGGACCAGGACCAGCGAGCGCTGCCGGGTCACCGGGCCCGGCAGGCGGCCCAGCTCCAGCCGCTCGCCGATCCGGTCGTAGCTGCGGTGCACCAGCTCGAACAGCGCGACCAGCAGCGGCAGCGCGAGGCAGATGCCCCAGGCGCCCTCGGTGAACTTGGTGCCGGTGACCACGACGGTGGCGGTGCCGGTGAGCACCGCGCCGAAGCCGTTGAGCAGGGCCTTGCCGCGCCAGCCGGGCCCGCGCTCGCCCTTCCAGTGCCTGACCATGCCCACCTGGCAGATGGTGAAGCCGACGAAGACGCCGATGGAGAAGAGCGGCACCAGGCTGTTGACGTCACCGCCGGAGCCGACCAGCAGCACCGCCGAGACCAGCGAGAGGAAGAGCACGCCGTGCCGGTGCACCTGGTGGTCGGAGCGCAGCGCGAAGACGTGCGGCAGGTTGTTGTCCCGGGCCAGCAGGTGCATCAGCACGGGCAGTCCGCCGAAGGAGGTGTTGGCGGCCAGTCCCAGCAGGATCACGGTGGAGAACTGCACCAGGTAGAAGCCGAAGCCGTGGCCGAGCGAGGCGTCCGCCAACTGGGCGAGCACGGTGACGCCCTCGACCGGCTGGAGGTGGAACCGGCCGATCAGCACGGCCAGGCCGATCAGCATCACGCCGAGCAGCGCGCCGAGCGCGACCTCGGTGCGCTGGGCGCGTCTGACCCCGGGCGTGCGGAACGACGGGACGGCGTTGGCCACCGCCTCGACGCCGGTCAGCGCCGAGCAGCCGGCCGCGAAGGCCTTGAGCAGCAGCAGCGCGCCGACCGTGGTGGCGTCGTCCGCCAGGGAGGAGGCGTGTCCGGCGGCGGCCGCGGTGCTGGCGGGCGCGGACCGGAACAGTCCGACCACGATGATCGCCAGGATGGAGAGCACGAAGACGGCCGTCGGGGCCATGAACCACCGGGCGGCCTCGGCAACCCCGCGCAGGTTCACCACGGTGACCAGGGCCAGCACGCCCAGGCAGAGCCAGACCCGCTGGTCGTACAGCTCGGGCACGGCGGAGGTCAGCGCGGCGACGCCGGCGGTGACGGAGACCGCCACGTTCAGGATGTAGTCGATGACCAGCGAGGCGGCCGCGGTCAGCGCGGCCCGGCGGCCGAGGTGCGCCTTGGCGACCGCGTACGAGCCACCGCCGTCCGGGAAGGCGGCGATCACCTGCCGGTAGGAGGCCACCAGCACGGCCAGCAGCACGGCGATGGCGACGGTGACCGGAAGCGTGAACCCGAGGCCGTACGCCCCCGCGGCGGCCAGCACCAGCACGATCGACTCTGGGCCGTACGCCACCGAGGCCATCGCGTCCAGCGACAGGGCTGCCAGGCCGCCGAGGACGGTCAGCTTGTCGCGGGAGTGCGCGTCCTCGTGCGGGGCGCCGGTATCAGGCGGCTCCTCGTCCTCGGCGAGGAAACCCGCCGGGCGCGCCATGTCGGTGCCGGGCATCGGCCTGACCTCCATTGTTCGGTGTGCTCCGATCGTGGCCGGGGCCGGGGCGCGGACAGCTTCTCCTGACGCCTTCTTGACGCTCCGACCGGGCGAACTGACGCGGTGTTGACGGCGTGTCCGCTCGCGCGCCGGCGGCGCGCCTCGACGCGCGAGCGGACGTGCCGTCACGGGCGCGGGGAGCAGGGGGCGGGCGGGGCACAGCGCCGGAGAGCCGGTCGGGGGCAGGGCGGACGGGCGCCCGCTCCGGGCCGGGCCGGACCGGACCGGACCGGAGCGCGCGGACCGGACCGGACCGGAGCGCGCGGACCGGACCGGAGCGCGCGGGTCGCGCGTCGGGGTTCGAGGAGGCGGGTGGGAGGCCCCGCGCTGGCGCACCCCCGAGGGTTCGCTCGCCCCGCCGGACCTACCCGGGCAGGGCGAGCCGGGTGACGCGTATCCGGCGGCGCGGGAGGGCGGCCGGGAGCGAGCCGACCAGGGCGGCGGCGGCGAGGAACGCGAAGCGGGCCGGTTCGGTCCCCAGGCCCGCCCAGCCGAGCTCGGCGAAGCGGTGGACGACGAAGCCGTCGTAGAACAGCCAGCCGGCTCCGGCGATCATCGGTGCTGCCAGCGGGCGCGAGACCGTACCCAGTACGCCGCAGAGCACGGCGTACGCGCCCAGCGCGAACCAGCTCGGCCGCAACTCCCCCACCCCGGCGAGCGCCCCGGCCAGTGCGGCACCGCCGACGAGCCCGAGCGCCATCGACATGTCCAGCGCCAGCCGGAAGGTGACCGGACGGTACCAGTGGCTACCGGGCCTGGCCCGGTACAGCCGCACGGCACACCCCTCAGCGCCGGAAGGCGAGTTCGAAGTCCTCGACCGTTTCGGGCGTCCGCGGGTGCCAGAGCGCACGGAGGTCGCCGAGGCCGCGGAGCGGCCAGTACCGGCGGTGCTCCAGCTCGCGCTGGAGCTCGGGCCTGGGCACCGCGAGCACCGGGCAGGTGGCGTGCCGCAGGCAGTACCGGGCGACCGAGGGGCGCAGTCGGCTGCCGCCTCCGGCGCCGATCACCAGGACGTCGCCCGGCCGGTCCGCCAACCGCACCAGGGCGAAACCGGGTTCACTGCGGACCACCTCGGACCGGAAGCGCGCCCCGAGGTCGGCCGGCGCACCGCCGAAGGCCTCGTCCAGCGCGGTGCGCAGCCGGCCGACCGCGGCGGCCCGGACGGCCGAGATCAGCGGCGGGCAGGGCGAGCGCCGGTATCCGTGCTCCCCGCCCGGCGGCTCCCAGACCAGGACGGCGAGCACCTCGGCATCGGTACGGCGGGCTTCGGCGACGGCCTGGTGCAGCGCGGCCAGGCTGCCCAGGGATCCGCTGACGCCGACCACCAGACGGCGCTGCGCGCCGTACTCCCGGCTGTGCTCCATCTCCGCCCTCCACTCGCTCCGGCCCGGCCCTCCGGCTCGGTCCCTCCCAGCGAAGCAGCGGCGACGGGCGGCGCGATCGCCCTTGACGAAGCCCTGACGGGGCGGCGGGGGATCCCTACGCGGCCCTGACGGCGCGTGGACGGATCGGCCGTCGACGGCGGACCCCGAGGAGCACGCACCGGGTGCGGGGGCGAGCGGCCGGGTGTCCCGGCGGGCGCCGGTTGGGAAGACGATCAGCTCAGGCGAAGGCCCCCCGACAGTACGCCGGAACGATCTTCAGCGGGGAGGCTGACTGGCCGCCCACCCCCGGGGCAACACTCTCCTGCCATTCAGATGTAATTGCAAGCTATACGCAATAGTGTTGGCCGGGCACGGCGAACATCTGTGCAGCACAGCTGAACCACAGCGACTAGGAGCTCTCTCAACCATGGCTCAGTACACGCTCCCCGACCTTCCGTACGACTACTCCGCGCTGGAGCGCGCGATGTCGGCGGAGATCCTCGAACTGCACCACTCCAAGCACCACGCCGCATACGTCAAGGGCGCCAACGACACCGTCGAGCAGCTCGCCGAGGCCCGCGACAAGGAGCAGTTCGGCGGCCTGGTCGGCCTGCAGAAGACGCTCGCCTTCCACCTCTCCGGCCACGTCCTGCACTCGCTCTTCTGGCAGAACCTCTCCCCCGAAGGCGGCGACCGCCCCGAGGGCGCCCTCGCCGACGCCGTCACCGAGCACTTCGGCAGCTTCGAGGCCTTCCAGAAGCAACTCACCACCGCCACCGTCGGCGTCCAGGGATCCGGCTGGGGCATCCTCTCCTGGGAGCCGCTGGGCAAGCGCCTGATCGTCGAGCAGGTCTACGACCACCACGGCAACGTCGGCCAGGGCACCACCCCGCTGCTCGCCTTCGACGCCTGGGAGCACGCGTACTACCTGCAGTACCGGAACGTCCGCCCGGACTACGTCACCCGCCTCTGGGACGTCGTCAACTGGCAGGACGTCTCGGCCCGCTTCGCCGCGACCCAGGCCTGACCCTCCCCGGCCGGGAGCCGCCACCCCGGTGCGGCCCCGGCCCCGAGCACCTGCCGTGACGGCCTTCGCGGCGGTACGACGCCGCACGACGCCGCACGACGAGAAACGGCCCCTGATCCGCGTTTCCGCAGATCAGGGGCCGTTTCTCTATCCTGTGGCTGGTGCAGGGTTCGAACCTGCGTAGCTTGCGCGACAGATTTACAGTCTGCTCCCTTTGGCCGCTCGGGCAACCAGCCAGGATTTTCGCCTCCCGGGGTTCGCCCCGTTCGACTTGGTAAACCATACCTGATGGATGGGGGTGGTTCGCCACTCGGTGGGCGGCCGTCGGGAACCCGGCGGGCCCGGAAGCGATCCCGGCACCGCGTGGCTGTCGCCGGCACCGCGTGGCTGTCGCGGGCGGGCGGGTGCGGCGCTGGATAGGCTGGGGCGGCACCTGCTCCGCGCGGGCGGGGGCGGACCGTGAAGCCAGAGCATCAAGGAGACCAACACACATGGCCGACTCCAGTTTCGACATCGTCTCGAAGGTCGAGTGGCAGGAGGTCGACAACGCGATCAACCAGACCTCCCGCGAGATCGCCACCCGCTTCGACTTCAAGAACGTCGGCGCCGAGATCAGCCGGTCGGGCGAGAAGATCGAGATGAAGGCCAACGGCGAGGAGCGGGTCAAGGCCATCCTGGACGTGCTCCAGAGCAAGTTCATCAAGCGTGGGCTCTCGCTCAAGGCGCTGGACGCGGGCGACCCGCAGCTCTCCGGCAAGGAGTACAAGATCTTCGCGAACGTGAAGGAGGGCATCTCCCAGGACGATGCCAAGAAGGTCGCGAAGATCATCCGCGATGAGGGCCCCAAGGGGGTCAAGGCCCAGGTCCAGGGCGACGAGCTGCGGGTCACCTCGAAGAGCCGGGACGACCTGCAGACGGTCCAGGCGCTGCTCAAGGGCAAGGACCTCGACTTCGCGATCCAGTTCGTGAACTACCGCTAAGCAGGGCCTGGGCCTGCGAAAACGCTGGTTTTCGCCCGGCCGGGGCACACCGAGGGCGCAGTGCTGACCACAGCCTGCGCCCTCGGTGTGCCCACCCCCTTCCGGCCGGATGCCGGGCACGGCACGCTCCTGGACCCCCTGGGGCTCCGGCCGGCACCGGCGCGTCAGACCGGCCCCCGCCGATCCGCCCGTAGCACAGGCCGCCCCGCCGCCCGGGTCAGCGCTCCAGCCAGCCCTCCGTGTGCCGGTGCCTGCCGAGGCCGACCGCCTCGAACTCGTCCGCCCCGCACGAGCGGTGGGCGCCGAGGCGGCGCAGCACCTGGGACATCGGACTGCCTTCGGCCGGGAAGGGCTCACCGACCGCTATGCCGACCGGGCCGAGTTCGATCTTCCCGTCCAGCCAGACCGCGCCCTGCTGGCTGCCCCGGCCGCCGAAGTAGTCGGCCTCGACACAGGCGATCGGGCCGGCCTTGGACCACGCGTTCAGCCTGCGCTCGAACCCCCGGGGGAAGAAGGTGAAGCCCGCCACCACCGCGCCCTCGGGCTGGTCTAGGGAGTCGAGGAGTTCGGCGGTCAGCGGGATCAGGGCCAGCTCCTGCTGCAGCTGCACAGCCCGCGCGAGCCGGACCTCCGCGGCCACTACATTGGCCAGTTCGACCGAGGCGATCAGCGCTCTGAGTTCGTATGACACTCAGTCATTCTGCGCTACTTACGGCATAACGGGCCACAGGAATATTCGAACTGACTATTTATTAGATCTTCTGCCAAGTTCCGGCCGAGTCAGGACATCCGGAACCAAGTCCCGGGAATGCGGGGCCGCTCGGCGGTGCCGGGTCCCGGCCCGGCAGACTGACCCGGTGACCAAGCCGATCCGCCCCACCCCCGAGCAGCTCGCCGCCGCCCAGGACACCACCATCCCGGACGTCACCGCCCCCGGACTGCGGGTGCTGTTCTGCGGGATCAACCCCGGTCTCTGGTCGGGCGCCACCGGTCACCACTTCGCCCGTCCCGGCAACCGGTTCTGGCCCGCGCTGCACCGCTCGGGATTCACCCCGCGCCAGTTCCGGCCGGACGAGCAGCGGGAGTTGCTCGCACTCGGCCTGGGCATCACCAACGTCGTCGCGCGCACCACGGCCAAGGCGGACGAACTGACCACCGAGGAGTACCGGCAGGGCGGCGCGGCGCTGGTGGAGCGGGTGGAGCACCTGCGGCCCCGGGTACTGGCCGTGCTGGGGATCGGCGCGTACCGGACCGCCTTCGGCAGGCCGCGCACCCGGATCGGCCGGCAGCCGGAGCGGATCGGCGACACCGAGGTGTGGGTGCTGCCCAACCCCAGTGGCCTGAACGCCCACTACACGCTGGACGGGCTGGCGGCGGAGTTCCGCGCGCTGCGCGAGGCACTGCCGCCCACCGACTGACGTCCCGCCCCGGGGAGTTCGGCCGACCGGAGTTCCCGGGGCGGGACAGGGACGGGCGGGTGCGGGCGAATGCAGGGTGCCGACGCTCACCTGGAGGTTCGCCGCGCCCGCGCCAGCACCCGCAGCGGCGCCACCACCCCGTACCCCACGTCCCGCCGGAGCGCCCCCGCCCCCGCGCGTTCGACCGCACGCAACTGGCACTCCATCAACTCGATCATCGCTCGCCCCACCGGCCGCAGTCCGGGCGCGCTCAGCCCGACCACGTCCCGGGCCGCGTCCAGCGCCGTTCCCGCCTGCCCGCGCAGTTCGGCCAGCAGCGCCCGCACCGCGCCGCTGTCCACGCCCTGCTCCAGCTCGGCCCGGGTGACCCCGTGCCGGTCCAGCTGATCGCGCGGGATGCAGAGCCGGCCCTCCCGCAGGTCCCCGGCGAGGTCGGCCAGGAAGTCCACCCGCTGCGCCGCGTCCACGAACCGCCGCCAGCCGGCCGCCTCCTGCGCGTCCGGCCCGCCCCGGTACTGCAGCCCGGCGAAGACCAGCAGACCGGGGCAGGCGTAGTCGTCCAGGTACGCCCGGTAGTCGTCCTCGGTGCCGAAGCCGGTGAAGGACGCCTCGACGGCGGCCGCCCCGTCCAGGAAGGCCGACACCCAGGAGGTCGGCAGCCCCCGCTCGGCCACCGCGTGCGCGTACGCCGCCAGCACCGGCTCCGTACTGCGCCCGCGGGACAGCGCCCGCATCGTGCGCTCGCCCAACTCCCGGAGGTTTCCGGCCCGTTGTTCGACCGGGCCGCTCTCGGCCACGTCGTCCACCAGGTTCATGAACGCCAACCCGGCGACCAGGTGCGGCACCAGCGCGGGTTCCGCCAGCAACCGCAGTGCCAGGTAAGGGGCCTGTTCCCGCCGCACCACCCGTCGGGCGGCGGCGGTGTAGACCGCGCGCACCGGCGCCTCGGTGATGCCGGCGGCGGTCAGCGTACGGCGCCAGGTGGGCACGGCGGCGTCTTCTTCCTTCGGTGGAACGGGGCGCCCCACCGTACCGAACCTGCTCCGGGAGGCCCCGGCGCGCCCGGCCCGTCGCCTCAGCGCCCGCCGAAGCGCTCGTCGGTGGAGACCACCTCGCGCCCGAGCGGCATCAGCGAGATCGGGATCAGCTTCAGGTTGGCCCAGCCGAACGGGATCCCGATGATCGACAGGAACAGCGGGATGCTGGTCACCAGGTGCCCGATCGCCAGCCACCAGCCCGCGAAGACGAACCAGATCACATTGCCGATGAACGACCCCGCCCCGGCGTCGGGCCGCTCCACCGTCGTCCGCCCGAACGGCCACAGCACGTACCCGGCTATCCGGAAGCTGGCGATGCCGAACGGGATGGTCACGACGAGCACGAAGCAGACGATCCCGGCGACGGCATAGCCGATGGCCATCCAGATCCCGCAGAAGACCAGCCAGAGCACGTTGAGCACGAAGTCGATGAGCTTCACACCGTCCAGCTTCCCACGTGGCGCCCCGCCGAAGCGCCGGCCCTGCCGCGCACACCACGGGCCCGCGACGCCCGCCGAGCACCCCACGTGCCCGAACAAGCCGTCAACGGCCGCGCGACGCGGAGGAATGCGGGCGGTTCGCCCCGCTCAGCCGGTGCCGTCCTCCGCGGCGCTGTCGAGCAGGGCCCTCAGCAGGTCCTCGTCGTGCGGGAGGAGGGCGCTGACGAAGCTGGCCAGCACTGCGTCGCGATCGTCCTCGCCGTCGAGCACCCTGCGCATCCGCAGTGCGGCGAGTCCGGCGGCGTCGGCGGCGGCGAGCCAGCGATAGGAGCGCCCGGACCTGGTGCGGGAGACGGCGTTCTTGGCGTGCAGCCGGGAGAGGATGGTCATCACCGTGGTGTAGGCGAGGTCCCCGTCGAGGCGTTCCTGGACCCAGCTCGCGGTCGCGGGGGCCGGCGCCTCGCGCAGGACGGCGAGCACCTGGGCCTCCAGTTCACCCTGCCCGCGACGGCGCACCCTGGGGTCCCTCGCCGGTGCGTTCAGCTCCTCGTCCATGGCGATGACCTCATCCCTCCGCCGCCGCGGCGCCGCCGGGCGGGGCGCGGCCTCCATCCTACTGAGCGGGTTCGGACCACGGGCCGACCCGGAGCCCAGGCGGGCGCCCCCGGAGCCCGGCGCACGGTGGGGCCAGGGCTGCCCGCCACGGCGCCCGACGCCGCGTCACACCCCTTGGTGGAACCGGCCGGGGTGACTTCACCGTGTCGGCTTTGTATGCTTCGCTCGTCTTCTACACCACTGTAGAAGAAAATCGGGGGGCCCATCGTCGAGCCTGCCCGCCGCCCTCGCCCGTCCGCACCGCGCCGGCCACGCCTGCGCGCCGCCCGCGCGGCGATTCACTCCGCACCCCGCCGCGAAAGGTTGCGCGCATGACCGGCTCGGATTCGCGTACGCCTCCACGCAGCCGACCCGCCCCCGAGGGCCGCCCCGGGATACCCGACGGCCCGGCCCCGAAGCCACGGCGCGGCAAGAGGAAGATCGCCCTGTGGGCCGGCGCCGCGACGCTCTCGCTGGTGATCCTCGGCACCGCCGGGGTCTACTACCGGCTGAACGCCAACATCAACACCTTCGACGGCGGCGGCCTCAGCGCGGACCGCCCGCCGGCGGCCGCCCCGGACGCCAACGGCAACACCCCGGTGAACGTGCTGCTGATCGGTTCGGACTCGCGCGACGGCAGCAACAAGGACCTCGGCGGCGGCGGGGACATCGGAGCCCGCTCGGACACCACGATCCTGTTGCACGTCTACGCCGACCACAAGCACGCGGTGGGCGTCTCGATCCCGCGCGACTCGCTGGTGGACATCCCCCCGTGCAAGGCGGACGGGAAGTGGACGGCACCGCAGACCAACGCCATGTTCAACAGCGCCTTCGCGGTGGGCGACACCGCGCAGGGCAACCCGGCCTGCACCCAGAACACCATCGAGAAGCTGACCGGCCTGCGGATGGACCACACGGTGGTGGTGAACTTCACCGGGTTCGCGGCGATGACCAGCGCGGTCGGCGGGGTGAACGTCTGCGTCCCGAACGACGTCCACGAGGGCGACCTCAACCCCAACCTGGGCCACAAGGGCAAGCAGATCTTCGCCAAGGGTCCGCAGAAGGTGTCGGGCCAGCAGGCGCTGGACTACGTACGGGTGCGGCACGGCATCGGCGACGGCTCGGACATCGGCCGGATGCAGCGTCAGCAGGCCTTCCTCTCCTCGCTGGCCAAGACCGTGAAGAGCCAGGGGATGAACCCGACCACCCTGCTCCCGCTCGCCGACGCGGCCACCAAGTCGCTGACCGTGGACCCGGGGCTCGGCTCGGCGGACAAGCTGCTCGCCTTCGCGATGTCGCTGAAGGACATCGACCTGAAGAACATCAAGTTCCTCACCGCACCGTGGAGGTACAACGGCGCCCGGGTCTCGTTGATACACCCCGACATCGACCAGCTCTGGGCGGCGCTGAAGGCCGACCGCACGCTCGACGGCCAGGACGCCGGCGGCGGCGCGTCGAGCTCTCCCGGCCCCGGGGGCACCCCCACCGCACCGCCCGCGGCCGCCGCGCCCGCCGCGAAGGGCACGGGGATCGCGGTCACGGTCTACAACGGCACCACCGCACCGGGTCTGAGCACCAAGGCCGCGAGCCTGCTGGAAGGGGCCGACTTCACGGTCACCGGCAAGGCCAACGCCGCCGACCGGGACCACGCCACCACCACGGTCGAGTACGGCAGCGGCGAGAAGGACGGGGCGCAGACGGTGGCCCAGCTCTTCCCCGGCTCCCGGCTGGAGGCGGTCAACCACCCGGGTATCAGCCTGATCCTCGGCCGGGACTTCGCCTCCTCGGACGGCGGGGGCACGAGCGCCGCCGCCGTTCCGCCCGGACCGTTGCCGACCAGCGTCAGCGACGCGGCCCGCTCCGCCGCCGACGACCCGTGCAGCAAGCTGTCGTACGGCTGATGCCCACCGCCCGGCCGAGGCCCGCCGCGCTGCCTGCCGGGCACCGCCGACCAGGGCCGACACCGCCCCAAGGCCCGGCAAAACAATTCTCCCGTCGTTGCATTCTCGCTATCTCTACACTGATGTAGATTCATTGACCGGGCCGGCCGTTCCAGATGCGGCCGCACCGCCGAGGTCCGCACCTGCCGGACCGGCACCAGGAACTCCAGGAGGGGCATCATGGGAGTCACGCTCTCCAAGGGCGGCAACGTCTCGCTGACCAAGGAGGCCCCGGGCCTGACGGCCGTCATCGTCGGCCTCGGCTGGGAGGTCCGCTCCACCACCGGCGCCGACTTCGACCTCGACGCCAGCGCGCTGCTCTGCACCGAGGCCGGCCGGGTGCTCAGCGACCAGCACTTCGTCTTCTTCAACAACCTGCGCAGCCCCGAGGGTTCGGTCGAGCACAGCGGCGACAACCTCACCGGCGGCGGCGGTGGCGACGACGAGCAGATCAAGGTCGACCTGACGGCCATTCCGGCCGGGGTCGCCAAGGTGGTCTTCCCGGTCTCCATCTACGACGCCGACACCCGCGGGCAGAACTTCGGCCAGGTCCGCAACGCCTTCATCCGCGTGGTCGACCAGGCCACCGGCAGCGAGATCGCCCGCTACGACCTGACCGAGGACGCCTCCACCGAGACCGCGATGGTCTTCGGCGAGCTGTACCGCCTCGGCGCCGACTGGAAGTTCCGTGCCATCGGCCAGGGTTACGCCTCCGGCCTGCGCGGCATCGCCCTGGACTACGGCGTCAACGTCTGAGCGGACCGGCGGGCCAGGACAGGCCGACGGTCACTCCCTTCACCTCCATGACTTCGGGGGAACGCATGGACCGACTCAACCGCCCGCCACAGCTGAGCAACCTGTCCCAGCAGGACCGGGCCGACTTCGAACTGGCCCTCCGCCAGGCCCTGGCCCGACCGGAGATCCGGGACGCGCTGCGACGGAACCCGGACCTCTGCCCCGAGCGGCTCCAGGCCCTCGCCCGGACGGCGACCGGCGAGATCGCGGCCGCCGCCGCCGACGAGTACCTGGAGTACCTGCGGGTGCGCGGCGCGGCCGGGAGCGCCGCCCCGGACGCCCCGCGCAGCATCGACCAGGACTGGGCGGGCGGTCTGATGGGCGTACTCGCCGTCCTGGTCCCGCTGCTCACCGGCACCGCCGCGGCGATCCTGCTGCTCCTCGGGTACGCGCTGGGACTGGCCCAGTCCCAGCGCCACCTGGCCGACTCACTGCTCACCGCGGGCTGGGCGGCCGTCGTGGTCGCCGGGATCTGCGTCATCGCCGGTGTCGTCGGGCTGCTCACCACCGCGGCCCGCCGCCGGGCCGCCCAGTCGGACACCCCGGCGTCGGGCCAGTCCGAAGAGCTCAAGCGGGCCCGCGAGGCCTGGCGGACCGCTCTGCTGGAGCGTGGACTGCTGCCCTACCTCCACCTCCGTCTCCAGTAGCCTCGGGCCGGACCGGCCGGGGAGCCGGATCCACCGACGCTTACGAAGGACCCGAGGAAGAGATCGTGAACATACGCCGCATCGCAGGGGCCGTGCCCGCTCTGCTGCTGGCCGCTCTGCTGCTGGGCCAGCAGACCGCGGCCCAGGCCGCCCCCGTGACGGTCCGTACGGTGGCCGCCGCGCCCGCCGCGGCCGCTGGCGGGGACACCGTCGGGACCCAGGCCCCGGCCCAGGCCCAGGCCCAGCAGCGGACCCAGCAGCTCGCCGCGGGCAAGGACGCCAAGACCGCCAAGAAGAAGGGCGGCTTCTTCAAGAAGCTCGGGATCGCGGTGATCGTGGTGATCCTGCTGATCGTCCTCTTCGCGATCGGCCTGATCGTCGCGATCGTGTTCGCGCTCAAGCGGATCTTCCGTCGACGGTAGCCGTCGCCGGCCGGCCCGGCCACTCCGGCCGCCCGGGCCGCTCCGGCCCGACGAGTTGCGAGGTCGTGGACGCCTCCTACGCTGCAACTGACGGACGCCTCACCGATGTCGGGGCGTCCCCACAGCAGCAAGGAGGCAGCCATGTCCCAGGCTTCTGGTCCGCTCCACAACCCGTCGGGCCCCGCCCCGGCCGGACACCAGCCCCGGCTGGACAGCCCGGAGGCCGTCGTCAGCGTGGTGCTGTTCGCCGGCGTGTTGATGCTGGTCAACGGGGTGCTGGGGATCCTCCAGGGCATCGTGGCGCTGTCCAGGGACAGCATCTACGTGACCAGCCCGCACTACACCTTCGAGTTCAACCTCACCGCGTGGGGCTGGATCCACATCGTGTGGGGCCTGGCCATCGCCGCGATCGGCTACGGCGTGGTCAAGGGTGCAGCCTGGGCCCGGGTGCTCGCCATCCTGGTGGTCGCCGTCGGCCTGGCACTGAACTTCATCTTCCTGCCGTACTACCCGATCTGGTCCCTGGTGATCATCGCGATCGACGGCTTCATCCTCTGGGCGCTGTGCACGTACCACTCGCAGAGCGTCGACTGATCCGCGGGGCGCGGTGCCCCCGCGACCGCACGCCGGCGGTGGCCGGTCAGCGGTGGTAGCCGGCCATCTGCTCCAGCCGGGCGATCCGCTCGGCCATCGGCGGGTGGGTGGAGAACAGCCGGGTACCCGCCTCGCCCGTGCGGAACGGGCTGGCGATCATCATGTGGCTGGCCGTCTGGAGCTGCGGCTCCGGCGGCAGCGGCGCCCGCTGGGTGCCGATTTCCAGCTTGCGCAGGGCGCTGGCCAGGGCGAGCGGGTCGCCCGTGACCCTGGCGCCGTCCGCATCGGCCTGGTACTCGCGGGAGCGACTGACGGCCAGCTGGATCAGGGTGGCGGCGAGCGGGCCGAGGATCATGATGAGCAGCAGCCCGATCAGCCCGGGCCCCTCGTCGTCCTCGTCCCGCCCGAACGGGATCAGCCAGGCGAAGTTCACCAGGAACATGATCACGGAGGCCAGTGCCCCGGCCACCGAGGAGATCAGGATGTCCCGGTTGTAGACATGGCTGAGCTCATGGCCGAGCACCCCGCGCAGTTCCCGCTCGTCCAGCAGCTGCAGAATGCCGTCGGTGCAGCAGACCGCCGCGTTGCGCGGGTTGCGGCCGGTGGCGAAGGCGTTCGGCGCCGGAGTCGGCGAGATGTACAGCCGGGGCATCGGCTGGCGGGCCGAGGTGGAGAGCTCGCGGACGATCCGGTACAGCTGCGGCGCCTCGATCTCGCTCACCGGGCGGGCCCGCATCGCGCGCAGGGCCAGCTTGTCGCTGTTCCAGTAGGCGTACGCATTGGTGCCGAGGGCGACCAGCAGGGCGACCACGAAACCGGTACGCCCGAAGAAGCTGCCGATCACCAGGATCAGCGCGGACAGGCCGCCGAGCAGCGCGGCCGTTCTCAATCCGTTGTGCCGGCGGTGCACGGCAGGCCCTCCAAATGGTGCGGTGGGAAGCCTTCGGTTCACATCCCTCTGCTGGATCAACGGCGGAACGCGCCGACTTCGTTCCCTTGTGCACTCCGCCCCACCAGGGCCGGGGCAGGGGTCCGGCACCGCGAACCGGTACGGCGGAGGGCGCGGGCACCCGTGCGGTGCCTCGCGCCCCCTCCGGTGGGCCTCCCGGTCGGTCCGGGTGCGGCTCAGAACAGGCTGCCGCCCGCGACCTGGAGGACCAGCTGCGGCGCCACCGAGAGCACGACCGCCACGACCGCGGTCACGCCCAGGGTGGCCGCCAGCGGGGCCGGCAGGCGGCGATCGGTGACCGCCGCGTCCGCCGGGGCGAACAGCTTCGCGGTCCACACCAGGTAGTAGTACAGCGCGATGACGACGTTGACCGCCATCACCACGGCCAGCCAGCCGAGGCCGGCGTCCACGGCCGCCCGGAAGACCACCACCTTGCCGAACAGGCCGACGACGCCCGGGGGCAGACCGGCCAGGCAGAGCAGGAAGAAGGCCAGCGCGAGCGCCGTCCAGCGGCGCCGGGCGAACAGACCCGCGTAGTCGTCCAGCCGGCTGCCGGCGCTGCGGCTGACGGCGGCGACCGCGGCGAAGGCACCGAGGTTCACCACGCCGTAGATCAGCGCGTACGCGGCGGTGGCCCCGATCGGCTGGGCCGTGCCCGCGTAGCCGGCGGCGGCCAGCGGGACCAGCAGGTAGCCGGCCTGGCCGATCGAGGACCAGGCGAGCAGCCGCACGGCGCTGTGCGCGGTGTTCCCGCGCTGGCGCAGCGCGGCCACGTTGCCCGCCGTCATGGTCAGCGCGGCGAGCACGGCCAGCGCCAGGCCCCAGGTGTGGCCGTACGGGCGGAAGGCGACGGTGGTGACCAGGACCAGGCCGGAGAGGCCGGCCGCCTTGCCGACCACCGAGAGGTACCCGGCGACCGGGACCGGGGCGCCGGTGTAGGTGTCGGGCAGCCAGAAGTGGAACGGGACGGCGGCCACCTTGAAGGCGAAGCCGACCAGGGTGAGCGCGGCGCCCGCCTCGGCGAGCGGCTTCAGCTGCGCCGGGGCGTGCTCCAGGCCGTCGGCGACGGCGGACAGGTGCAGGCTGCCGGTGGCGGCGTAGACGAAGCTGACGCCGAGCAGCATCACGGCCGTCGCGGTGACCGAGGAGAGGAAGAACTTCAGCGCGGCCTCGGCGCCCCGGCCGTCCCGGCGCAGGGCGACCAGTGCGAAGGCCGGCAGCGAGGCCACCTCAAGCGCGATGACCAGCGTCGCCAGGTCGCGGGAGGCGGGCAGCAGGGCGGCGCCGGCGGCGCTGCTGAGCAGCAGGAACCAGTACTCGCCGCCCGGGAGCCGCTCCTCGTCCACGGTGTGGACGGAGAGCAGGGCCGCGATCAGCGCACCGCCGAGTGCCAGCAGCTGGAAGACCAGCGCGAAGTGGTCCGCGACGTAGGAGCACAACGGATTGTCGGTGGCGCCTGCTACGTTCCGCAGGCAGAAGGTAGACCGAGTGTTACCGCGCGCCAGTGGGAGGAGTGCGATGAGGGCGAGGGCGAGTCCGCCGGCGGTGAGCCGGCCGAGGGCCTTCTTCTTCCTCGCCGGGAGGAAGAGGTCCGCGAGCAACACGCCGATTGCGGCCAGGGCGGCGATCAACGGGGGCGCGATCGCGAGCCAGTCGATCGACTGCACGAGCGTGCCCGGGTTGGCGACGGCCAGCGAGGTCGCATCAGGCGCGGACAGGGTCATGGCGGGCTGCCCCAGGAGGAGGTGAGAGCCGAGCGGGGTACCGGGCATCGGTCAGCCACCCCCGAGGAGGTGCTTGACGGCGGGGTCGGACAGGCTCAGCAGGAGGGCCGGCCAGAGCCCGGCCACCACGGTGAGCGCGGCGAGCGGGATCCAGCTGACGGCCTCGTACGGGCGGATGTCGGGGATCTCGGCGACCACGGCGGGCTGCTCGGGGTCTCCCATGCAGACGCGTTTGACCACGACCAGCAGATACGCGGCGGTGAGGAGGGTGCCGAGTCCGGCGATCACCATGTAGGTCACGAAGGCGGGGCGCGAGAGCCCGGCGGCCGGGTCGAAGGCGCCGAACATCGCGAGCAGCTCGCCCCAGAAGCCCGCTAGCCCGGGGAGGCCGAGGCTGGCGACGGCGGCGAAGGCGAGCAGCGCGCCGATGCGCGGTGCCCGGCCGTAGAGGGCGGCGCCGGTGGCACCCGAGAGGGTGTCCAGGTCAGCGGTGCCGTAACGGTCCTTGACGGCGCCGACCAGGAAGAACAGCAGGCCGGTGATCAGGCCGTGAGCGATGTTGGCGAACAGCGCGCCGTTGACGCCCGCCGGGGTGAGGGAGGCGATGCCCAGCAGCACGAAGCCCATGTGGCCGACGGAGGAGTAGGCGATCAGGCGCTTCAGGTCGCCCTTGGCGCCCGAATCAGAAGTCGCGTAGCGATTCCTCAGAAGGGTGGCGGTGGGGGAGGGGAGGGCAAGCGCCAGGCAGGCCAGCGAGCCGTAGACGATGCCGACGGCCGCCAGCGCGCCCAGGTAGGGGGCGAAGGTGGCGGTGCCGTCCGGCACGATCGGGAGGAGGACGCGGACCAGGCCGTACGTACCCATCTTCAGCAGCACACCGGCGAGCAGCACCGAGCCGACGGTGGGGGCCGAGGTGTGCGCGTCCGGGAGCCAGCTGTGCAGCGGCCAGGCGGGGGCCTTCACCGCCAGGCCGGCCAGGATGGCCAGCGCGGCGATCACCTGGGTGGTGTGGCTGAGCCCCTTGCCGTGGGCGGCGGCGAGCTCGGTCATGTCGAAGGTGCCCGCCTGGGTGCCGACCACCAGGAAGCCGAGCAGCATCACGGCCGAGCCGAGCAGCGTGTAGAGGATGAACCGGTTGGCGGCCATCACCCGCTGCCCGTTCCCCCACCGGGCGATCAGGAAGTACATCGGGATCAGCACGATCTCGAAGGCCAGGAAGAACAGCACCAGGTCGAGCACCGCGAAGGTGGCCAGCATGCCGACTTCGAGGAGCAGCAGCAGCCCGATGAAGGAGCGGGCGCTCGGGGTGCCCTCCCCGCCCGGCAGATGCTTGGTCGAGTACACCGCGCACAGGAAGGTGAGCAGGGCGGTGAGCACGATCAGCGGCAGCGAGATGCCGTCCACGCCGAGGTGGAAGCGGACGCCGATGGCCGGGATCCAGCGCAGGTCGGTGACGGCCTGCATCCGGCTCGGTGTGCCGTGGTCGAAGCCGGTCGCGAGCACGACGGTGAGCAGCAGGACGACGGCGGTGACGGCCGTACCGAGCCGGAGTGCGCGCCGGTCGGCGGCCTCGGGGTCCGCGCCGAGCGGCGCGAGGGTGGCGGCGGCACCGAGCAGGGGCAGCAGCAGGAGGGCGATGAGGACTGCGTTCATCGGGGGCTCCAAGGACGTGCTGCGGCGGACGGGCGGGAGGGGGGTGTACGGGTCATGTGCCGACCGCCACCAGGACGGCGAGCAGGACGACGCCGGCGAGCAGGACGCTCACATAGGCCTGCGCGTTGCCGTTCTGCGCCCGCCGGACCAGCCAGCCGAGCAGATTGGCGCCGCCGCCCGTGCCGCGTACGTAGGTCTCGATGACCTCGCGGTCCAGGAAGCGGACCAGTTGCGCGGCGGCGGTCGTCGGGCGGACGAACAGCGCACTGTAGAGCCGGTCCACGTGGAAGCCGTGCTGCGCGGGGCCGAAGAGCGGGCCGAGCAGGGTCCGTCCGGGATCGGCGGCGGGAGCCGCCGGCTGGCCGGCCGGTACCGTCCGGGCGGCCGCGGCGGCGCGTGCGGCGCCCGAGCGCCAGGCCGCGTACGCGACCAGGATCCCGGCCAGGGCGAGCGCGGTACCGATCACCGCGGTGCTGGTGGAGGGCCGCAGCGAGCCGCCGTCCAGCAGGCTGGGCAGCCAGTTGGAGCGCAGTCCGGCGACACCGAATCCTATGGTGGGGACGGCGAGCACCCACAGCGGCCAGCGCATGGCGTGCGGTTCGAGCTGCGTCCCGGCCTCGTCGATCTCGGGCGAGTACGGCGCGCCCTCGACGTGCCCGTTCGCCTGCCCCGGCTCCGGGGCGGCCGGCGCCGGCGCGTGGAAGGCGACCAGCCAGAGCCTCGTCGCGTACGCCGCGGTGAGCAGTGCGGTGAGTGCACCGGACACCAGCACGATCCAGCCGCCGGCGGCGGGCACCGCCGAGGCGGGGCCGAGTCCGTTGGTGATCGCCTCGCCGGTCGCGGCGTGCTCGGCGGCGGTGAGCACCGCCTCCTTGCTGAAGAAGCCGCTGAAGGGCGGCAGTCCGACAAGGGCGACCAGGGCGATGCCCATCGTCCAGTAGGCGTCGGGGACGCGCCTGCGCAGGTCCGGCATCCGGGACATTGCGGAGATGGAGTTGGTGTGCGCGGCGTGGATCACCACACCGGCGGTGAGGAACAGCAGGGCCTTGAAGGCGCCGTGGCTGACCAGGTGGAACACCGCTGCGTCGCGGTCGCCGCTGGCCAGCGCACCGGCCATGTAGCCGAGCTGGCCGACGGTCGAGTAGGCGAGCACCCGCTTGAGGTCGTCCTGGGCGAGCGCGCACAGGGCGGACCCGACCATGGTGACGGCCGCCATCACCGAGAGCACCAGCAGTGCGGCGCCGGAGAGCAGGAAGACCGGCAGCAGCCGGGCGACCAGGTAGATGCCGGCGGCGACCATGGTGGCGGCGTGGATCAGCGCGGAGACCGGCGTCGGACCGGCCATCGCGTCGGGGAGCCAGGTGTGCAGCGGGAACTGCGCGCTCTTGCCGGCGACCCCGGCGAGCAGCAACAGCGCGATCAGGGTCGGGTGGCCGAGCCTGCCGCCGGCCGCCGCTTCCAACACCCCGCCGATGCGGAACGTACCGGCGTCCGCGCCCAGCAGGAAGATCCCGAACAGGAAGGGGACGTCACCGAGCTTGGTGACCAGGAACGCCTTGAGCGAGGCCGAGCGGGCGTCGGCGGTCTCCCAGTGGTGGCCGATCAGGAAGTACGAGCAGATGCCCATGATCTCCCAGCCGACCAGCAGCACCACCAGGTCGCCGGAGTACACGACCAGGAACATCGCGGCGGTGAAGAGTGAGACCAGCGCCGCGTACGAGGGGTAGCGCGGGTCGTCCTTCAGGTAGGCCGTGGAGTAGACCTGCACACAGGTCGCGACCAGGCCGACCAGCAGGGAGATCAGCGAGCTGAAGCCGTCCAGGTGGATGGCGAGCAAGATGTCGGGGCCGCCGGTCGGGGTGAGCCGGGTGGCGGCGTCCAGGCTCTGGCCGCTGCCCAGCTGGAGGGCGACGACCAGGGCGAGCACCGCCGAGGCGGCCACCGGGAGGATGGCCAGCGGCCGGGCGAAGCCGGGGGCGCGGCGGCCGGCGGCCAGGGTCGCGGCGGCGCCGAGCGCGGGCAGCGCGGGGACCAGGGCGGGAAGGGCGAGGTTCATGCGGTGGCCCTGTCGTTCGGCGCGGCGGCCTCCGCAGCGGCCTCGGGGGCGTCCTCGTTCGGGTCACCGAGGGCGGTGAGCCGGTCGATGTCCGCCGTACCCCGGTTCCGGAAGACCAGCAGGACGATGGCGAGGCCGAGCCCGATCTCGGCGGCGGCGACGGTGATGATGAAGAGCGTGAGCGCCTGCCCGGCGTGCAGCGAGTCGCGCAGCCAGGCGTCGAAGGCGACCAGGTTCAGGTTGACGGCGTTGAGCATCAGCTCGACGGACATCAGCACCAGGATGGCGTTCCGCCGGGCGAGCACGCCGTAGACGCCGACGCTGAACAGCAGCGCGGCGAGGACGGCTGGGTACACGAGGTGCATCGGCGGTCAGTTCTCCTGCGCAGGGGTCGTCGGGGCGGCGGCACCCGCACTGCCGGCCCGGGCGGCGGTCGCGCTCGCGCGGCCGTTGGTACCGGCCGGCTTGCCCGCGCGCAGCTTCCCGGCGCGCGGCTTCGGCAGCCGTCCGCCGCCGTTGCGGGAGAGCACGATAGCGCCGATCAGCGCGGCCAGCAGCAGCACGGACAGTGCCTCGAAGGGCAGCACCCAGTGCCGGAACAGGTAGGCGCCGGTCACCCCGGCGCTGCCGCCGCCGGCCCCGAGGTCCAGCCAGGAGGTCCGGAAGGCGTCCACGACCAGGGTGACCAGGGTGCCTGCGGCGGCCAGGGCCACGCCGAGCGCCACCCAGCGGTTGCCGGAGTCCGCGTCTGGCGAGCGGCCGATCGGCGCCTTGGTGAGCATCAGTCCGAAGAGCACCAGCACGATCACCGAGCCGAGGTAGATCAGCACCTGGACCCAGGCGATGAACTCGGCCGTCAGCAGCAGGAACTCGATCGCCAGGCCGCCGAGCGCGACGACCAGCCAGAGCGCGGCGTGCACCAGCTGCCTGGTGGTCACCGAGATGACGGCGGAGCCGAGCACGGCGATGCCGACCAGCAGGAAGACGACCTCCACACCGGTCGGGGAGAGGAAGGAGCGGGTGGCCGGGTCCAGCGGACCCGCCGCGGCGAGCAGGGCGGTCATGCGGCCCCACCCCCGGCGGCCTCGGCCTGGGCGGCGGCCGCGGCCGCCAGTTTGTCGGCGGCCTTGCGGGCCATGGCGATCTCCTTGGGCTCCTCGGCCCCCGGGTCGAGCGCGGGCGGCGGCGGCACCGTCCACATCCACTCCCGCAGCCGGTCCCGCTCGTGGGTCAGCTCCAGGATGTCGGTCTCCGCGTACTCGAACTCCGGCGACCAGAAGAGCGCGTCGAACGGGCAGACCTCGATGCAGATACCGCAGTACATGCAGAGCGAGAAATCGATCGCGAAGCGGTCCAGCACGTTGCGGGTGCGGGCGCGGGCGTTCGGGTCGGCCGCGGGCAGCGTCTCCTTGTGGGAGTCGATGTAGATGCACCAGTCGGGGCACTCACGGGCGCAGAGCATGCAGACCGTGCAGTTCTCCTCCAGCAGCGCGATCACGCCGCGGGTACGCGGGGGCAGCTCGGGCTGCACGTCCGGGTACTGCGCGGTGACCGACCGCTTGGTCATCGTCCGCAGGGTGACGGCCAGGCCCTTGGCCAGGCCACTGCCGGGAATGTTCATCAGGAGATCGCCACCTTGACGACGCCGGTGATGGCCAGCTGGAGCAGCGCGAGCGGGATCAGGCAGGTCCAGGCGAAACGCATCAGCTGGTCCTCGCGCAGCCGGGGGTAGGTGACCCGGAGCCAGATCACCACGAAGGCCAGTGCGAAGGTCTTGAGCAGGGTCCACAGCCAGCCGAGGCTCTCCGGCAGCGGGCCGTGCCAGCCGCCGAGGAAGAGCACCGTGGTCAGCGCGCAGATCACCAGGATGCCCGCGAACTCGGAGAGCAGGAAGAGCGCGAAGCGCAGCCCGGTGTACTCGGTGTACGCGCCGAAGATGATCTCCGAGTCGGCCACCGGCATGTCGAACGGCGGACGCTGCAGCTCGGCCAGCCCGGCCGTGAAGAAGACGAACGCGCCGATCAGTTGCCACGGCACCCACCACCAGTGGAAGGCGTCCACGATCCCCGGCAGCGAGAGCGTGCCGGCCGCCATCGCCACCGAGGCGGCGGCGAGCAGCATCGGCAGCTCGTACGACATCAGCTGGGCGGCCGTCCGCAGACCGCCGAGCAGCGAGAACTTGTTGGCGGACGCCCAGCCGGCCATCAGCGAGCCGAGCACGCCGATGCCCATCACGGCCAGGACGAAGAACAGGCCGGCGTCCACCGCCTGGCCGACGAAGCCGTTCGGTCCGACCGGGACCAGCAGCAGCACGATCAGGTACGGCAGCAGGGCGACGGCCGGCGCCGCCTGGAAGACCCGGCGGTCCGCGTCGAGCGGGACCACGTCCTCCTTCTGCGCGAACTTGACGCCGTCGGCGACCAGCTGCGCCCAGCCGTGGAAGCCGCCCGCGTACATCGGGCCGAGCCGCCCCTGCATGTGGGCCATCACCTTGTGCTCGGTCTGGCCGATGATCAGTGGGAAGACCAGGAAGACGACCAGGACCGCGACACAGCGCAGCAGCGTGTCGAGCAGGTTCACGTGCTGTCTCCGTTCTGGGCGGGCTTCCCGGTGGGGTTCTCGGCGGGCTGCTCGCCGGGGGTCTCGGCAGGGCTCTGGGCGGGGGCCTGGGCGGGGTTCTCGGCGGGCGTGCCCGCTCCGTCGCCGGCCGGCGTCCCGTCGCCGGCCGGCGACGCCTTCGGCGGAGCCTCCCCGGCGGGCTCGGGTCCGGCGGCGGGCACCGGGGAGTGCCAGGGCGCGTCCGAGGACCGGGTACGGGCCACAGCCGACCGTGCGGGCGCCTCCTGCTTCGGTGCCGACGCGCTCTCGGCGGCCTCGGCGCTCTCGGCACCGCCGGCCGCCTGGCTCACCGAACCCCCGCTCACGCTGCGCGTCCGGCGCACCCGAACCGGCGGCGCCGTGCTCTCGGCGGCCTCGGCACCCTCCGCCGCCTGGCTCACCGAACCGTCGCTGATGCTGCGGGTCCGTCGCGGCCGGTCGGCCCGCGCGGCGGGTCCGCCCTCGGCACCGGCTCCGGCCGCCGCGCGCGGCCCCCGGGCGGCGCGAGCCGGACGCTCGGCGGCGGGCGGCAGGGTGCCCTTGAGCGGGCCCCACTCGTTGGGGTCGGGCACACCGGCGGGCTGCATCTTGCGCCGGGCCGGACCACCGCCGTGGTCGCCCTCCCCCGGTTCCTTGGCACCGGGCCAGTCCTTGGCGACCCGGGCCGCCAGCACGAACTCCTTGCGCAGCGGGTGGCCCTCGAAGCCCTCCGGCAGCAGCAGGGTGGCCAGGTGCGGGTGGCCGGTGAAGTCGATGCCGAACATCTCGTGGGTCTCCCGCTCGTGCCAGGCGGCACCGGCGTAGACGCCGACGGCGCTCGGCAGCACGGCGGCGGCGCGCGGGATTCGGGTCCGCAGCACCAGGTGCCGCACCCCGGGCTCACCGGGCGCGGCGAGGTGGGCGGCCACCGAGAAGCCCTCGGACAGCTCGTCCACCGCGCTCAGCCAGTCGAAGAAGCCGAGCCCGAGCACGTCCCGGGCGCTGGTGAGCGCCTCGATCCAGTGCTCGGCCGGGACGTCCACGGTCAGCAGCTCGTACGCCTCGGCGGCGGTGGCCCACTCGCCGAGCGCGACCGCGACCTCTTCGGCGCTGCGCGGGATCACTGCTCGCCCCCCGGGGTCTGCGCGGGAGCGGGGACCAGCGGACGGCGCAGCGCGGAGGCGGGCGCCGCGTACCGCGCGGGCAGCGACTCGGCCGCGATCTTCTCCTGCAGCTTGAGGATGCCCTGGAGCAGCGCCTCGGGCCGCGGCGGGCAGCCGGGCACGTAGACGTCTACCGGGATGATCTGGTCCACGCCCTTGGTGACGGAGTACGAGTCCCAGTACGGGCCGCCCGAGTTGGAACAGGCACCGAAGGAGATCACGTACTTGGGCTCGGGCATCTGCTCGTACAGGCGCTTGACGGCCGGGGCCATCTTGTCGGTCACCGTGCCCGAGACGATCATCAGATCGGCCTGGCGCGGGCCCGGCGCGAACGGAATGACACCCATCCGGATGAAGTCGTGTTTGGCCATCGACGCCGCGATGAACTCGATCGCGCAGCAGGCGAGACCGAAGTTGAAGCACCAGAGGCTGTAGCGGCGCCCCCAGTTGAGCACCACCTTGACCGGGTCCGGGGCGAGCCGGGCGAGCGGGCCGAGCCGGCGCGGCTCGACCGCGCCCGGACGCGCCGGGTCGGGCATGCCGAGCACGACCGGCCCGTCGGCGGATCCGTGCGAGTGGCTGTGCGTCACGTTGCGGGTCACGTCCATTCCAGAACGCCCTTCCTCCAGGCGTAGAGCAGCCCGACTGCGAGGAAACCGATGAAGACGAACATCTCCACCAGGGTCGTCATACCGAACCCGGCGGCGGCGAAGACCGTCGCCCAGGGGAAGAGGTAGATCGCATCGACTGCGAAGATCACGTACAGGAAGGCGTAGATGTAGTACCGGACCTGGGTGTGCGCCCAGTCCGCGCCGACCGGATCGACGCCGCACTCGTAGGTGAGCAGCTTCTCCGGCGAGTGCACCACCGGCCGCAGCAGCCGGTTGGCGGTGAAGGCCACCGTGACGAAGAGCACGCCGACGACGGCCAGCAGGCCCACCGCGGCATACGCGTCGAAGTAGCCGCCGCCCACGGCGGGGTCGGCAGCGGCCAGCGGCCCCTCCATACTTCTTCGCCTCCAGATCGGCCGAGGCCCCACCGTTCCCGGCGGGCTCTCCCGGCCTCATTTTTACGCGCACATAACCATCGCTACGGCGCGAGTCTAAGCGCAGCGGTGTACTCTCCCCACACCCTGCCCGACCTTCAAGACGTCCGGTGGACAAGTAGCGGGAGAACGCCTCCTCCCGGCCCGGCCGCGTCAGGCCTGCCCAGGGGTGGGGATAACCCCCTGCCGCGGACGCCGATCACCCCCATGGCCCGGGGCTGCGCCGACCCGGAATGCTGGAGCCCGACAGTCCACCGGGAGGGCCAAGACCATGAACGACGCACCGCCGGGCCGACGGCCGGCCGCTCCGCCGCTGTACGGGGCGAGGATGTGGCGCCAGGTGCAGCACCTGCTGCTCAACCTGCCGCTCGGCGTCGGCGCCTTCGTCTTCACCGTAGTGACGCTGGCCGCCGGCCTGGGGCTCTCGATCACCGTGATCGGAATGCCGCTGCTGGCCGGCGGGCTGGCCGGCTGCCGGGCACTCGGCTCGCTGGCCCGCCGCCGGGCGCGGACCGGGCTCGGCCTCGATCTGCCCGATCCGGGGCCGGTGGTGGTCTCCCGGCCGGGCCGGGCGGGCTGGGTGATCGCCGTCCTGACCGACTGGCTGAACTGGCGCTGTGCGCTCTACGCGTTCCTGCTGCTGCCCTGGGGCGTGCTCAGCTTCGCCCTGACCCTGGTCCTGCTGATCGTCGGCTGGCCGGTGCTGCCCTGGGCGATGCGCTTCCTCGGCACGGTGGACGGGATGCTGATCGGCAGCCTGCTCGCCCCCGGCGCGCTCACCGAGCGGGTGAAGGAGCTGGAGGAGGACCGGGGTGCGGTGGTCGACACCGCCGCCGCCGACCTGCGCCGGATCGAGCGGGACCTGCACGACGGCGCGCAGGCCCGGCTGGTCGCCCTCGCCATGGACCTGGGCCTGGCCAAGGAGAAGCTGGCCGACTCGGTCGAGGGCTCGGACGCCGAGGGTGTCCAGGCCGCCGCGAAGATGGTGGGCGCCGCGCACGGCGAGGTGAAGCTGGCCCTCCAGGAGCTGCGCGACCTCGCCCGGGGGATCCACCCGGCCGTGCTGACCGACCGCGGCCTGGACGCCGCGCTCTCCGCGGTCGCCGCCCGCTGCACCGTCCCCGGCGGGGTCAGGGTGCACGTGGACCTGTCCCGACCGGACGGCACCGTGCAGCGGCCGGACTCGGCGGTGGAGGGGATCGCGTACTTCACGGTCAGCGAACTGCTGACCAACATCTCCAAGCACTCCGGCGCCCGCACCGCCTCGGTGGAGGCCTGGCGGGCCGGCGACCGGCTGATGGTGGTGGTCCAGGACGACGGCACGGGCGGTGCGGCCGCCTACCCGGGCAGCGGCCTGGCCGGTCTGGGCGAGCGGGTCGGCGCGGTGGACGGGGTCTTCGTGGTGGACAGCCCGCCGGGCGGACCGACCGAGATCACGGTCGAACTCCCGTGGCGGACCAGGTCCCGCTGACCCGGTGCGGACACGACCGGGCCCGACGGCCGCCACCCTTGCACGGTGCGGCCGCCGGGCCCGGGGCCGTGGCGGGGGCTCGGCTCCCGACGGCCCTGCGGCCCGTCGGGCTCAGGACTCCAGGGTGCCGAGGGTGACGTCGGCGGTCTTGCCCTGGCCGTCCCGGACGAAGGTGACGGTGACCTTGCCGCCCGGCTGGAGCGAGGCGAGCGCGGTGGTCAGCGCGCTGAGCGAGTTGACGTCGGTGTCGCCCAGCTTGGTGATCACGTCGCCCGCCTGCAGCCCCGCCGCGGCGGCCGGGCCGCCCGGGGTGGTGCTGACCACCACCGCGCCGGCCGGATGGAACTTGGAGTCGAAGTACGTCCGGGCGGTGATGCCGAGGGCGGCCCGGCCCGAGTTGGTGACCTTGCCCTGCTTGATCAGCTGGTCGGCGATGCTGGTGACGGTGGCGGCCGGGATGGCGAAGCCGATCCCCTGGGCGGCGCCACCGTTGGTCTCCTGGTCCACCGCGGCCAGGGTGTTGATCCCGATCACCTGGCTGTTCAGGTTGACCAGCGGTCCACCGCTGTTGCCCGGGTTGATGGCGGCCGAGGTCTGCACCATGTTCCCGATGGTGGCCCCCGGGGCCCCCGGACTCCTCGGCTCGGTGACGGTCCGGCCGGTGGCCGAGACGATCCCCTGGGTGACGCTGGAGGAGAGCCCGAGCGGGCTGCCCATGGCCAGGGTGATCTGGCCGACCTCGACCTTGCTGCTGTCCCCGAAGGCGGCAGGCTTGAGGCCGTCCGGCGGGCTGGCCAGCCTGATCACCGCGAGATCGGAGTCCGGGTAGCTGGCGACCAGCGTGGCGTCCAACGTCTTGGTGCTGTTGGCCAGACTGACGGCGAAGGTCTGGGCGGCGCCGACCACATGGGCGTTGGTGACGATGTTGCCCTTGGTGTCGTACACGATCCCGGAGCCCAGACCGTTCGGGGTGGTGATCTGCACCACCGAGGGCAGCACGTTGGAGATGACCCGCTGGTAGTCCTCCTGCAGCTGCAACCCGCCGTTGCCGGCGGGGATGGCGGAGCCCGAGGGGCTGGGCGAGGCGGTGGAGGCGGTCGAGGAGGACGAGGGACCGCTGGTGCAGCCGCTCACCAGCAGGCCGGCCAGCGTGAGGGCGGCCCCGGGGAGCAGCAGCCTCGGACCGTTGGGCCGGGGACCTGCCGGGATCGGGCGGGTGGGTTCCTTCTTGGGGTGCACCTTGAGCTGCCTCCGGTTCCGGACACGGTGAGACCTCGGCAAACAGCCGACACTTTGTCAGGATTCCACCGGTATGTCCGTTTACCTGTGCGACGCGCCAACACCCCGGAGCCGATGGAAGCACCCCGGAGCCGATGGAAGCAGGGAGAGCCCCGGGGGCGCGGGGAAGCGGCACTGCCGCACGGCTCCCCGCACCCGCGCGGCCCTATGCGTCCAGGAGGTCGAAGAGCTGCTCCCAGCGCGCCGTCACCTGCTCCGGCGAGTAGCGGACGATCGCCTCGCGCGCCTTCTTCGCCATGGTGTCGCGCAGCTCCTGGTCATCCATCAGACGACCGAGTTGCCTGGCCAGGGCGGTGGTGTTGCCGGTCGGCGCGAGCAGGCCGTCCTCGCCGTCCCGGATGATCTCGCGGACGCCCGGCGCGCAGTCGAACGACACGCACGGCACGCCGCAGGCCATCGCCTCCATCAGCGAGATCGGGAAACCCTCGCCGCGCGAGGACATGGCGAACACCGCGGCCCCGGCCAGCGCGCCCGGCACGTCGTCGGTCCGCCCGGGGAGCTCCACCGAGCCGTCCAGGCCGAGCTCGGTGCACCGGGCCCGCAGCGCCTCCTCCTCCTCGCCCAGGCCGTAGATCTTCAACTGCCAGCCGGGCCGCCGCTCGACCGCCAGGGCCCAGGCCTCCAGCAGCAGGTCGTAGCCCTTCTCCTGAGCCAGTCGCCCGATGCTGACCACGGTCTTCGTGGCCGGCTGCACCGTCTCGGGCAGCGGGAAGGGCAGCGGGTTGGGGATGCCGCAGGTGCTGTTCATGCCGTCGCGGATCCAGGCGTCGGCGTCCTCCTCGGTGAGCGCCACCAGCCGGTCCACGTCCGCGTAGTAGCGCTTGACCCGGCCGTACCGGGAGGTGGCCCGGCAGGTCTCGTACGACTCATGGGTCATGCCGATCACCTGCAGGCCCTTGAGGTCGGCCTGGGCCACCCACTCCATCGCCCAGACCTGGGCGACGATCACCACCGCGCCCGGGCCCGCGTCCTGGAACATCCGGCTCATCCGGGCGGCCGCCTCGCGCACCCCGGCCGCCCGCTTCGCCTCCCGGCGGCGGGCCCCGGCGTCCAGCTGCTGCCAGGGGTAGCGCGGGGTCCAGGCGGACGCCGGGCGCTCCTGGTACAGGGTGGTCATGCCGTACGGCAGGTCGTCGCCGAAGTCCTTGTGCAGGACGGCGGGCGCGATGCCGACCAGCTGCACCCGGTGGCCCCTGGCGCTGAGCAGCTCGGCCATCCGGTGCGACCAGCTGGAGACGCCGCCCAGCTCGTCCACGCTGTTGCTGACGATGAAGATGTCGCGGCTCATCGACCGGCCTCCTGCTCAGTCCCGTCGGCTGCGCCGAACATCAGATCGGCGATCCTCGCCGCCGCGTCGCCCTGGTCGTACTCGCCGTACTCCGCCACGAACCGCTGCCTGGCCTCGGTGTACTCCTTGCCGACCAGGTCCAGGTCGCCGAGCGCCTCGTAGAGCTCCCCGGCGTCGCGCAGCACCGGGCCAGGCGCCTCCCGCAGCAGGTCGAAGTACGTGCCGCGGAGGTCGTCGGCGTACTCCTCCCAGTCGTAGGCGAAGAACAGCATCGGCCGGTCCAGCAGCGCGTAGTCGAACATCAGCGAGGAGTAGTCGGTGATCAGCGCGTCCGCCATCAGGTAGAGCGGGGTGACCTCCTGGATGCCGGAGACATCGATCACCTTGCCGGCCACCGAGGGCGGCAGCACCACCCGGTTGAGGTAGTGGCAGCGCACCAGCAGGGTCATCCGGTCGCCGAAGCGCTCGGCGAACTCCTCCACGTCAAAGGGGAGTTCGAAGGTCCGCACCCGGCCGGAGGCATCCGCGCGGAAGGTCGGCGCGTACAGCACCACCGGCTTGGTCAGGTCGATCCCGAGCTCGCTGGCCAGCTGACGGTCCTTGGCCGCCCCCTCGTCGCGCAGGACATCGTTGCGCGGGTAGCCGGCCCGCAGCAGCCGGTCCTCGCCGATCCGGTACGCGGGCGCCAGGGTCCGCACGTCGTGCTCGGAGCGGACCACGAAGTGGTCGAAGCGGTTCAGCCCGGCCAGGTACAGGGCCTGCTGCTCGGGGGTCTGCCGCTTGAGCGAGGCCAGGTCGAAGCCCATCTTCTTGAGCGCCGAGCCGTGCCAGGTCTGGATGTAGGTGGTCTCGGGCCGCTTGCGCAGCCGGTACGGGAAGCCCTGGTTGTCCACCCAGTACTCGGCCTGGGCGAGCGCCCGCAGGTACTGCCAGGACCAGCGCTTGACCAGGGTGGCACCGGACGGGAAGCCCGCCGCACTGCCCGCGTACGACCAGACGGCCTTCATCGGCGCGCCGCGCCGCACCAGCTCCTCGTAGATCGCCCGCGGGTTGTCGCTGTACTGCTTGCCCTGGTGGCTCTCGAACACCACCTGGCCCTTGACCACCGGCAGCCGGTGCAGCAGCTGGTGGTAGACCTTCAGCTTGGTGTCGCCGTTGTTCAGCTGCCGCTTGAGCCTGAGCGCACCGCGCAGGGTGCGTCGGGCGCGGTCCATCGCGGTGTTGGCGACCGGCCCCGCCTCGCCGCGCATGGCGCGCTCGATCAGGTCGGTGCCGCGGCGGGCCAGGCCGCCCTCGGCGGCCAGCTCGAAGGCCAGGTGGCCGCGGACCGAGCGGTGCGGCTCCAGGCGGTCGCCGGTCAGGCGGGTGAGCCGGGGCCGGACCGCCGGGGTGGGCGACGCCGCCAGGTCGAGGTCCCCGACGGTGAGCCGGGTGGCGGTGCGCTCACCGTTCACGGTGAACACGCAGCGGACGTCCCAGACGCCGTCCAGCACACCGAGCGGCCGCAGCGCCTTGGCCAGGTCGGCGGTCGCGGACCAGACGATGCCGTCGCCGTCGTGCCGGACCTCGCGGACCGGGAAGGCGAACTTGGACTTGATCGTCTTGCGGCGGGCGGTGAACTCCAGCTTGGCGGAGATCTTCGCGTCGGCCGCGATCCGGCCGAGCGGGTTGACGACCCGGCCGGCCAGCTCGACGCCGCCCGGGCCGACGGCGTAGCGGGTGAGCCGGTTGCGCAGGAAGAGCTGGCCGAGCGCCTTGGAGTGGTAGCCGTGGGCGGTGACCTCCAGCACCCGGCGGCCCTCGGGGTCGTCCAGGTGCTCGCCGCACCAGAAGATCCGCCCGTCCCGCTCCACCAGCGGGCTGGAGAGCTTGTCCCGGTTGAGCAGGGTGTCGATGGCCGGGAGCAGGTTCTCCCAGTCGTCCCGGGAGAGCAGGTAGGCGCAGATCCGCTGGATGAAGGGGCTCTCCGCGACCGCCTCCGGGTCCAGACCGGCCAGGTAGCCGCGGGCGTGCCCGGCGAACTCCCGGCGGAAGTCCTCCGGCAGGAACGGCAGGTCACGCAGGTGCAGCACCAGGTCGTGCTTGAGGAACTTCAGGTCCTTGCGGTACCTGAGTTCGGCCATGTCGCGGTCGGCGAGCATCGCGTCGATCCGGCGGTGGATCTCCAGCCGGTCGGTGAAGTTGCGGATCTCGTGGCGCCGGTTGGAGAGCGAGGCAGCGCCCTTGTCCTTGGCCTGCGGCCACTGGTCCCAGTAGTAGACCCGGTTGGGGATCAGGGTGATCCGCTCGGCGGCCAGGTACGCCTGCGCCGAGAAGAGCAGGTCCTCGTAGAGGATGCCGAGCGGGAACTGCAGCCCGGTGCGGGTCAGGAAGCTCCGCCGGTAGGCCTTGTTGGTCGAGAGGGTGTCCCACACCAGCAGGTCGGGCAGCTCGGACACGGAGTCCAGGGTCCGGGTGCGCGAGTAGATCCAGGGGTACCAGCGGTCGGTCTTGCCGTTCCGGTTGCCCACGAAGCGGCGCACGCTCAGGCCCGAGACCAGCTCCGCACCGGTCCGCTCCCCCGCCTCGTAGAGGTTGCGGCAGGCGTGGTCGTCCAGCTCGTCGTCGCTGTCCAGGAACATCACGTACTCGCCCCGGACCTCGGTCATGCCGAGGTTGCGCGGGCCGCCGCAGCCGCCGCTGTTCTCCGGCAGGCGCAGCGCCCGGACCTGCCCGGGGTGCTCGGCCGCGAGCCGCTGGGCGACCGAGAAGCTGTCGTCGGTGGAGCAGTCGTCCACGATCAGTGCCTCGACACCGCGCAGCGACTGGCGCAGTACGGAGGCGACCGCCCGCGGCAGCCGGTCCGCGTCGTTGTAGACGATCACGATGACGCTGACCAGCGGCTTCGCCTGGCTGGAGGGCATGGAGCGAGGGTCCTTGTCGTCGGTGAGCACAGCTCCCGGCAGCGCCGGGACCTCGGGCGTTTGTCGCCCCGGCGGCGGACCACCGGGCGATGTCCGCTTGGCAGGACATAGCGGATCGCGGTAACGGAATCCCATAAATTCTGCCATCCGCCGGAGCCACCCCCGGCCACCGGCCGCCTGGCTCGACCTCGCCCGGCGGCCCCCTCGCGAGCCGCGGGGGTCCCCCCGGCCGGAGGCTGGGGGCGGGTCCCCCCGGCCGGAGGCTGGGGGCGGGTCCCCCCGGCCGGAGGCTGGGGGCGGCGCGCCACCCGCGGCGGAGCCGCTGATGCACGACGTGAAAAGGCGGGTGACGACCGTCGGCGCCGACCCCGCTGATCGGCGGCTCCGCCGCGGGGAGCGCCCGGAGGCGAGCAGGAGCAGCTCTCAGCCCCGGCGGGCCAGCGCCCGGCGCAGCCGGCTGCGGACGACCTCCCAGCCGCCGCGGACGCCGTCGGCGACCCGCAGGCCCAGCTCGCCGTTCCCGGTCTCGTACACCTGCACCAGGGCGATCCTCAGCGGCGGCCGGAACACCACGTGCCGCTTGGCCGGCGTCGCCGAGCGGACGGCGGTGACGGCGCCGCTGCCGTCGGCGTAGCGCACCTTGACCCGCATCGCCCAGGCGGTCATCTCGCCGACGTCCCGCAGCTCGAAGGCGTCCACCGAGGTGGTGGCGATCCAGCCGTCCTCGGGGTGCTCGGTCAGCTGCAGCGGGTGGCGCAGGGTCAGCGGCGGCCCGACCCGGGTGCGCAGTTCCAGGGTGGCGCCGACCGGCTTGGCGGCGGAGACCAGCCCGTACGCGTCGTGCACCCGCAGCCGTACGACGCACGAGGAGGCGAGCCTGACGACGCCGTCCACGGCCAGCGGGAGCTGGGCCGGCGGCAGCTCGGTGAGACCGGTCAGCGGCACCCCGGCGGCCAGCTCCGGGCGGCCCTCGGCGTCGACCGGGTACGGCGGGGCGAGCCTGGGCGGGTTGGCGGCGAGCTCACCCATCCGGCGCAGCTCGGCGCCGGTCACCGGCTCGGGACGGGCCAGCAGCAGTTCGGCGACCCAGCGGCCCGCCGGGGTGGCGGCGGCCAGCGCGGCGGGCTCGAAGGAGCTCAGGTGGGCCCGGGCGATCTGCCACCACTCGGCCCGGTAGGAGGGTGGCTTGTGGCGGAGCTCACGGACGTACATCCGCAAGTCGTGGTCGACGAACTTGGTCCGGGCCGCCCGGGCCAGTTCGGGCTGGTCGGAGTCGAGCAGGATCCGGACCACCTCGGTGTGCGCGTCCACCCGGTCCTGCCAGTTGCGGACCTCGTCCCGGCGGAGCGAGATCGACTGCCGCCCGGCGGCCCGGCGGACGTGCCAGAGGTACACGGTGTCGGGGATCGCGACCAGCCTGGGCCGGGCGGCGTAGAGCAGGGCGGTGAAGACGAAGTCCTCGTAGTGCACCGCGCCCTCGGCGAAGCGCACCTGGTGGCGGTCGAGGAAGTCGCGCTCGTAGAGCTTGTTGACGCAGAGCGTGTCACGCAGGAACTCGGGCCGGCCGCCGATGCCGTCGTAGCGCTCGGGCGGGGCGCCGTCGGCCGGGAACAGGTCGCGCTGCCAGGGCGAGTCGGTGCCCGCGGGCAACTCGCGGCGGACGCAGACGCCGGCGACCACCTCGGCCTGCTCGGCGACGGCGGTGTCCAGCAGGGTGCGGGCGGTGTCCGGGGGCAGCACGTCGTCGCTGTCCAGCAGCATCACGTACCGCTCGCGCGCGGCGTTCAGGCCCTGGTTGCGCGGGGTGCCGCAACCGCCGCTGTTCTCGGTCCTGGTGATCACCCGCACCCGGTCGTCCGCGGCCGCCAGCCGGGCCAGCCGTTCCGGAGTGGCGTCGGTGGAGGCGTCGTCGACCACGACGACCTCGCCGACCGCGTCACCCTGGGAGAGCGCGGACCGGACGGCGGTGGCAATCCGCTCGGCGTCGTTGAAGACGATCACCACAACGCTGACCCGAGGAGGTTCGCCGAAATTGCTACTGGCCATTCGGGCCCCTACCCCCTCCATCACAGCCATTATCCGCGTCACTCAGGGGAAGGGACGGGCCGCCCGGTGATCCCAGTAATCGCTTGCGATCGTACCGGACCGTCCATGTCAGCCGTCCGATTCCCCCGAGGTGCCCGACGCACCGGGTCCGCCGCCCGGTTCGCTCGGGCCCGGTCCGGCCGCCGCCACCTGGCATAGGATTCCCGCCATGACATGGTTGATCACCGGCGGAGCCGGCTACATCGGCGGACATGTGGTGCACCAACTGGTCGCAGCTGGCGAGCGGGTCGTGGTGCTGGACGACCTGAGCAGCGGCTCCCGTGACCGGCTGCCCGAAGGCGTACCCCTGGTGGTCGGCTCGGTCCTGGACCGGGCGGTCCTCGACGAGGCGCTCCGCGCCCACCAGGTCACCGGTGTGCTGCACATCGCCGCGAAGAAGCAGGTCGGCGAGTCGGTGGCCGAGCCGCTCCACTACTACCACGAGAACGTGGAGGGCCTGCGCACCGTCCTGGCCGCCGCGGTCGCCGCCGGTGTGGAGAAGGTGCTGTTCTCCTCCTCCGCCGCCGTGTACGGCATGCCGGACGTGGACCTGGTCACCGAGGACACGCCCTGCGCCCCGATCAACCCGTACGGCGAGACCAAGCTGGTCGGCGAGTGGCTGCTGAACGCCTCCGCCCAGGCCTACGGCCTCTCCACGGTGTCGCTGCGCTACTTCAACGTCGCGGGCGCGGCCTCGCCGGTGCTGGCCGACGACGGGGTCACCAACCTGGTCCCGATGGTCTTCCAGCGGCTCACGGACGGGCTGCCGCCGCTGATCTTCGGCGCCGACTACCCGACTCCGGACGGCACCTGCATCCGCGACTTCATCCACGTCTCGGACATCGCCTCCGCCCACGTCGCGGCCGTGAAGCGGCTCGACGCGGCCGACGGGCCGGTCTCGCTGACCCTCAACATCGGGCGCGGTGAGGGTGTGTCCGTCAGCGAGATGCTCGCCGTGATCGCCCGCGTCACCGGGCGGGACATCGCCCCCGAGGTCACCCCGCGCCGTCCGGGCGACCCGGCCCGGGTGGTCGCCGCCGCCGACCTGATCCGCAAGGAGCTCGGCTGGAGCGCCGAGCACGACGTCGAGGCCATGGTCGCCTCCGCCTGGGAGGGCTGGCTCACCCGCCACCCGGAGGCCCGCCGGGGCTGAGCCCGGCAACCGACCGGCCCGGCCGGGGCGCGGGACCGCGCCCCGGCCGGCTCATCCCTGTGGGACGGCGGTGCCGTAGAAGGCGTCCAGGGCGTAGACGCAGCGGTCCTTGCTGCCGACGAAGACCCTGCCGCCGACGGCCACCGGGGAGCCGGTCAGTTCGCCCTTGGTGCCAAGCTGCCAGCGCAGGCGTCCGGAGGCCAGGTCCAGGGTGTGCAGCGAGTGGTCCCGGCTGCCGAGGTGGACCAGGCCGTCCGCCGCGGCCGGAGAACCGACGATCTCGCCCCTGGCGGTGTAGCGCCAGCGCTCCCGCCCGGAGGCGGTGTCGAAGGCGTACAGCGTGTCCCCGGCCCCGACCAGGGCGGTGCCGTCGGCGACCACCACCGGCTCGGCCCCCTGCCGGCTGCCGGTCCGGCCGCGCCAGCGCTCCCGCCCGGTGGTGGCGTCCAGCGCGTACACGGTGCCCAGGTAGTCGGCGACGTACACCGAGCCGCCGTCCAGCGCGGGCGGGGTGAAGAGCACCACGGCCGCGTCGAACCGCCAGTGCTCGCGGCCGCTGGCGGCGTCCAGCGCGTGCACCCGGTGCCCGGCCGTGACGAACAGCACCCCGCCGCGCTCCACCGGCCTGGACGGCACGTCCTCGCCGACCGGCACCGACCAGCGCTCCCCGCCGCGCGGGTCGGCGCAGTGCAGTCGCCCGCCGCCGTGGTAGTACACGGCACCGGCCACCAGCGCGGGGCCGGACTGCGGGCTCTCGTAGTCCTGCTGGGCGTCGTCGGCGCGCCACAGCTCGGCGCCGGTGGCCGCCGAGCGCAGCTGCACCCCACCGCCCCTGATGCCGCAGCAGAGCACCCCGTCGGCGGCGTCCAGCGAGTAGACCCAGCCGTCCAGCGCGTGGCGCCAGCGCTCGGTGCCGTCGGCGACGTCCACGGTGTACAGGTGGGGGCCGTCGGCCGCGTGGACCCGGCCGGAGTCCACGGTGAGCGCCCAGGCCACGTCACGGGTCTTGTAGCGGCGCTGCCCGGAGCCGATGTCCAGGGCGTGCACCTCGAAGCTGGAGACGAACAGGGTGCCGTCGGCGACCAGCGGGGTGCCCCAGACGTCGTTGGACATCCGGAACCGCCAGGGCCGCCAGCGGGCGGCCTGCGGCGGGACGGCGCGGCGCACCCAGTCCGTACCGGCCACCGCCCCCTCGGCCGGAGGCGTCTGGTCGGCCCGCGGGCCCGGCCCTATCCGTACGGCCGCGCCGGAGAGCTGCACCTCGGCCGAGCCCTGGCCGGCCGGCGGGCGGCGGCGGGCGGTCAGCTTCTCGGTGGCCACCTCCTCGTCGAGGACGCCGCTGCGGGCTGGCGGCACCACGGGCGCGGCCGGCGGGGCGGCCGGCGGCACGGCCGGCCGCGGCGGCACCACGGGGGCCGGCGGCGCCGGCGGCGGGGTCGGTGCGGCCGGGCGGCGGCCGCGCTTGTGTTCGATCAGCGCGATGGCGCTGGCCGGCAGCCAGTCCCCCGCCTCGCCGGAGGCGTCGTCCCGGGAGAACAGGTGCGGAGCCAGCTCGGACTGGATCTGAGCGGGCGTCGGCCGGTGCTCGGGCGCGGGCCGCATGCAGGCCCGGACCAGGTCCATCAGCTCGACCGGCAACCCGGAGAGGTCCGGCTGGTCGCGCAGCAGCTGGAACACCGTCTCGACCGGGTTGCCGCCCCGGTAGGGCGGGTGGCCGGTGGCGCAGAAGACCAGCAGCGAGCCGAGCGAGAAGACGTCGCTGGCGCCGGTCACGCTGCGGCTGTCCCTGGCCTGCTCGGGGGACATGTAGGCGGGGGTGCCGACGGCCACGTTGGTCATGGTGAGCCGGGCGCTGGAGACCCCGGCGGCGATCCCGAAGTCGATCACGCGCGGGCCGTCCTCGACCACCAGCACGTTGGACGGCTTGAGGTCGCGGTGCACCAGGCCGGCGGTGTGGATCGACTGCAGCGCCTCGGCGATCCCGGCGATCAGCCAGCGGACGGCGTCCACCGGCAGCGGCCCGCACTCGGTGACCAGGTCCTCCAGCGAGGGCGCGGGCACGTACGCGGTGGCCAGCCACGGCACCGGAGCGTCCGCGTCCGCGTCCACCACGGCCGCCGTGTAGAAGCCGCCGACCGTCTTGGCCGCGGCGATCTCGCGGGCGAAGCGGACCCGGAACAGCTCGTCCTCGGCCAGTTCGCCCCGGACGGTCTTGATGGCCACCCGCCGCCCGGACGCCGACCGCGCCAGGTAGACCAGGCCCATTCCGCCCGCACCGAGCCGCCCCAGCACCTCGAAGGGCCCGATCCGCCTCGGATCGTGCGCCGTCAGCTGGTCCACTCCGCTGCCTCCTCCCCGTCTGCGGCGACCCTGGCCGGGTCGCCGCCCCGATTCTCCAATGCCCGCGCCGCCGGATCCAATCTCCCCCGCCAGGGACACGCCCGGGCCACCGTGAGCCGGCCACCGCCCGGAGCCCACGCTGACGATCACTCTGCGCAACCCGATCACCCTTCAGCCAACCTTCCGTCACGCTGTGGGGTCATCAGCACACGGGGGGGCTTCAGATGCGCTCGGAATATCGCTCCGAGCGCCCCGATGAACGCTGCGAACCACCCCCGGGCGGAGTAATAGTCGCATCACCGAATCGCGACAAGATCGTGCCACGGTAAGCTGACGGCATGACAGGACAAGTTCGCACCGTCGACGGTCGCGTCGCCGGGCGACGTGGACAGGAGACGCGGCAGAAGCTGCTCGACTGCCTCCGCGAGATGCTCAGCACGTCGCCTTACCGGGACGTCAAGGTCATCGACGTCGCCCGTATGGCGGGTACCTCCCCCGCGACCTTCTACCAGTACTTCCCGGATGTCGAGGGCGCAGTCCTCGAGATCGCCGAGGAAATGGCCGAGGACAGCGCCGGGCTCAAAGAGCTCGTCGACGTAAAGTCCTGGGCGGGAAAGCCCGGTTACACCGCTTCGGAAGAACTGGTGGACGGATTCCTCGCCTTCTGGCGCAAGAACGACGCCATTCTCCGAGTCGTTACTCTCGGTGCAGCCGAGGGGGACAAGCGGTTCTTCAAGATCCGCATGAAGGTCCTCAACTCGGTGGCGTCGGCCCTGACCGAGGCAGTGAAGGTGAACCAGGCCAAGACCGACAAAACGGTCGATCCGGCAGCCATCGCCGGCGCCCTGGTCTCGCTGCTTGCCTCGGCAGCGGAGCATTCCAAGGCATTCACCTCTTGGGGCGTCAAGGTCAAGGACCTCAAGCCGAATCTGGCTCTGCAGGTCTACCTGGGCGTCACCGGTAAGAAGCCGCCCAAGTAGTAACAAGCATCTGTCCCACCATCCACTCAGCGCGCAGCTCCGGCCTCCTGTCCGGGGTGCGTCGGACGGCGGTTGTGTCCTCGGGGGAGGTTCGCCGACGTGCCGCGACGCGCTGGAGACCACTGTGGGGCGGCTGGAATCGACTGATTCCGGCCGCCCCACAGCCGTGTCCGGGGCCCGCTACGGGCAGCGCACGACCTGCCCCGCGTAGGCGAGACCGCCGCCGAAGCCGAAGAGCAGTACCGGGTCGCCCGAGTGCAGCTCACCGCGCTCCACCAGCTTGCTCAGCGCCAGCGGGATGGAGGCCGCCGAGGTGTTGCCGGAGTCCACCACGTCGCGGGCGATCACCGCGTCGTGCGCCCCCAGCTTGTTCGCGATGGCGTCGATGATCCGCAGGTTGGCCTGGTGCGCGACGAAGCCCTTCAGCTCGGACGGGTCCAGACCGGCCTTCAGGCAGGTCTCCCGGGCCAGCGGAGCGATCTTCGTGGTGGCCCAGCGGAAGACCGCCTGGCCCTGCTGGCTGATGGTCGGGTCCCAGCCGGTGATCACCACCGCGTCGGTCTTCTCCGGCTCGGTGCCCCAGACCACCGGGCCGATCCCGGCCCGCTCGTCGGGGACCGCCTCGACCAGGGCCGCGCCCGCGCCGTCGCCGAAGATCACGCAGGTGGTGCGGTCGGTCCAGTCGATGGTGTCCGACATCCGCTCGGCCCCGATCACCAGCGCCCGCCGCGCCGCGCCGGCCCGGATCGCGTGGTCGGCGGTCGCCAGCGCGTACGAGAAGCCCGAGCAGACCGTGTTGATGTCGTACGCGGCCGGCGCGGTCATCCCCAGCCGGGCGGCGACCGAGGCCGCCGTGTACGGGCTGCGCTCCACGGCGGTGCAGGTGGCCACCACCACCAGGTCCACCTCGGCGGCCCGCCGGCCGCCGTTCGCCAGCGCCTTCTGGGCCGCCTCGGTGGCGAGGTCGACCAGGGTCTCCTCGACCGCGATGTGCCGGGTGCGGATGCCCACCCGGCTGCGGATCCACTCGTCGTCGGTATCGACCAGCTTCGACAGGTCCTCGTTGGTGAGGACCTTCGGCGGCTGGTAGTGGCCGAGCGAAACGATTCGAGAACTGGTCATATTGCCACTCAACCCGGTTACCGTCCGGTCAGGTGCTCACGCCCGGGTACAACGTCCCAGGCCGGAACCTGTAGGGGCCGTACAACGGCCCTTGCGGCACAAGGGTCAGGTGGCCAGGGTAGCGGCGTCCGCCATGGCGATCATCGGATGTGCCGCCGGGTCCAGGGTCTTGAGCAGCTCGACCATCTGGTCCTCGGGCAGCGAGACGCAGCCGTGGGTGGGACCGCCGTGGTCCACGTGCAGCCAGATGCCGCCGCCCTTGGACTTGCCGTCGGGGAAGCGGTTGTCGAGCGGCGAGACGCCCTGCACCCGGTTGTAGTTGATCGCCACCACGTAGTCGAAGGACCCGGCCAGCTGCTCGCCCTTGAAGCCGGTGCCGCCGACCACGAAGTGCGAGTCCTGGTCGTACGGGAGCTTGCTGCCCGGGTCGGGCATCCGGCCGCCGGCATCGGACAGCGAGAAGACCCCGATCGGGCTGTGCAGGTCGTCCGCGTGCTTGTCGGTGGTCCAGCCCTTGTACGCGTTGTGGCCCTGCCAGGCGGCGCCGGGCTTCCAGCGGTTGTCGGGCGTGCGGGTCCACAGGGTGACCGTGGTGTCGGAGGAGTTGCGGTCCTTGCCGGATGCCACCACCAGCTGGCGGGTCTGTGCCGGGATCTTCGCACTGAAGCTCGGGCCCAGGCCCGGTATGGCCGCGTAGGTGCCGTCGGTGCGGTCCGAGCGGTTGGCCGCGGCCGAGTCGCTGCGGATCGCCTGCGCCGCGTTGACACCGGCCGACCCCGCGTCAGCCTCCGGCTTCTCGGGGGCCGCCGCGGACGGGTGCGCGGAGCTCCCGGCGCTCTGGCCCACCGTGAACCAGCCCGCGGTGGCCGCCAGCAGCATCGCCGTACCCCCCATCAGCGCCTTGCCCCGGCGCTTGCGCGGCTTGCGCCGGTGCCCTCTCGGGCGGAGCGCCTCACCTCCGTCGCCGTGGACTGCCGGGGGCTGGACCTCGGCATAGGGCTGGACGGTGACACGATGGGAACCGGACATGCTGACGATCCTTCCAAAGCCAGCGGGATGATCGGAACCCGTGGCGTGTGGTGAGCCTGTGAGCATCCGCACACCGCGAGTGCGCCGGATGCCGTGGCTGAGGACGCCGCGCCCCCCGGGACGGTTGGGGGGTGCGCGGCGCTGTGATCAGAGTCGCATCGCCTGCGGCGTCTCCCGACGCTGCAGGTCAGGGCCGTCGTACTCGCGGATGACCTCGTAGCGGGTGTTGCGCTCGACGGGGCGGAAACCGGCGTCCCGGATCAGGCCGAGCAGGTCCTCGCGGCCGAGCTTGTTCGGGGTGCCGAAGTTGTCCGCATCGTGGGTGATCTTGTACTCGACCACCGAGCCGTCCATGTCGTCCGCGCCGTGGCTGAGCGCCAGCTGGGCGGTGGCGATGCCGTGCATCACCCAGAAGACCTTGACGTGCGGGACGTTGTCGAACAGCAGCCGGGAGACCGCGAAGGTCTTCAGCGCCTCGGCGCCGGTGGCCATCTCGGTCCGCTCCATCAGCCGGTTGCGGACCACGCCGTCCTTGGAGTCGTGGAAGTCGTGCTGGTAGCGCAGCGGGATGAAGACCTGGAAGCCGCCGGTCTCGTCCTGCAGCTCACGCAGCCGCAGCACGTGGTCGACCCGGTGGCGCGGCTCCTCGATGTGCCCGTACAGCATGGTGCACGGGGTCTTCAGGCCCTTGGAGTGCGCCAGGCGGTGGATCCGCGACCAGTCCTCCCAGTGGGTGTCGTGGTCGACGATGTGCTGACGGACCTCCCAGTCGAAGATCTCGGCGCCGCCGCCGGTCAGCGACTCCAGGCCGGCGTCGATCAGTTCGTCCAGGATCTCAGCCGCCGACAGACCGCTGATCTTCTCGAACCAGTGGATCTCGGTGGCGGTGAACGCCTTCAGCGAGACGTTCGGCAGCGCCGCCTTCAGCTCGCGCAGGCTGCGGGGGTAGTACCGCCAGGGCAGCGTCGGGTGCAGGCCGTTGACGATGTGCAGCTCGGTGAGGGAGTCCACCTCCATGGCCTTGGCCAGGCGGACGGCCTCCTCGATCCGCATGGTGTACGCGTCCTTCTCGCCCGGCTTGCGCTGGAACGAGCAGTACGCGCAGGAGGCGGAGCACACGTTCGTCATGTTGAGGTGGCGGTTGACGTTGAAGTGGACGACGTCGCCGTTCTTCTCCATCCGCACGTGGTGGGCGAGACCGCCGAGCCAGGCCAGATCGTCGCTCTCGTAGAGCGCGATGCCGTCCTCGCGGGTCAGCCGCTCACCCGCGTAGACCTTCGCCTCCAGCTCGCGCTTGAGCCCTGCGTCCATGCGGTGACCCGCCTCCTCGATCCGGCTGACCGCAACACACGGTCTGTTTACCGGAACGAGACTACGCCTGGAGCAGCTCGGCCAGGAGCTTGGGTTCGACGTTGCCGCCGCTCACCACCGCCGCGAACACCCGGCCGGCCAGCTCATCGGCCCGGTGGAAGTACCCGGCCGCCGCCACCGCGCCCGAGGGCTCGGCGACCAGCCTGCCCCGGCGCGCCAGCAGGGCCACCGTGTCGCGGATCTCCTGCTCGGAGACCGTCACGATGTCGTCCACGTACGCCTGGAGGTGTAGGTACGGCAGCTCGCCGACCGAGGGCGTGCGCAGCCCGTCCGCGATCGTCCGGTAGGTGTCGGCCACCGGCCAGGCCGTCAGCTGACCGCTTCGCAGGCTCGCCTGAGCGTCCGCCGCCAGCTCCGGCTCGACGCCGATCACCCTGACTCCCGGGCAGGTCAGCTTGATCGCAGCCGCCGTACCGGAGATCAGGCCGCCGCCGCTGACCGGGACCAGCACGGTGTCCAGCTGGTCCGGGGCGTCCTCCGCGATCTCCAGGCCGACCGTGCCCTGACCGGCGATGATGTGGGGATCGTCGTACGGCGGCACCCAGACGTAGCCGTGCTCGTCCGCCAGCTCACCGGCGAAGGTGTCCCGCTCGCCCGGGGCGACCAGGATCACCTCGGCGCCGAACGACCGGGTGTTCTCGACCTTCACCGCGGGCGAGGTGTCCGGCATCACGATCACGGCCTTGAGGCCGAGCAGCCGCGCCGCGTAGGCCACCGCCTGGGCGTGGTTCCCACTCGACTGGGCGACCACGCCGCGGGCCCGCTCGGCGTCGCTCAGCGCGGCCAGCCGGTTGTAGGCGCCACGGATCTTGAACGCCCCGGTGGGCTGCAGGTTCTCCGGCTTGAGCCAGAGGGTGCGGGCACCGTCGGCGGCCCATGGGCACGGGATCAACGGAGTCCGTACCGCCACCGCGGCGATCCGCTGCTGCGCGGCGCGCAGCTCCTCCAGGCCGACCAGTGCCATGGGCCCCTCCCCGTCCCTAGTCCAAGGCGTCCAGCGGGAGTTCGCTCACCCGGTTCTCCCACTTGGTGGAGAGTACAACCGTGGTCCTGGTACGGGCTACGCCTTTCGTGCTGGAGAGCCGCTTGACCACCGACTCCAGGCCCTCCACGTCCGGCACCCGGACCTTGAGCATGTACGAGTCGTCACCCGCGATGAACCAACAGTCCTCGACCTCGGCGAGGTCCTTCAGCCGGTGCGCGACGTCCTCGTGGTCCGCCGCGTCGGTGAGTTGAAGGCCGATCAGCGCGGTGACCCCGAAACCCAGCGATGCCGGGTTGACCGTCGCCCGGTAGCCGGTGATCACACCGGCCTGCTCCAGCCGGTTGATGCGGTCCGTCACGCTCGGGCCCGACAGGCCCACCAGGCGTCCCAGCTCGGCGTACGAAGCCCGGCCGTTCTCCCTCAGCGCCTGGATGAGCTGTCTGTCAACCGTGTCCATATATCCGCCCGCGTCCTTCCGAACCGCTACAGACCCACAGATCATTATCCGGAATCAAAGGCGCCATGCGCGGATCAACCCGGATATCGCAAAGAACATACTCTCCCGGGCTGCGCGGCTTTACCCGCCCTTGCCGCTGAGGCCGGAAGGCCCCCGGATCAAGCCGTCTTGCCGCCGGAACCGAGCTCGCCCTCCCAGCGCCGGTACAGCCCGTGCCGCACCCCGACCGCGTCCAGCACCCGGCCCGCCACGAAGTCCACCAACTCACGGGCGGTCGAACCACCCGCGTAGAAGCCCGGCGAGGCGGGGAGCACCACGGCGCCCTGGGCGTCCAGCTCCACCAGGTGCTTCAGCGTCACCCCATCGAGTGGCGTCTCGCGGACGCAGACGACCAGCGGGCGGCGCTCCTTCAGGGTCACCGCGGCGGCCCGCTGCAGCAGGTCCTTGCTCAGCCCGAGCGCGATCCCGGCCACCGCACCGGTGGTCGCCGGCACCACCAACATCCCCTTCGCCGGGTAGGAGCCGCTGGACGGGCCGGCCGCGAAGTCGCCCGCCGACCAGTAGCGGACGTCGCTGAGGTCCTCGACGCCGGTCCACGCCGCCAGGTCCTCCTGCCAGTGCGCGTCGCGGAAGGACACCCCGGTCTCGTCCAGGATGGTCAGCCGGGCCGCCCGGCTCACCACCAGGTCCACCGCCTCGCCCGCCGCCAGCAACGCCCGGATCACCGAGGCCGCGTACGGCGTCCCCGACGCGCCCGAGACTCCGACCACCCACGGCTGACGTGCGCTCTGCTGCTCCATGACTCCGCACCATAGCCCCGCTCCCTCGGGACGGAGGGGCGGCCCCGGGAACCCGGGAAGCCCCGCGCCGCCCGGGCCTTGCCCGGCTGCGCGAAGATGGGTGCATGGCGCCGACGTTGATCGACCTCACGCATCCGGTCACCACGGGCATGCCCGTCTACCCCGGGGATCCGGAGGTCGAGCTGCGGCCCGCGCTCACCACGGCCACCTCCGGGGTCAACGTGCTTGGCCTGCACCTGGGTTCGCAGTCGGGCACGCATGTGGACGCCCCGTACCACGTGGACGTCACCTGGCCCACCCTGGACGGGCTGCCGCTGGAGCTGTTCACCGGGCCGGCCGTGCTCGCCGACCTTCGCGGGCTCGCTCCGCGCACCGGCGTGACACCCCGACTGCTCGCACCGGCACTGGAGTTGGCCGCCCCGGGGACGATCCTGCTGCTCGTCACCGGCTGGCCGAGGCACTGGGGCACCGACAGCTACCTCGCCCACCCCTGGCTCACGCCCGAAGCGGCGGAGGCGATCGTCGCGGCAGGCGTCCGCACCGTCGGCGTGGACGCCCTGAGCATCGACCCCACCCCCGACCCGGGCCCGGGCGACCCCACCGTCGCCGCGCTGCTCGCCGACCTCTCCGACGAGCACGACCCCGCCGCCGGGCCCGCCACGCTGGCCGCGCACCGGATCCTGCTCGGCTCCCCCGGCGGAGCGGTGATCGCCGAGAACCTCACCGACTTGACCCCGCTGCTCGACGCGCAGGCGGCGGGCCGCCCGGTCGAGCTCTCGCTGTTCCCGCTCCGCCTGGTCGCCGCCGACGGTGCTCCGATCCGCGCGGTCGCCCGGCTGGGCTGATCCACCCGCCCCGACTCGGTCTCCGGGCCGTGCTCCCCGTGGTCGTGGACGAGCGGCGGCTCCGCCCCGACGTCCTGCTGCGCACCCGCCGGGGGCCCGCGCCGTTCGTCGAGGACGAGTGGTTCGGCCGGGAGGGACGGGTGAAGGGCGGGCCCCGGCCGGCCTTCGTCCGCTCCAGCGAGCGCTGCGTGATGGCCGGCACGGCGCAGCCGGGTCTGCCGCGCGTCCCCGAGATCCCGGGGGCACGCGCCCGGGCCCACGACACCCGCCTCGACGCACTGGCCGAAGTCACCCGCCCGGGACGCCTCCGGGTCGGGGACGCCATCGCGCTGGTGCGGGCCCCGAAGGGCCCGCAGCGGTGCCGGCCTAGCTAGGAGGCGGCGCGCTGGAGGAGGCAGAAGGGGTGCCCGGCCGGGTCCAGGTAGACCCGCCAGCCCGTCTCGACGTCCTTGAGTTCCGCGCCGAGGGCCAGTACCCGCTCCTCGGCCGCGGCCAGGTCCTCCACCTCGATGTCCAGGTGGAGCTGCTGCGGGTGGGCCGGGTCCGGCCACATCGGCGGGCGGTAGTCCTCCACGTGCTGGAAGCCCAGCACCATCCCGTCGGGCAGGTGCACGGTCGACCACTCCGCGTCCAGCGACCACCTCGGGTCGGGGCGGTCGATCTCGCCGCCCAGCAGGGTGCCGTAGAAGTGCGCCAGCCCGGCCGGGTAGTGGCAGTCGAGCACCACGCACTGCAACTTGCCGATCATCGTTCCTCCTCGCCGACCGCACCTGCCCCTCTGCTCGGCAGCATAGGCACTGCCTGCGACAGGTGCGGCCGGAGCGGAGTCAGACGCCCAGGCCCCGGATGACCAGGTCGAGCAGCGCGAACGCGAAGAGCGAGATGCCGACGAAGCCGTTGGTGCTGAAGAAGGCCCGGTTGAGCCGGGAGAGGTCGCCGGGCCTGACGATGGTGTGCTCGTACACGAAGGCGCCTGCCACCACCGCCAGGCCGGCCCACATGGCCGGGCCGGCATGGGTGCGGAGGGCGAACCAGACCAGCAGACCGGTGGTGACCAGGTGGCAGACCCGGGCGCCCCACACCGCGGCGGCGACGCCGAAGCGGGCGGGCACCGAGCGGACCCCGTCGGCGCGGTCGGAGTCGACGTCCTGGCAGGCGTAGATCAGGTCGAAACCGCCGATCCAGATGCCGACGGCGAGGCCGAGCACGACCGCGTCCCAGGACCAGGTACCGGTGACGGCCAGCCAGGCGCCGACCGGGCCCATGGCCTGGGCGAGGCCGAGGATCGCCTGCGGGAAGTCGGTGAACCGCTTACCGTACGGATAGACCACCATCGGGATGACGGCGATCGGCGCGAGCACCAGGCAGAGCGTGTTGAGCGCGGCGGCGGCGCCCAGGAATACCAGCAGGGCGACCGCCGAGCCGGTGTACGCGGTGCGCACCGAGACCGCGCCGGTGACCAGCTCGCGGCCCGAGGTGCGGGGGTTGCGGGCGTCGATCTCCCGGTCGATGATCCGGTTGGCGGCCATCGCGAAGGTGCGCAGGCCGACCATGCAGATGGTCACCAGCACCAGCTCGGCCCAGTGCATCCGGCCGTCGTCCAGGAACATCGCGGTGAGCGCGGCGATGTACGCGAAGGGCAGGGCGAAGACCGAGTGCTCGATCATCACCAGCCTGAGGAAGGCCCGGGTCTTGCTCTGCGGAACGGCGGCCGTGGTCACAGTCCGCACTCCGGATCGACCCCGCGAGCGCGAGGACAGACCCCGGGCCCTTCCGGCACCATCGCGACAGGCTTCATCACAGTCCATACTCCTTCCAGCGTCGGGTCACTCGTTCGGCGGTGGCCGGGTCCGAGCTGACCATCTCGGGCCAGCCGCCGTCGCGCGTGTAGCCCTCCTCGGGGAGCTTGCGGGTGGCGTCGATGCCCGCCTTGCCGCCCCAGAACTGCTGGTAGGAGGCGTGGTCCAGATGGTCGACCGGCCCCTCGACCACGGTGAGGTCGCGGCTGTAGTCGACGTTGCCGAAGGCGCGCCAGGCGACCTCGTGGTAGTCGTGCACGTCGCAGTCGGAGTCCACCACGATGATCAGCTTGGTCAGCGACATCATGTGGGCGCCCCAGATGGCGTGCATGACCTTCTGGGCGTGCTTGGGGTACTTCTTGTCGATCGAGACGATCACGCAGTTGTGGAAGCCGCCGGCCTCGGGCAGGTCGTAGTCGACGATGTCCGGAATGATCACCTTCAGCAGCGGCAGGAAGAAGCGCTCGGTGAACTTGCCGAGCGGCCCGTCCTCGGTCGGCGGGCGGCCGACCACGATCGACTGCAGCAGTGGCCGGCGGCGCATCGTGACGCAGTCGATCTTCAGCGCCGGGAACGGCTCCTGCGGCGTGTAGAAGCCGGTGTGGTCGCCGAACGGGCCCTCCGGCAGCATCTCGCCGGGCTCCAGCCAGCCCTCCAGGACCACCTCGGCGTCGGCCGGGACCTGGAGCGGGACGGTCTTGCAGTCCACCATCCGCACCCGCTCGCCGGCCACGAAGCCCGCGAACAGGTACTCGTCGATGTCGCCGGGCAGCGGGGCGGTCGCCGCGTAGGTGACGGCGGGCGGGCAGCCGAAGGCGATCGCGACCGGGAGCTTCTCGCCCCGCCCGGCGGCGACGGCAGCGTGGTTGCGGCTGTCCTTGTGGATCTGCCAGTGCATGCCGATGGTCCGCTTGTCGTGCCGCTGCAGGCGGTACAGGCCGAGGTTGCGGATGCCGGTGTCCGGGTCCTTGGTGTGGGTCAGGCCCAGGTTGAAGAAGGAGCCGCCGTCCATCGGCCAGGTGAACAGCGCGGGCAGCCGGTCCAGGTCGACGTCGTCGCCGGTGAGCACGGTCTCCTGGACCGGGGCGTCCTTGACGTTGCGCGGCGGCACGTGGGCCATCGAGGCGAGCTTGCCGAAGGCGTCCCGGAAGCCGGTGAAGCCCTGCGGGAGCTCGGGCCTCAGCAGTCCGGCGATCTTCTCCGAGATGTCGTCGGGCGACTTCAGGCCGAGCGCCTTGGCCAGCCGGCGCTCGGTGCCGAAGACGTTCATCGCCAGCGGCATCGAGGAGCCCTTGACGTTCTCGAAGAGCAGTGCCGGGCCCTTGGCCTTCTGCACGCGGTCGACGATCTCTCCGATCTCCAGATAGGGGTCGACCTCGACCTTGATGCGCTTGAGGTCGCCCTCTCGCTCCAGCGCCCGGAGAAACGAACGGAGATCGTCGTATGCCATACGTGTCAGTATCCGACACCGACTAGCCTGGGCCCGCAAAGAGGGGCCCACCTGTCATCACCCGGGGGAGATCGCCGCTGTGCTGAGGATTCTGCCGCCCCTGCTCGTGCTCGCGCTGTGGATCTGGGCCTTCATCGACTGCCTGACCACTCCCGAGGAGGAGGTCCGCCACCTGCCGAAGGTGGCCTGGGTGATCATCGTGCTGCTCTTCCCGCTGGTCGGCTCGGTCGCCTGGCTGGCGGCGGGCAGGGGGCGCGGCCGGGCGACGGCCCGGACGGCGAGCGGCCCGGACGGTGCCGGGCGGACCCGCCCGGTGGCACCGGACGACGACCCCGAGTTCCTGGCCTCCCTCGACAAGGAGACTCCCCACAAAGACGACCTACGGCACGAGGACGTGCTCAGGCGGTGGGAGGCCGACCTGCGCCGCCGCGAGGAGGAGCTGCGGCGCAAGGGCCATCCGGAGGACGGCGGCCCCGCCTGACCAGTCCCGGCCCCGGTGATCCCGCCCCGCGAGGGGTCGGCCAAGGGCCGTGAGCAGGGCGTGCCGACACGCGGACGGCCCATGGGAACCACCCGTTCGGACCTCCGGGCCTGGCACTCGGGCGTGGGGCACCGCTTTGGTGCATCCCTACCATCCGCTGACGTCGCCAGGGCGTTCCCGGGCACCGCCCCCGCTGCCCGGGCCGCCTCGCCGGACAACCGTCCGAACCTCCGTCACGCGCCCGACCTGCCGCTCTGACCTGCGGAATCGGCGTATCACACCGACCATCCGCCACTTCCCCCGGTAGCCGGCCCCGAGCTGTGGGTGAGCGGTACGCCGTTCATGCTTTCTGTACGGCTTTCACATGTTCTCGGGCCCGACCTTGTACGGAATCGACGCCGAAACCCGGGCCCGAACCCTCGTAGTGTCGTAGGTGAAGAAGTGTTCGCAGCAGCAGCCGCCGCCACCGCAGGCCGGCTGTCGGACAGTTCCCTCACACTTGGAGTGGTTCGAGATGACGGTTCTGCACGAGGCGCCGGTCGGCGACGAGATCCCCGAGATCCCGGCCGATGCGCGCGGGCGGGTGGCCGAGCTGCACGACCTCCGGGAGAAGGTCCGCCGGGGCCCGAGCGAGAAGGCCACCGAGGCGCAGCACGCCAAGGGCAAGCTGACGGCGCGCGAGCGGATCGATCTGCTGCTGGACGAGGGCTCGTTCCGCGAGGTCGAGCCGCTGCGCCGGCACCGGGCCACCGGGTTCGGCCTGGAGGCGAAGAAGCCGCACACCGACGGTGTGATCACCGGCTGGGGCACCGTGCACGGCCGGACGGTCTTCACCTACGCCCATGACTTCCGGATCTTCGGCGGCGCGCTGGGCGAGGCCCACGCGCAGAAGATCCACAAGATCATGGACATGGCCATCGCGGCCGGTGCGCCGCTGGTCTCGCTGAACGACGGCGCCGGCGCCCGGATCCAGGAGGGCGTCACCGCGCTGGCCGGCTACGGCGGCATCTTCCAGCGCAACACCAAGGCCTCCGGTGTCATCCCGCAGATCTCGGTGATGCTCGGCCCGTGCGCGGGCGGTGCGGCGTACTCGCCGGCGCTGACGGACTTCGTGTTCATGGTCCGCGAGACCTCGCAGATGTTCATCACCGGCCCGGACGTGGTCCAGGCGGTGACCGGCGAGAAGATCAGCCAGAACGGGCTCGGCGGCGCCGACGTCCACTCGGGCGTCTCCGGCGTGTCGCACTTCGCGTACGACGACGAGCAGTCGTGCATCGAGGAGGTGCGCTACCTGCTGTCGCTGCTGCCGCAGAACAACCGGGAGATGCCGCCGGCCGCGGTGAACGACGACCCGGTCGAGCGCCGCTGCGAGGCACTGCTCGACCTGGTGCCGGTGGACGGCAACCGCCCGTACGACATGCGCAAGGTCATCGAGGAGATCGTCGACCACGGCGAGTACCTGGAGGTCCACGAGCGGTGGGCGACCAACGTGCTGTGCGTGCTGGCGCGGATCGACGGCCACGTCACCGGGATCATCGCCAACCAGCCGCAGTCGCTGGCCGGCGTGCTCGACATCAACTCCAGCGAGAAGGCCGCGCGCTTCGTGCAGATGTGCGACGCGTTCAACATCCCGCTGGTCACCCTGCTGGACGTGCCGGGCTTCCTGCCCGGTGTGGACCAGGAGCACGGCGGCATCATCCGGCACGGCGCCAAGCTGCTCTACGCGTACTGCAACGCCACCGTGCCGCGGATCTCGCTGATCCTGCGCAAGGCGTACGGCGGCGCCTACATCGTGATGGACTCCCGCTCGATCGGCGCGGACCTGTCCTACGCCTGGCCGACCAACGAGATCGCGGTGATGGGTGCCGAGGGCGCGGCGAACGTGATCTTCCGTCGGGACATCAACGGGGCGGAGGACCCCGAGGCGATGCGCGCACAGAAGATCAAGGAGTACAAGGACGAGCTGATGCACCCGTACTACGCGGCCGAGCGCGGCCTCGTGGACGACGTCATCGACCCCGCCGAGACCCGCACCGTGCTGGCCTCCGCCCTCGCCATGCTCCGCACGAAGCACGCCGACCTGCCCAGCCGCAAGCACGGCAACCCGCCGATGTAACGGGCCGCCCAGGCCCGTCGGTCCCACACCAGACTTCTTGATCCGGGGGAGAAACCACAACCATGAGCGCTTCTGCCGAACCCCTCGTACGCATCGTCCGCGGCTCCCTCACCGACGAGGAACTGGCCGCCCTCACCGCCGTCCTGATGGCCCGTGCGGCCGCCGCCCAGGCCGCCGCCGTCCAGACCGCCGTGGTCGAGCCGATCGCCAACTGGCAGCGCCTGGAGCGCCGCCCGGCGTACTTCTCCCCGGTCAGCTGGCAGCAGGCCGCCTGACGGTCCTGCGGGCCGCCTGTGACGAGCGCCCGCCCTGCGGCCGTACTCCTCGGAGTGCGGCCGCAGGGCGGGCGCTGTCGTCGTCCGGCCCGGGGCTCGGCCGGGTGCGTTCAGGCGGCGGCCAATGCCGCCGGGCGCCCGGCGTGCATGACGGCGAGGTTGGTGGCCAGGCGCTGCGGGTCCTGGGAGAGCCAGAGGCGGACGGCGGCACCGAGCATGGCGCTGGCGGAGTCGAGCCGGACACCGGTGGACTGGGCGACCCGGCCGGCGGCCAGCACGAGCAGGTCGGCCAGCGGGGCGGGGAGCCAGACGGTCTGGGCACAGGGGGCCGGCTGGGTGAGTGCGCCGAGCAGGCGGCAGGCGTCGGCGGCGCAGTGCAGGATCGGCAGGACGTCCAGCAGCCCGTCGGCGACGACCTCGGAGACGTCGCTGCGGTGGCCCTGCGCGAGCCGGCGGAGCAAGGCTCTCTCCGTAGCGGTGATTCGGACGGTCAGCATGACCTCATCGCACTCCATCGTGCGGCCCTCCTCGCGGCCTTGGGACGGGTAAGAACGGCTGGGAAAGGAAAGTAGCGGTACGAACCTCCCTGCCGCCGAGCGAGCGGCAGGGCGCGTGGGACGGACGGTCAGCCGACACCGGCGTAGGAGTGCTTGCCGGTGATGAAGATGTTGACGCCGTAGAAGTTGAACAGATAGAAGCTGAAGGCCAACAGGGCCAGATAGGCCGCCTTCCGGCCCTTCCATCCGACCGTGGCCCGGGCGTGCAGGTACGCGGCGTAGGCCACCCAGGTGATGAACGACCAGGTCTCCTTCGGGTCCCACTCCCAGTACTTGCCCCAGGCCGCCTCGGCCCAGATCGCGCCCGCGATGATGGTGAAGGTCCACAGCGGGAAGACCATCGCGTTGATCCGGTACGAGAGCTTGTCCAGCGAGGAGGCGGCGGGCAGCCGCTGCCAGACCGAGGCCGGGGTGCCCAGCGGGCCGGTGGTCAGGCCCTGGGCGGCGCGCTGGTCGTAGCGGTCCTTGCCCAGGTAGAGCAGGGTGGAGACGAAAGCCGCGTACAGGAAGCCGCCGCAGATGATCGCGGTGGAGACGTGGATGGCCAGCCAGTAGGAGTGCAGCGCCGGGACGAGCTGCTCGGAGTCGGTGTACAGCACGCTCACCGCGAGGCCGAGGGTGAGCAGCACGGACAGCATCACCGGCAGGCCGAGCCAGCGGGCCTTCTTCCTGGCGACCAGCAGGCCGAGGTAGGCGAGCACCATGGTGAGGCCGAAGGCGCAGGAGAACTCGTACATGTTGCCCCACGGCCAGCGCATCACCGAGAGGCCGCGGCTGACCACGGCACCGGCGTGCAGCAGGGCACCCAGGACGGTCAGCGAGACCGCCATCCGACCGGCCAGGTCGCCCTTCTCGCTGGTGCCGGCGGCGCCCGGGCCGTCGACCGCATCGGCCTCGCCACGGCCGCTGGTCACCACGGTGGCGCCGGCGTCGGCCAGTGCGGTGCGGGTCAGGGTGGTGGTCCCGCCGTTCGCCGAGGCGACCGTGACGGTGACCCGCTTGGCCGCCTTGGCGGGCTCGTTCGCGGCCGCCAAGGTCTCGGCCAAACTGGCCTGCTCGACCGAGCGGACGGCGACCGCACCCTTGCTGCCGAACGTCCACTCGAACATGTGGGCGAACATCGCGATCAGGTACACGGCCATCGCCGAGTAGATCAACTTGTTGGAGAGGTCGGCCAGCTGGAGGTCGACTCCCGAGGCGAGATGCACCGTCTACTCCTTGGAGCTCGGGTCGGCGGGGGATGTGGGGCCTGACGGTTCGTCCGACACGGCTGCTTCGTCCGAGGCGGGGGTGGACTCGGAGGTGGGGGCTTCCTCGGCGTCGGACGCGTCCTCGGCCCGCGCTTCGGGCTTCACGGCGGGCTCGGCCCCGGACTCGGTCGCCGACTCGGGCTCGGCCCCGGACTCGGTCGCCGGGGCGTCGTCCTGGAGGTCGACGGCGAGTTCGGCGAGCTCCTCCGCGATCTTGGCGGACTCGCTCCTGGCCAGTCCGGCGGCCTCGACCAGGGTGCGGCCGTCGGGGGTGGTGACCGCCCGGACCCAGATCCGGCGACGCTGCACGAACAGCGAGCCGATCAGACCGAGGATCGCGCAGACCGCACCGGTCAGGGCGATCGCGTTGCCCGGCCGGTGGGAGACGGTGAAGCTGGCCCACTCCTGGACGCCGTCGAAGGTGACGGTGCCGTAGCCGTCCGGGAGGTTCCAGCCCTGACCGGGCTTCAGCCGGGCCCTGGCGATGTCGCCGTCCTGCTTCAGCTGGGTCAGGTGCTGGGTGTTCAGCTGGTACACGTTCTGCGGCAGGCCGGAGTCGGTGCCCAGGTCGCCCGCGTACGCGGTGAGCACCAGCATCGGCTCGGCGGCGGCCGGGAAGAGCGAGACCGGCCCGGTCTGCTCGAAGTTCACCGGCGCGGTCGGCAGGAAGTAGCCCTGGAAACCGAGCTGGGTCTTCTTGCCGTCCTTCTCACCGTAGTCGTTGACCTTGATGACACCGGTGGAGGTGAGGTTGCCGTCCTGCGGGAGGAAGGCGGTCGGGCCCGCGTACACGGTCTCGCCCTTGGCGTTCTTGACCGTGACCACCGGGGCGTAGCCGTGACCGATCAGGAAGACCTTGCTGCCGCCGATCTCCAGCGGGTGGTTGACCTGGACGTCTGCCTTGGTCAGCTTGGTGTCGTCGGAGCCGGTCCAGTACCGGATGTGCGCGGCGTACTCGCGCGGGGTGCCCATCTGGTCGCCGCTGGTCTGGTACTCGGCGGTGAAGCCGTCCAGCTTGAACCCGAAGGGGTCCAGGTCGTCGCTGGTGTAGAAGGCCGAACCGGTGAAGTCGTCCAGCTGGGTGGTGGTGTTGGAGTAGCCCTGGCCCACGATCACCAGCTTGCCGCCCTGGCCGCTGGCCAGGCTGGCCCAGGCGAAGCCGGCGAGCAGCGCGAACAGCGAGAAGTGGAAGAGCAGGTTGCCGACCTCGCGCAGATAGCCCTTCTCGGCGGCGACCGCTCCTCCGTCCAGATGCGCCCGGAAGCCGCGCTTCCGCAGGCGCTGGTACGCGGCCCGGTTGACCGCCCCGGGGTCGGCGTCGGTGTGCCAGGCCGCGTAGACCGGCATCCGGGTGAGGTTGCGCGGCGCGGCCGGCGGCTTGGCGCGCAGCACTCCGACGAACTGCCAGGTACGCGGGATGATGCAGCCCGCCAGCGAGACGAACAGCAGGATGTAGATCGCCGAGAACCAGACCGAGCTGTAGACGTCGAACAGCTGGAGCTTCTCGTAGATCGGCGTGAGCGACTTGTGCGCGGCCTTCCAGGTCTCGACCTTGAAGGAGTTCTGGCTGGTCTGCGGGATCAGCGAGCCGGGGATGGCGGCCAGCGAGAGCAGGAACAGCAGGATCAGCGCGACCCGCATCGAGGTCAGCTGACGCCACATCCAGCGGAACCAGCCGAGCACTCCTATGCCGGTCGGCGAGTCCGTCTCGGCGGGCGCGCTGCTGAGCCGCTCGGCCTCCGCTTCGGTGACGTCCTCGGGGCCCTTGGGTGCGCGGGTTCGGGTGTCGCTCACGGGTCAGATTCCGATCGAGAAGTTCTGGGTGGCGTACTGGAGCTGGTTCACCAGCGCGTCCCAGGCGCCGGTGACCAGCAGCAGGCCGACCGTGACGAGCATGCCGCCGCCGATCCGCATCACCCACCGGTAGTGCTTTTTGATCCAGCCGAAGGCGCCGAGCGCCTTGCGGAAGGCGAGCGCGGCCACGATGAACGGTACGCCGAGGCCGAGGCAGTACATGGACATCAGCAGCGCACCGCGCCCGGCATCGGCCTGGCTGAGCGACAGCGTCTGGATCGAGGCCATGGTCGGACCGATGCAGGGCGTCCAACCGACCCCGAAGACGATGCCGAGCAGAGGTGCGCCCACCAGTCCGACGGCGGGGCGGCGATGCGAGCGCAGTTCGCGCATCGAGAAGCCGGGCAGCAGGCCCATGAAGGCCAGGCCCATCACGATGGTCACCACGCCCATCACGGTGTTGATGGTGTGCCGGTGGTCGAGCAGGGTGCGGCCGAAGAAGCCGAAGAGCGCACCCCCGGAGACGAACACCGCGCTGAACCCGAGCACGAACAGCAGCGAGCCGAGCAGCATCCGGCCGCGCCGCGAGCCCCTGGCGTCCGCCAGGTCGGCGGCGGAGAAGCCGGTGACGTAGGAGAGGTAGCCCGGGACCAGCGGCAGCACGCAGGGCGAGAAGAAGGACACCAGCCCGGCGGCGAGCGCGATCGGGACGGCGAGCAGGATGGCCCCGCCGGCAACCGTCGCGTTGGTCTCCCCCAGCGCGAGCGGTACCTGCGGCACCTGGGTGAGGAGGGCCGCGCTCACTGGGACTTCTCGTCGACGACCGGCTGCAGCAGCGACTCCAGGTCGTCCGAGGAGATCGCGTGCAGCGACCGGGCGGCGAGCCGGCCCTCGCGGTCCACGACGATCGTGGTCGGGATCGACTGCGGGTTCAGGCTGCCCTTGGGGAACTTCAGGATCTGGGTGCCCTCGGGGTCGTAGATGCTCGGGTACGTCACGCCGAAGTTCTGCTCGAAGCGCACCGCGAGGGACGGGTCGGTGTCACGGGTGTTGATGCCCAGGAACTGGACGCCCTTGTCCTTGTACTTCTGCGAGACCGCCTGGAGGCCTGCGGCCTCGGCCCGGCAGGGGCCGCACCAGGAGCCCCAGATGTTGAGGACCACGACCTTGCCTTTGAAGTCGGCGAGCGACGCGTCGCCGCCGTCCAGGGTCTTGCCCGAGATCGCCGGGGCCGTCCCCCGGTCGGCGACCGGGGCGGTGTCCAGACCGCCCTTGCCGGTGACGAAACCGGTCTGTCCTCCGCTGCTGGACGTGCCAGAGCTGCAGCCGGTGAGGGCGAGTGCGGCGACGGCGCCGAGGGCGGCGGCGAGGCGGATACGGCGGCGGGGCGTCCCAGACATGTGAAAAGTTTCGCATGGGACTTCAGGTGGTTTCAGGGGGGTCCGACCTTGCCTGCCGGACCCCCTCTGACCTGCTGTTCCTGCACTTATGATCCGCTTATTTCGGGCAATGTCCGATTGGATCTTCCGAACAGCGGGCCGGCCCTCAGGCGCCGAAGCTCTTGCCCACCGGCTTGCCCTTGCCGCCCTTGCCGACCAGGTGGGCCGGCAGCAGGTCGCGGGCCGGCTCCCGGTAGCCGATCGAGACGATCCGGTCGCCCTCGTAGGTGAAGCTGGTGAGCGAGGCCAGCGAGCACTGCCGGCGGCGCGGGTCGTGCCAGAGCCGGCGGCGCTCGGCGAACGAGCGGACGATCCAGATCGGCAGCTGGTGGCTGACGCAGACCGCCTCGCGCCCGCGCGCGGCGTCCCGGGCCGCGGCGAGCGCGCCCATCATCCGGACCACCTGCTCCAGGTACGGCTCGCCCCAGGACGGCTTGAACGGGTTGGTCAGGTACTTCCAGTACGCGGGGTTGCGCAGCGAGCCGTCGCCCACTCCGAAGGTCTTGCCCTCGAAGACGTTCTCCGCCTCGATCAGCCGCTCGTCCACGGCCACCTCCAGGCCGTGCACCTTGCCGATCGGCTCGGCGGTCTCCTGCGCGCGGGTCAGCGGCGAGGCCACCACGTGGGTGATGTCGCGGTCGGCCAGGTGGTCGGCGACCCGGTCGGCCATCTGCCGGCCCAGCTCCGAGAGGTGGTAGCCGGGGAGGCGCCCGTACAGGATGCCCTCCGGGTTGTGCACCTCGCCGTGCCGCATCAGGTGGACGACGGTGGTCTCCTTGCTCACTTGCTTCCCTCCGTGGGCTGGGCCTGGGCCGCCGCACGGGCGGCGGCGGGCAGGGCGGCGGCGATCCGCTCGATCGCCCGCTCGTCGTGCGCGGCCGAGACGAACCAGGACTCGAACGCCGACGGCGGCAGGTAGACGCCCTGGCTGAGCATCGAGTGGAAGAAGCCGTTGAACCGGTACGCCTGCTGGCGCCTGGCCTCGTCGTAGTTGGTGACCTGCTCGTCGGTGAAGAACACCGAGAACATGTTCCCGGCCTTCTGCAGGCGGTGGACCACGCCCTCCTTGGCCAGCGCCTCCGTCACCAGCCCGGAGACCTCGGCGGCCACCCGGTCGACGGTGGCGTACACCTCGTCGGTGCAGCCGCGCAGCTGGGCGAGGCCGGCCGCGGTGGCGACCGGGTTGCCGGAGAGGGTGCCGGCCTGGTAGACCGGGCCGGCCGGGGCCAGCTGGGCCATCACGTCGGCGCGGCCGCCGAAGGCCGCCGCCGGGAAGCCGCCGCCCATCACCTTGCCGAAGGTGAGCAGGTCGGGGGCCCAGCCCTCGTGGGCCGCCTCCAGGCCGTACCAGCCCGCCTTGGAGACGCGGAAGCCGGTCATCACCTCGTCCGAGATGAACAGCGCGCCGGCCGCCCGGCAGAGCTCGGCCAGCCCCTTGTTGAAGCCGGGCAGCGGCGGGACCACGCCCATGTTGCCCGGGGACGCCTCGGTGATCAGACAGGCGATCTCACCCGGGTGCGCGGCGAAGGCCGCCCGGACCGCGTCCAGGTCGTTGTAGGGCAGGACGATGGTGTCGCCCGCCTGGGCGCCGGTGACACCCGGGGTGTCCGGCAGACCGAAGGTCGCGACGCCGGAACCGGCGGCGGCCAGCAGCGCGTCCACGTGACCGTGGTAGCAGCCGGCGAACTTGATCACCTTGGCGCGGCCGGTGAAGCCGCGGGCCAGCCGGATCGCCGACATGGTCGCCTCGGTGCCGCTCGACACCAGCCGGACCTGCTCGACCGGGGCCACCCGGGCCACGATCTCCTCGGCCAGCTCGACCTCGCCCTGGCCGGGCGTGCCGAAGGAGGTGCCGCGGGACACCGCCCGCTGGACGGCGTCGATCACCGCCGGGTGCGCGTGCCCCAGGATCATCGGCCCCCAGGAGCACACCAGGTCGACGTACTCGCGGCCGTCGGCGTCGGTCAGGTAGGGGCCGGTGCCGGACACCATGAAGCGCGGGGTGCCGCCGACGGCGCGGAAGGCGCGCACCGGGGAGTTGACGCCGCCGGGGGTCACGACCGAGGCGCGGTCGAACAGCGACTGGGACTGAGGGGCCTCGTACGGGTAGCTCATCGGGTTGGTCACCCGGACATGGTCTCAAATCGTGTCCTTTACCTCCGCATGTCGGGCCCGATCATCTGGAACGATGATCCGTGTACTGCGACCGCTCCGGCGGACGGCCCCTCCTTCCCCTCGGCGGGCGGGAAGGGACGGCGTCCCGCTCGGGACGCCGATCTGACGGGAGATCCCGTCCGGATGGGCCGAACAGCCTGTACGGTCTGTAGGGTTTGTAGGGTTTGTGCGGTTATCCGTACTACCACCGCGCCGTGCAGGCGGCACGGGGCGCGGGACACTGTCGCGGACGACGGCCGCGGCGGGTGCGGGCAGCGCAGGTGCGCGCGGGGCAGCTGACGCGTGTACGGCGACGCAGGACGGGTAAGGGGCACGTTCGGAGGACGCCGAGCGTGCGGGGGTCTGTCGATTCCGGCGAATTCCGGTGAGGATGGTCCGAGTGTCCGAGACGCAGGACGGTTTCGATGAGGCCGCGGGTGCATCCCGCCGGTCCACCGGGGCCGCGGGCGGGGGAACGGGTGCGGGCAGGGAAAGGCGGGGCGAGGGCAGAGTGGGGGTCACCTACAAGTACTTCGGGGCACCCGACCGAGCCACCGCCGCCAGGGTCCCGACCGCGCTCGGCCCGGGCGGTCTCGGCCTCGACGCCGGGGAGCTCGGCTCCCTCGGCCGCCTCGGCGACCTGATGGAGACCAGCGGCTCCCCCAACGGCCACCTCTCCACCAAGATCAAGCCGGAGACCATGAGCGCCATGGTGCTCACCGGCATCAAGGGCGTCCCGCTCCACCGGGTCCCGCCGCTCGAACTGGTCGTGCTCCACCCCGACTACGCCGTGGTCCAGCTCCCGCACAACGTGGTCGAACCGCTGCGGACGGCCGACGAGACCGAGCTCGGCGCCGCCGCCTTCATCTGGTCCACCGTTCCCGACCGGCGGGGCCCGCGCGACGCGTTCGTGATCTACACGATGCTGCACGAGTGGCAGGACTTCGCCAACCGGCTGCACGAGGCGGGGCACCAGCTGTACTGCCTGGTCTGGCCCTGACCTGCGGGTTCGTCGCCTACGGGGAGCCCGCCGGAGCCCATCTGGCGGGCCTTCAGGAAGCAGCCGTCAGACCGCCAGGGCACATTGGGGGCACATCGCTTCGGAAGTGCCCCAGGCCTCGCCCCGCTTGGCCGTGCCGTACAGGAAGTCGTCGGCGGCCGATCGGCTGCGGCCCTCACTGCTGGGCATGAGGTGAGTGCACGTCCGGAGCGTGAAGCCGGGGTCGGAGTGGCCGAGGTAGACGGCGAGGGCCTTGATGCTGGTACCACCTTCGAGATGCGCCGAGGCGTAGGCGTGGCGGAGGGCGTGCATCCCGTCCTCCGGCGCCGCCTCGAAGTACTGGGAGCCGCTCGTGCGCGGGGGAATCACGCTGGCGTGTACCAGCGCCCGCTTCCAGATGCCCTGGTTGAAGACACTTCGGTTGTGCGGCTTCCCCTTGGCGTCCACGAACAGCAGACGAAGGGTCTTCGGCTTGCCGTCCGGAGTGTGCCAGGGCAGCGTGACGGGCGTCGTCCCGAACCGCTCCAGGTGAGCGCGGAGCGCCGTGGCCGTGCCCGGCGACAGTGGGACCGAGCGAATCTTCTCGCCCTTCGGTAGCGCGAACACCATGGTCTTGCCGACGAAGCGGATCTGCTGGTTCACCACGACGCCACCGACGTGGAGATGATGAGCGAAGCCGCGCCGGCACGAGCACCGGGAAGCGGCCGACTCACCTGGCGTCACAGGGACACGAGTTCGCCAGCTCTCTGCGCGAGTTCGGATGCGCCAGGGATCCCTCGCCTGCTGTAGACGGCCATAGTCGAGCGCACCGTCTTCAGCTCCTTCCTGTTCCGGTCGGACGCCACGCCGTCCATGAGGTCCAGGCACTGATCCCAGAGGATCACAGCCTTCTCGTGGCGGTGCTGGGCGGCCACAGACTTGGCGAGGTTCGCGAGTGTCAGACCACGAACCCGCTGGTACGTCCCCTGGACGCGGCCCTCCAGCGCCGCGCGGTAGTGCCGTTCGGCGGCCCGGTGGTCCTTCATCTCGGTCAAGGTCTTACCCGTGTGCGATGCCACGGTGGCCGCAACCCGGTTCGAGGAAGTCGTGAAGACCGCACTCGGAGCCGAGCGGCCACCATGGCCAGGACGGCCGGGAAGTCCCCGCACTCGGCGACGACGCGGGGGACGAAGCCCGCGGTCATGCACCGGCTCGTGAGCCCGGACCGCGTCGCGGTGCTGCGCGCGCAGGGCGCGCGCAGTCTCGTCGCGGGCCTCCACCAGGAGGCGCAGCAGCCCGCCGGACGGGCGCTCCCGCTCCAGGTAGGCATCGGTCAGCGCGATTGCGCGCGTCGGGTCCGAGGCGGCCGGGTGTGCGGCACTGACGAAGCGTTGGGCCATGTCGCTCGACCAGGTCCGCCATACCTCGCCGATCCGACCGAAGTACGCCGTCGCGTACGGGGCGAGCAGATCGGCGTGCTCCGGCTCGGCGAAACCGGCGAGGATCGCGCGGAACTCCGCGTTGCCCAACCCGCCGCCCAGCATCAGCTGCCAGGCCTCGGGCCTTGGCCTCGGCGGTGGGGAGCGCCGCCCGGCAGCCGGCCGCGCTGCGCCGGCCGGTCGCGGACGAGTCCTCGACGAGCAGGGCATCGATCTCAGCGCGCCGAGGCCCGGTCGGGCGCGCCGGCTGTCCGTCAGGGGCGGTCGGCGCGTCGCCCGGCGCGGTACTCGGTGCGGTCGAGGACGTGCACGGTGAGGGAGCGGCCGGCGAGTTCGTCCTCGCGGAGCGGGGTGAACCCGAGGCGGCGGGCCACTGCGGTCGAGCCGTGGTTGCCATGGTGGATCATCGCGGTGATCCGGGGCAGGCCGAGTCGCTCGAAACCCCAGTCGAGCACGGCGCGGGCGGCCTCCGTCGCGTAGCCGTGGCCCCAGTGGGCGCGGGCGAGGGTCCAGCCGGCCTCGGTCTCGTCGAACTGCTCCCACCAGAACAGGCCAGCCCGGCCGATCGTCTCACCGGTCGCCGCCAGTTCGATCGCGCACAGGCCGTGACCGCGCCGCTCCCACTGCTCCTCGATGCCGCGCAGCCGGGTTCCGGCCTGCTCCCGGGTGTAGCTGCCGACGAAGCGGCCCACCTCGGGGTCTGCGTGCAGCCGCACCCACCAGTCGGTGTCGGCCGTGGAGAGCGGGCGCAGCCGCAGGCGGTCGGTGGTGACGACGTACATTCGGTCCTCGTCTCGGGTCGTGGGGATACCGGTGGGTGGAGGCCCGGACGGACACTCCGTGATCTTGCAACGCCCGGGTCGCGCGGTTCGCGCCGGGCTGGCACGGGCCTTTCGGCGCACCGTGCGGGGGAATCCGGGCGGTGCCATGCTGGAGCGCGGGGGCAGCAGGAGCACAGAGGCCCATGGAGAGCTCACCCCCTGGTCGAAGTCCCGGAGGCGGGGCGGTGCGGTCGCTGCTCGGCGTCCTCTCCGGTGCCCCGGCGGCTCCCGTCGCGCGGAACGCCGCACGGGTGACGCTCGCCGCCTGCGCCGGTTTCTACCCCTGCCTGTACCTGCTGGAGACGCCGGTGACGGCGACCTACGCCCTGTTCGCCGCGGTGGCGATGGGCTCACTGTCCCGGATCCCCGGTACCGGGCGGCAGCGGGCGGCGGTGATCGCCCGCGCTCTGCCGGTCGGGTGGGCACTGGTGACCGCGGGCACCCTCCTGGCCGTCAGCACCTGGGCGGCCGTCGCGGGCACCCTGGCGGTCAGCTTCGTGCTGGCCTTCGCGGCGGCGGCCGGACCGCGGCCCGCCGGGGCGGCTCCCGGGCTGCATCTGCTCTACATCCTGCCGTGCTTCCCGCCGTTCGCACCGCAGACCCTGTCGCAGCGGCTCGCCGGGGTGACGCTCGGGGTGGTGCTGCTGGTGGCCGCCGACGTGCTGCTGTTCCGCGACCCGCCGCCGGTCGGGTACCGGATGCTGCTGGCCGACGCGACGGCGGTCGCGGCCGGCTGCGCCGAGGAGCTGGCCCGCGGGGTGGACGCCCGGCCGGGACTGCGGCCGGACACGCGGGAGCGGGCGCGCCGGGCGGGCCAAGCGCTGAGTCCCGGCACGGTGCCGCCGGCGGAGCGGCCGGCCGGCCCCTCGCGGCACGTCCGGGCGCTGGCCTACGCCGGTGGTTCGGTACGGCAGCTGCTGGCCCGGCTGTCGGCCCTGCCGTCACCGCAGCCCGGTTGGGAGCAGGAGGCGGCCGAGCGGCGGTTGCTGGCGGGGATCGGTGCGGTCGTGGGACAGGCCGCCGAGGCGCTGCGGGCGGCCGGGCCGGTGACCGCGGCACCGCCCGCGTCCGCGCTGGACGGTGCCCTTCGGGACTTCCGGCGCGAGCGGGTCTGCTGCGGCTCGGATCACGCCGACCGGGCCGCCCAGCGGGCGGCGATGCTCCGCCAGGCCGCGCTGACGGAGGCCGGAGAGGCGGCCAGGACCCTGCTGGGTGCGATCACCGTGGCGACCGGCGGGAGGCAGCTGCCCGCGGACCTCGCGGCCGGTCCGCTCTGGTTCGCCCACCTGCCCGGCTGGCGGCTGTGGGGGCTGCGGCTGACCGCGAACTTCAGCCGGCGGTCCGTCTTCTTCCAGAACGCCACCCGGACCAGCCTGGGCCTGGCGGCGGCGCGGGCGGTCACCGGAGTGATCGCGATCCCGCACGGCTTCTGGGCCCTGCTCGCCGCGCTGACCCTGACCCGTACCAGTAGCGCCCAGACCGGTGCGACGGTGCGCCGGGCGCTCGTCGGCAGCCTGGTCGGTGCGCTGGCCGCGGCGTTCCTGCTGCTCGCCATCGGGCAGCACCGGAACGCGTACGCCGCCGGCCTGCCCGTGGTGATGCTGGCGGCCTTCCTGCTCGGGCCGCTGCTGGGAGTCGGCTGGGCGCAGGGGCTGTTCACCGTGGTGGTGTCCCTGGTGTTCGCCCAGCTGGCGCCGGCGAGCTGGCAGCTGGCCGAGAGCCGGTTCGTGGCCGTCCTCACCGGCAGTCTCATCGGTCTGCTGTGCGGGCTGTTCGCCTGGCCGCACGGGGTGCGCGGCGAGCTGCGGCGCGATGTCGCCACCGTGCTGCGGATCATCGCCTCGACGGTCACCGACACCGTCCAGGTGGTGACCGGCCACCGGCCGGAACCCGGGCTCTCCCAAACCCGGGTGGTCCACACCCTGACCCTGGCCGAGGCCTCGTACGCCCAGTGCCTGAGCGAACCGGGCGATCTGCGGACGGAGGGGGTCGACTGGCAGGCCGCGATCGTCGCGGGCCACCACGCGGTGCGCGGCTCGAACCGGCTGCTCGGTGCCCGGACGGCCGGGGAGGAGTCCGTCGGTGAGCGGCACGGCGAGGGTCTGCGCGAGGCGGCGGCCCGGCTGGCCGGCGAGTACCTGGCCCTCGCCGAGCGGCTCGCCCCGTTGGGAGAGTGCGCCGTGCACAAGGAGCGGCTGCGCACCGACCCGCGCGGCCTGGCGGGGGTCGGCCCGCGGCCGGTACCGGCGGGCCGGTCGGACGACGGGACGGACGACGTACCGGCCGGGCGCCTGCTGCTGTTCGACACCGGAGTCTGGCTCCAGGGGCTGGCACTGGATCTGGACCGGATCCGGGCCGGAGCACCTGGCTGACCCGGGGCGGCGTGAACGGCCGGGGTTGCGGGACGCGGCGGGTGGGGGCAGAACGGGAGCATGCAGGTGCTGCTGCCCGTCCTGTTCGCGCTGTGCGCCGCCCTGAGCAATGCCGTGGCCGTGGTGCTGCAGCGGGTGGCCGCGCTCTCGGTGCCGCGCTCGGACCGGTTGCGGCTGGGGCTGATGTGGGACCTGCTGCGGCGTCCGGTCTGGCTGGGCGGCATCCTGGCGGTGATCGCCGCGGCCGTGTTCCAGGCCTCGGCGCTGGCCACCGGGGCGATGACGGTGGTCCAGCCGCTGTTCGTGATCGAGCTGCCGCTGGCGTTGATCATCGCCTCCCGGGTCCTGCACCGCCGGATGCCGCCGCGTGGCTGGATGGCGGTGGGGTCCGTGGTGGTCGGTCTGGCGGTGGCGATGGTCGCGCTGTCACCGAGCGCCGGGGTCCCGCGTGCGCCGTCGATGGTCCGCTGGGTGCCCGCGCTGGCCGGTTGCGGCGGGGCGGTGGCCCTGCTGTCGCTGGTCGCGCTGCGGCGTCCGGTGGGCCGGGTCAGGGCGGGGTGCCTGGGTGCGGCGGCGGCGATCGGTTACGCGCTCACCGCGGCCCTGATGAAGTCGGCGATGTACGTCCTGGGCCAGGACGGCGTCGCGGCGTTCTTCCTGGCCTGGCAGACCTACGCCTTCGTGCTGGCGGGCGTGTCGGCGCTGTTCCTGTTCGAGAACGCGATGCAGGCCGGGCCGCTGGTGGCCTCGCAGCCCGCGCTGACCCTCGGGGACGCGCTGGTGAGCCTGGCCCTCGGGGTGACGCTGTACGACGAACGGGTGCGCGGCGGCTGGTGGTTGGCGCCCGCGCTGCTGGGGGCCGCGCTGGTGGCGGTGGCGGCCGTCACCCTGGCACGGATCCCGCTGACCGGACTGGTCGTCGCGGCGGAGCCGGCGAAGGCCGGGCACCGCTGAGGCGGGGGTTCTCGAGGGAGCGGGGAGCCGCGCACCGCTACCAGGGGGTCGGGTGGATCTCGAAGGCGGTGAGGCCCTCCGGGGCCTCCTCGTGCCGGCGGACTCCGTCGACGGCCGCCGCCTCGGGGCCGTGCCGGGCCCACCTGAGGAGTTCGGCGACGGCCGCGGGCGGGCCCTCGAAGACGGCCTCGACGGTGCCGTCCGGCAGGTTGCGCACCCAGCCGGCCACGCCGTGCCGCTGCGCGACCTGGCGGCAGGTGTCGCGGAAGAACACGCCCTGGACCTGGCCCGAGACGATCACCCGGCTGCGGATCATGCGTACCTCGCTGGAACGGTGGCCGGGGTACGGCTGACCGTACGGCCCGCCGAGGCCGCGGCGGCGGCGAACACGGTCGCGTCGAGGACGGCCGCACCGCCGAGGTCGTTGTTGAAGTACACGTAGACGTCGTCGTAGTCGTCCGGCCAGGACTCGGTCAGCCGGGCCAGCCAATGGGTGAGGCACTGCTTGCCGTACCTGGGGAAGGGCTGCGCGAGACCGGCGTGGAAGCGCAGGTAGCCCCAGTCGGCGGTGCGCCACAGCGGGGTCACCGGGCGGGCCCGGCGGTCGGCCCAGCAGAGGGCGGCGCCGTGCCGGGTGAGGACGTGACGGATCTCGGGCGTCCACCAGGACTCGTGGCGCATCTCGACCGCCACCCGGGTGCCGGGCGGGAAGCAGCCGAGGCAGGTGTCGAGGAGTGCGGGGTCGGCCCGCAGGGTGGGCGGGAGCTGGAGCAGGATCGGGCCGAGCCGCGGGCCGAGTCCGGTGGTGGCCGTGCAGAGCCGCTGGACCGGCTCCTGCGGGTCGTGCAGGCGCTTGATGTGGGTGAGGTAGCGGCTCGCCTTGACCGCCATCACGAAGTCGTCGGGGACGCGGGAGCGCCACTCGGCGAAGGTCTCGGGCGGTGGCAGGCGGTAGAACGCGTTGTTGTTCTCCACCGTGCCGAACCACCGGGCGTACTCCTCCAGCCAGAGCCGCCGCGGCGTCTCCTTCGGGTAGAGGCGGCCGCGCCAGTCGTCGTACTGCCAGCCCGAGGTGCCGACGAACAGGGCCATACCTCCATGGAAGCACGCCCTATCCGGGAAGGTCCGCCTCCAGCGCGAGGAGGTCGGCGACGTTCTGGCGGCGGCGGATCAGCCGGGTGTCGGCGCCGTCGGTGAGGATCTCCGGGATCAGCGGCCGGGAGTTGTAGGTGGAGGACATGCTGGCGCCGTACGCGCCGGTGTCGTGGAACACCACCAGGTCGCCGATCTCGGCGGCGGGCATCGGGATCGGCTCGACGTCGCCGTCCGGGGCCTGGGTGAAGACGTCACCGGACTCGCACAGCGGCCCGGCCAGCACGGTGTCGCGGCCCTGGGCGAGCCGGGGCTCACCGGACGGGTCGAGCACGGTGACCCGGTGGCTGCTGCCGTACATCGCGGGCCGCATCAGGTCGTTGAAGCCCGCGTCGACCAGGACGAAGTGGTTGCCGCCGACCGGCTTCTGCGCCCGCACCTCGCTCAGCAGCACACCGGAGGAGGCCACCAGGAAGCGGCCGGGCTCGATCTCCAGCCGTACCGGGTGGCCGAGTTCGGCAGCGAGCTCGCCGCGGGCACGGTCCCAGAGCCGGAAGTAGCGGTCGGTGTCGACCTCGGGCTGGCCGGGCGCGTACGGAACGGAGAGGCCGCCGCCCGCCGAGATCGCGCGGATGTCGTGGCCGGACAGCCGGACCTGCTTGACCATGGTCTCGCATACCGCCTCCAGGTGGCCGTAGTCCACCCCGGAGCCGATGTGCATGTGGAAGCCGATCAGGTCCAGGCCGTACCGGTCGACCAGGGCGAGGCTCTCGGCGAGGTGCTCGTGCCAGATGCCGTGCTTGCTCTGCTCGCCGCCGGTGTTGGTCTTGCGGCTGTGTCCGTGGCCGAAGCCGGGGTTGATCCGGATCCAGACCGGGTGGCCGGGGGAGGTGCGGCCGAGTTGGTCGAGCATCTGCGGCGAGCCCGCGTTGACCGGGACGCCGAGTTCGGTCACCCGGCGCAGGGTCGGCCGGTCGAGCAGGTCGGCGGTGAAGACGATGGGCTCATCGGGGCCGTCGGGCTCGAACCCGGCGGCCAGGGCGCGCTCCAGCTCACCGAGCGAGACGGCGTCCACGGCGACGCCCTGCTCGCGCATCAGCCGCAGGATGTGGATGTTGGAGCAGGCCTTCTGCGCGAACCGGATCTGGTCGAAGACGCGCAGCCTGGCGATCTGGGCGCGGATCGGCTCGGCGTCGTAGACCCAGGACGGCGTGCCGTACTGCTCGGCGATCCGGGCGATCCGGGGGCCGTCGAGGGCGCCGGGGAAGGCAGGGGCAGAGGTCGTCATGGTCCGGTCCGTCTCTCACGCCGGTAGGAGTCGTTGCACCGCAATCCTGCTTGAGGAGGGCCGTTGATCGCAGGGCTGTCCACGCCTCGGAAGCCCCGCGCCCGGGACTCGGGATGGGCGAAATTCCCTGCTCAGAAGGGGTGCTGGAAACCTTCCGGCGACGTCTCGGTGGCGGCGCAGGGTTTCTCGCCCAGCCGGTGGCAGCCCTGAAAAACCGGGGCCGTACGCGCGGCCGGCGGCTGTCCGAAGGCGGACCGCGGAAGGCGCCGTCCGACCGGCGAGGAGAGCACGCCGACGGTGGGACGCCCGGTCGGCGGTGCGCTCCCGGCGGTGACACGGGGCCGGACAGCGGCTGAAGACCGTGCGGCCGGGCGGGCGGGTGGGGAAGGATCGCCCCATGCGTACGCCGAGCCGTCAGATCCGCGCCGCCTACACCGACGAGACGATCACGGTCTACCAGGCGTTCTCCCCCGAGATCGCCGAGCCGGCCGCCGCGAGAGGGTGCTTCCCCGAGACTTTCAGCATGGAGCGGATGACCTGGATCAAGCCGTCCCTCCTGTGGCTGATGCACCGCAGCGACTGGGCCCGCAGCGCCGGGCAGGAGCGGGTCCTGGCGATCGACATCCGGCGGGACGGCTTCGAGTGGGCACTGGCCAACTCCGCGCTCAGCTCGTACGACTCCCGGGTGCACCGCTCGCGCGACCAGTGGCGGCGCGAGGTGCGCAGGAATCCGGTGCGGGTGCAGTGGGATCCGGAGCGGGGTCTCGGTCTGCAGCCGCTGCCTTGGCGCGCGCTCCAGGTCGGACTGCGGGGCGAGGCGGTGCGGCGCTACGTCGGCGGGTGGATCACCTCGATCACGGACGTGACGCCGCTCGCCGAACGGCTGCGGCGCGAACGGGACGCCACGCTGCTGCCGGCCGAGCGCCCGTACCCGCTACCGGACCACCTGGCCGCACGAGTCGGGGCCGGCTGACCACCCGCCATACGGGCCGGCAACTCATCGGCGGCACGGGGAACTTGACGGCCGTACGTCCCGCAGGAGCGCTGCGCCCCCGGACCGCACGGCGTCCGGGACGCCCCACGGACGCACCTGGCGGTCGCGCAACTCCTCACACCCCTCGAGGAATTGCACGACCGCCCGGCCGGTCTCAGCCGTGCACGTAGACGATGCCGAGCTTGGTGAGCTGCCAGGACTGGGCGGCCGCGCCGGTGTCCTCGGCCAGCACGACCTGCGGGTTGCCCTGGGCGTCGAGCTGGTTCGAGGCGGTGGCGACCACACCCGGGGCCTGCGAGTCGGCCAGCCGGTAGCTGCCGTCGGCGCCGGGCTTGAAGATCCAGTGCTGGTTGCCGCCGCCGTTGCAGCCCCACTGCTGCAGCCGGGTACCGGGCGCGGTGGAGGCCGCGTTGGCGTCCAGGCACATGTTGCGGTTGCCGCTGAAGTCCAGCTCGAAGCTGCCGCCCGGCTTGGCCTCCAGCACGAAGGACTGGTTCAGCCCGCCGGTCGCCGGATAGGTGATCGCGCCGCGCCCGTTGGTGCTGTCACCGTAGGTCCCGCCGCCCGAGAGGTCGAGCACCTGGCCGGTGGCGGTGTTGGTGAGCTGGTACCAGGCGCCGTCCTCGGGCTTGTCGGGGAAGGGCCGGCCGGGGGTCAGCGGTTCGATCGAGGTGGTGTTCTGCTGGTTCAGGGTGCAGAACGCCTCCTGCTGGCCAGGCAGTTGGTAGAACTGGGCCAGGCAGCGCGCCTCGGCCGCATAGCCGGCCACCCGCAGGTGGTACGACTGGCGCACCATGTTCATGCAGACGCCCGGGATGCTGATCTGCGAGTCGCAGCCGTTGCGGGTCTTCTCCGAGAGGTCGATGACGTCGCCGTTGGCGTACTCGTACGGTGAACTCGTCCACTCCGCGCAGACCTCGTGGCCGTAACTGACCCGCCGCTGGTCCAGGTAGCGCACGCCGGGCACCCGGGAGGCCGCCTGCCGCAGGGCGTCGCTGAAGGTGGGCACCACCCAGTCGTGGCCCCAGGCGAGGTCCTCGGGGAAGGCCGGGCAGCCATCGGCGATCTTGCCGATGGGGTCGTTGCGCCGGATGTCCGGGGTGATCGGGGTGAAGTAGGACTGGTAGACCAACTGGTACGAGGCGTCCGGATAGCCCGCGCCCCGCATGGCGCCCCGGACGCTGGTCAGCGCGGCCACCACCTTGGGGATGACCTTCACCGCGCGCTGCCGGATCGCGTCGCTGCCGATGGTGTCGCGGCAGCCCTGAGACTTGGGGATCGGGAAGTACTGGGCCAGGCAGCTGAGCATGATGCCACTGAAGTCGAAGTCGTCGTTGGCGCCGATCGTGACGACCACCATCTTGACGTTGTACCTGCTTGCCACGTCGGCGAGTTGGACGTCCTGCTTGGGCTCGCCGAAGTCGCCGCTGCCGGGGCCGGTCACCTTCGCGAGGTCCGGGTCGCTGACCAGGTCGCCGGTCTGGGCGCCGGAGCAGGCCAGGTCGATCGGGGTGACGTCGGGCAGGCCGGTGACGAAGATCTCCGACTTGTCGTGCCGGTGGCAGTAGTCGGTGGGGGTGTCGGTGCCCGGGACATAGGCGTCGTTGGTGTCAGTACCCGCACCCTCGCCGGAGATGGCGCTGTCGCCGAGGGCGACGATGGCGGCCGGCTTGTCGGCGTGCGGGGCCGCGGGCGCGGCGGCGAGGGCCCCCGGGGCGCCCGCGAGGGTGAAGGTCGCGATCAGCCCGGCGGCGGCCAGCAGGGCCGCCGGCCGGCATCTGCGCGCACCTGACAGGTGTGACCTGGTCACGCATGACTCCTTGGAGGGTGGGGGACCGTCCGGCGTGCGCCGGACGGCGCGGAGCATGGAGCGTGTTCCGCCGTCCGGGACCTGGGGGCGTACGGGAGTCCGGACGACAAAAGGTGAGTCGGCCTCACATGTTAGGTACTGACAAGTAGCTCAACAAGGGTCAGAACGGACTTCGCGGCAGTCCGTCCGTGCGACGGGACATGGCAGAGCCGCCGCCGCGCCTCAGGAGGCGGAGGGCGGCGGCTCAGGTGACGAACCGACCGGAGGAAGTACCGAGTTCCAGAAGGTCAGGCGCCGTGGTACCGGACGCCGACGGGTGCGGAGGTCAGCCGACGTTCGGGCAGGTGCTGCCGGAGGCCGGGTTCAGAAGACCGATGACGCTGAGGGCGTTGCCACACGCGTTGACCGGGACGTGGACCGGCACCTGGACGCTGTTGCCGGAGCCGACGCCTCCGGAGTTCATCGTGGCGCCGCTGACGCCGGCGCTCGCCATGGCGGTGCCGGCTCCGGCCGCGACCATGCCGACCACGGCAGCGCCGACGGCGGCGGCCTTCTTGATGCTCATATGAGTCTCCTCGTTCCGTTGAAATCAGATCTTCCGAGCGCCACCGCGGAATTGGGCCAGCTGGCTCAGAAGAGCATGGGCATGCGTCTGTCCCAACGAGGCCCCCGTGATCCGGTTGCGTGCTCCCGTTCGCATTCACCCGTCAGCACTAATACCGGCCGGCCGTGACACTCGCACCCGACGCGCCGGCGGCTTGTGTCCGCATGCGTACCGACCGGCCTCGCCCTCCTTGCCCGCCTCCGACCGGGCGACACGCCCCCTTCACGCGTGCTCTCCTCCCTATTGCCGGCCGGTCCGGTACACGGCGTTCGGGTGATCGCGGAATCCGCCCGTTTCCCACCGCCCGCCCCGTCGTTTTCACAGGCGAAACACGCTCCACCCGACAGGACCCGCAGGACAAAACCTGCGCCAAGACCCACAAGAAATGAGACATATCATGCGCAAGCTCGCCCACGGCGCGTTCGGCACCGCTGCTGCCACGGCCCTGCTGCTCGGCGGCGCGGCCTCCGCCCACGGCGCGTCGGCAGACGGCGCGACCGCCAACTCGCCCGGCGTGCTCTCCGGCCTCGCGGCGCAGGCCCCGGCGCACGTCCCGGCAAACGTGTGCGACAACACCGCCACCGCTGTCGGGCTTCTGAACCCGGTCTTCAGCGGCGCCTGCGGCAACGGGTGACCACGGACGGCTCCCCGCCCCGACAAGCCCGCCGCCCGATCGGCGGTCGGCTCCGCCCATGAGCTCCCGGGAGAGGGACGGCCCGCCAGTGGACTTCCGTCCGCCGCGCGGTCTTCCCCGGACGCCCCGCGGAACGACTGTTCCCGATCGTGCGGGACCAGTCAACGGGTGATGGAAGAACGGGCAGGCCCCGCCCGAGCCACGGGCGACCACCCGTCTTCGGCCGCGTGAACGAAGGCTACAGCCCATCCGACGGCATCGGGCGACTGTTCCGACTCCCATGCCCGACCGTCAGTCGTCGGGCACAGAAACGAAGGAAATTCCATGCGCAACGTCAAGAAGGTTGCCATTCTCTCGATCACCGCCGCCGGCCTGGCTCTGGGCTCCGCCGGCACCGCCAGCGCCGGCGCGGGCGCGGCCGGCACGACCACCGACTCGCCCGGCGTGGCCTCCGGCAACTCGGTCCAGGTCCCGGTGCACGTCCCGGTCAACGTGTGCGGCAACACCATCAGCGCTGTCGGCCTGCTCAACCCGGTCATGGACAACGCCTGCTCCAACACCGACACCCCGGCCAGCACCAACGACTGCTGACGCACGTCCCCAGCCGTGCCCGGTCCCGATCGGGTGCGGCGCATCCCTCCCGTTTGCGATCCAGGAGATCGACTCCCATGCAGAACGTGAAGAAGGCTGCTTTCCTGACCTCCGCCGCCGTCGGCCTGGTGCTGGCCGGCGCCGGCGCCGCCAGCGCCGGCGCGGGCGCGGCCGGCACGACCACCGACTCGCCCGGCGTGGCCTCCGGCAACTCGGTCCAGGTCCCGGTGCACGTCCCGGTCAACGTGTGCGGCAACACCATCAGCGCTGTCGGCCTGCTCAACCCGGTCATGGGCAACGCCTGCTCCAACACGTCCAACGGCTGAGACGTCCCCGGCCGTTCACAACTGCCCTTCGGCCCTCCGGCCGAGGGGCAGTCGGTTTCGGTGGTCCCACCCTGCGGGTTGGACCACCGAAACGCCCGACCCCACCGACCCGAAGGATCCTTCGCCCATGCCTCGAATCACCGGCGGCACCGGCCTGTTGACCGTGATCAGCGCGGCGCTGCTGATCGGTGCCGCGGCACCGGCGGCCTCCGCCGAGCCCGCGACCACCGGCGGCACCCTGCCGGAACCCGCCACCAAACTGCAGGACGCCGAAGTCGCCCCCGCGCTGCCCGGCGCCCCCGGGGCGCTCGGGGCGCTCGGACACGCGCTGAAGCCTGCCAAGGAGCTGCGGCTCGATCCCTGGGCGAACTCCGGGGCCGATGTGTTCGACAACACCGTCTCGGTGGAGCCCGACCAGGGCCTGAAACCCGTCCGGAGCTCCGCGCTGACCGGCCCGCTGAGCGCCGGCGGCGGCCCGAAGGATCTTCCGGGGGCCGGCCCGCTGCTGGCCGCCCTTCCCGGCTGAGGCCCCGGACACGCGGCGGAGCCCGGCACCTCGTGGCAGGTGCCGGGCTCTTGAGCTGCGCCGGGTGGCGACCGTCAGGGGCCGGCCCGGCTCGGTGGCCGGACGACGGTGGCCGTGGCACTCGCGGGGGCCGGATGGAGCGGCCGCACCGGAAGTCGGGATCCGCTACCCGCCGAGGGACGCCTTGGCGCCCGGGTCGGCCTGCACCGGCTTGATGATCAACTGTGGCTTGATCTCGCCGAACTCCGCCCGGCCGACGGCCGGTTCACCGCTGGCGCCCTCGGTCCAGGTGACCGGCTGGCCGAGCCCCAGGGCCGGCCCGGCGGTCCTGACCGGGATCGCGGGGACGTCCGCCGTCAGATCGCCGAGTTCGGTGGACCGGCCGACGGCGGGCAACGGCAGGTCGGCGTTCAGGGCGGGGCCGACCCGGCTGACGGGCAGCGATGGGACGACCTCGTCCGGGAGCACGTGGTTGCGCGGCTGCTCCCTGGGAACCGGCGGCATCACCGGCGAGCTCGGGATGCGGCCGCTGACCTTGCCGCCCTCGGGAAGCAGCGGAAGGCGGCCGGTTGCCGCGCCGAGCGGGATCTCGAAGGGCACCTCCTGATTGCGCAGCTGATCCTCCGGAGCGGACGACCGACCGGGCGCCACCGATCCGGCAGCGGCGGCCGCACCCTGCGCCGAGAGGACACCGGCACCGACCGCCAACAGGAGCGCACCGGCCCGCTTCGAGAGCTTCATGCTGATTCACCGTTCTCTGAGACGACTCGCTGTCGTCTTCCCAAACGAGCCACCCCGGTCCGGGTAATGCGCGAGTCAACCGGCTTGGCCCAGTAGTCCGACCGGCGGATCCGACCTCGTGCCCCCTGAACAGCCCCGCGAAAGGCGGAAGGCCGGGGCGAGGAGTCCCCGCCCCGGCCTTCCGCCGCTTCGCGCCGGCTACTTGAGCATCCGGGCGGCCTCGACGGCCCAGTACGTGAGGATCGACTCGGCGCCCGCGCGGCGGATCGAGGTCAGCGTCTCCATGATCAGGCGCTCGCGGTCCACCCAGCCGTTGGCGGCGGCGGCCTCGACCATCGCGTACTCGCCGGACACCTGGTACGCGGAGACCGGAACCGGGGAGGCGTCGGCTACCTGCCGCAGGATGTCCAGATAGGCCATGGCGGGCTTGACCATCACCATGTCTGCGCCCTCGGCGAGGTCCAGCTCCAGCTCGCGCAGCGCCTCGCGGGCGTTGGCCGAGTCCTGCTGGTAGGACTTGCGGTCGCCCTGGAGCGAGGAGCCGACCGCCTCGCGGAACGGGCCGAAGAAGCCGGAGGCGTACTTGGCGGTGTAGGCGAGGATGCCGACGTCCTGGTGGCCCGCCTCGTCCAGCGCCCGGCGGACCACACCGACCTGGCCGTCCATCATGCCGGACGGGCCGACCAGGTGGACCCCCGCCTCGGCCTGGACCAGGGCCATCTCCCGGTAGCGCTCCAGGGTGGCGTCGTTGTCGACGCTGCCGTCCTCCGCGAGCACTCCGCAGTGGCCGTGGTCGGTGTACTCGTCCAGGCACAGGTCGGACATCACCACCAGGGCGTCACCGACCTCCGAGACCACGTCCCGGATCGCCTGCTGCAGGATGCCGTCCGGGTTGGTGCCCTCGCTGCCGACGGCGTCCTGCACCTCGGGCACCCCGAACAGCATGATGCCGCCGAGGCCCGCCTCCGCCGCCTCGACGGCGGCCTTCCGCAGGGTGTCCCTGGTGTGCTGGACCACGCCGGGCATCGAGGTGATCGGCCTCGGCTCGGCGATGCCCTCGCGGACGAAGGCGGGCAGGATCAGCTCGGCCGGGTGCAGACGGGTCTCGGCGACCAGTCGGCGCATCGCCGGGGTCGAACGCAGCCGGCGCGGGCGTACGTACGGGAATTCAGCGGACACGGGGCATCTCCGAACGGGTGCGGAAGCCCGGGAGGGCGACGACGACCTCCCGGGCGGGGTTTGGGCCGCCCGGCAGTCCTAGCGGGCGGCCTTGCGGCGCGAGCCGGGACGGCGCTCGCTGGGACGGTACACCGGTTCACCGGCCGCGAGGGCGGTGTCCCGGCGGGCGGCGCCGAAGTCGGCCAGGGCCTGGGCCAGCGCGGAGGCGGACGGCGCGGGCGCCATCACGTCGACCCGTAGACCGTGCTCCTCGGCGGTCTTGGCGGTGGCCGGACCGATACAGGCGATGATCGTGACGTTGTGCGGCTTGCCCGCGATGCCGACCAGGTTGCGCACGGTCGAGGACGAGGTGAAGAGCACCGCGTCGAACCCGCCACCCTTGATCGCCTCGCGGGTCTCGGCCGGCGGCGGCGAGGCGCGCACGGTCCGGTACGCCGTCACGTCGTCCACCTCCCAGCCGAGCTCGACCAGGCCGGCCACCAGGGTCTCGGTGGCGATGTCGGCCCGCGGCAGCAGCACCCGGTCGATCGGGTCGAAGACCGGGTCGTAGGGCGGCCAGTCCTCCAGCAGGCCGGCGGCGGACTGCTCGCCGGACGGCACCAGGTCGGGCTTCACCCCGAAGTCCACCAGCGCCTGGGCGGTGGTCTCGCCGACCGCGGCGACCTTGATCCCGGCGAAGGCGCGGGCGTCCAGGCCGTACTCCTCGAACTTCTCCCGGACCGCCTTGACGGCGTTGACCGAGGTGAAGGCGATCCACTCGTAGCGGCCCGTCACCAGGCCCTTGATCGCACGCTCCATCTGCTGCGGGGTGCGCGGCGGCTCCACCGCGATGGTGGGCACCTCCTGCGGCACCGCGCCGTACGAGCGCAGCTGCTCGGAAAGGCCGTGCGCCTGCTCCTTGGTACGCGGGACCAGGACGTTCCAGCCGAACAGCGGCTTGGTCTCGAACCAGGAGTGCGAGGAGCGGTGCGCGACCTGCTCGCCCACCACGGCTATGACCGAGGTCGCCGGGTCGACCGGGGCCGACACCGGGGAGGGCAGCACCCGGGCCGCCTTCAGCTCGGCCGCGATGGTGGCCAGGGTGGAGGTGAAGGTGCGCTGGCGGGTGGTGGTGCCGGACAGCGTCGCGGAGAGCGCCGCGTCGGGCTTGCGGCCGCCTGCCACCAGGGCGCTGGCGGTGGCGGGCAGCTGGCCCAGGGTGGTGCGGACCACCAGCGTGGTCTCGGGGGCGCCGAGGTCCACCGGGCCACCGGCCAGCAGGGACGCGCCGTCCACGAAGCGGACGTCCGCCCCCTGACGGCCGCGCAGCGGGACACCCGCGTACGCCGGGACGCCGACCGACTGGGCGACGCCCGGGATCACCTCGAACGGGACCTCCGACTTGGCGCAGCGCAGCATCTCCTCGGCGGCGCAGCCGTCCAGGCCGGGGTCACCGTCGACGGTACGGACCACGTGCTTGCCCGCCCGGACGGCCTCGGCGACCAACTTGGCCACGTCGAGGTCGCTCTCCTCCGCCGGGTTGTGCACCTGGACGCCCTGCGGGCAGTGGGTGCGCACGGCGGCCGCGGTGAGCGGGTCGGCGATCAGGATGTCGGCGGAGGACAGCTCGTCGACCGCGCGCAGGGTGAGCAGCCCGGGGTCGCCGGGGCCCGCGCCCAGGAAGGTGCAGCGCCCGATCGGGGCGGCCGGGACGGCAGCGGCGGACGGACTAGCGGCGGGGCTCATCAGGCTCGCTCCCCCATCAGGTTGGCCGCTCCCGCGTCGAGCAGCCGGGCGGCGAGGGCGCGACCGAGGGCCGTCGTCTGCTGCTCGGCGGTCTCGTCGAGGACGAGCGGACCGTTGGCGGTCATTCTCAGCAGGGTGGCGCCGTCGACGGTGCCGACCACGCCTTCCAGCGTCAGTTCCTGGCCGTCCCAGGTCGCGAGTGCCGCGACCGGGGCGGAGCAGCCGGCCTCCAGGGTGGCCAGCAGCGCGCGCTCGGCGACCACGGCGGCCCGGGTGGGGGCGTGGTCCAGGGCGCGCAGCTCGGCGGCGAGGCCGGCGTCCACACACTCGACGGCGAGGGCTCCCTGCCCGGGGGCCGGGAGCATCAGCTCGGGGTCGAGGTGCTCGGTGATCTCGTCGGCGCGGCCGAGGCGGTTGAGTCCGGCGGTGGCCAGGACCACGGCGTCCAGCTCGCCCTTCTCGACGTAGCCGATCCGGGTGTCCACGTTGCCGCGGATGGCGACGGTCTCCAGGGCGGCGCCGCGCGCCGCGGCCCAGGCGTTCAGCTGGGCCATCCGGCGCGGGGAGCCGGTGCCGATCCGGGCCGGGCGCCCGCTGCCGGCGAGCTTCTCGACCAGCTCGGACAGGGCGAGGCCGTCGCGGGCGACCAGCGCGTCGCGGACGTCCTCGCGCTCGGGGACGGCCGCCAGCAGCAGGCCCTCGGGGGCTGCGGTGGGCAGGTCCTTGAGCGAGTGCACGGCGAGGTCGATCCGGCCTTCCAGGAGCGCGTCGCGCAGGGCGGAGACGAAGACGCCGGTGCCGCCGATCTGGGCCAGCGACTCGCGCGACACGTCGCCGTAGGTGGTGATCTCGACCAGCTCCACGGGGCGCCCGGTGACCCGGGTCACCTCGCGGGCCACCATGCCGGACTGGGCCATGGCGAGCGCGCTGCGGCGGGTGCCGAGGCGCAGGGGCTGCGCCGACTCGTCCTGAGTGGTGCTCAGTTGACCATTCATGAGGTGATCGTCCCGGTCGTGCTGATGGGATGGTGGGGGTTCATCGAGCCGCTCCGGTGGTCGGAGCGGCACCGGCCTGTGCCGCGGGGATGCCTCCGGCGGGAACGCTGGCACCGGCCTGCGTCCCGATCGGGGTGCCGGAGACAGCGTGCACCGCCGCCGGGTCCAGGTCGAACAGTTCGCGCAGGGCGTCGGCGTAGCCGGCTCCGCCGGGCTCGGCGGCGAGCTGCTTGACCCGGACGGTCGGCGCGTGCAGCAGCTTGTCGACCACGCGGCGGACGGTCTGCGTGATCTCCGCCCGGGACCGGTCGTCCAGGTCGGGCAGCCTGGCCTCCAGGCGGGCGAGTTCGCTGCTCACCACGTCGGAGGCCATGGCCCGCAGGGCGACCACGGTCGGGGCGATCCGGGCGGCGCGCTGGGCGGCACCGAAGGCGGCCACCTCGTCGGAGACGATACCGGTGACGGCGTCCACGTCCCCGGCGCCGGGAGTGGCGGCGTGGGCGTGGGAGAGGCTCTCCAGGTCGACCAGCAGGGCGCCGGGCAGCTCGTGCACCGCGTGGTCCACGTCGCGCGGCATGGCCAGGTCGAGGAAGGCGAGCGGGGACCTCCTGTTCAGGGCTCGGCTCGCCTCCGGGCGCTCGTACCCGGTGTCGACGTTCCTCGCTCCGGCGCTCGCTCCGCTCGCTTGTCGCTCGTCGCTTTCGACACCGGCGCGCCGCCCCCGGCCTCCGGCCGGGGGGACCCCCTCGGCTCGGTCGCCAGCGCTCTCGCGGGCGGCGACGGCGGCCTCCACCACGGCGGCCGGGATGACCACCCCGGCGGCGCCGGTGCAGGAGATCACCAGGTCGACGTCGGCCAGCGCCTCGGGCACCTTGGCGAAGTCCACCGTACGGGCGCCCAGGTTGGCGGCCAGTCGCTCGGCGCGCTCGGGCGTGCGGTTGGCGATCAGGAGGTCGGTGACACCGGCGCGGACCAGGGTGGCGGCGGCCAGCGAGCTCATCGAACCCGCGCCGACCACCAGCGCCCGCTTGCCCGCGATCTCCCCGGTCACCGCGGCGACCTGCTCCAGGCCGAAGGTGACCAGCGACTGCCCGGCCCGGTCGATCCCGGTCTCGCTGTGGGCGCGCTTGCCGACTCGCAGGGCCTGCTGGAACAGCTCGTTGAGCCCGCGTCCGGCGGTGTGCTCCTCCTGCGCCTTGGCCAGCGCGTCGCGCAGCTGGCCGAGGATCTGGCCCTCGCCGACCACCATCGAGTCCAGGCCGCAGGCCACCGAGAAGAGGTGGTGGACGGCGCGGTCCTCGTAGTGGACGTACAGGTGGGCGGTCAGCTCCTCCAGGTCCACCCCGCTGTGCTGGGCGAGCAGCTGGGAGAGTTCGGCCACGCCGGCGTGGAACTTGTCCACGTCCGCGTAGAGCTCGATCCGGTTGCAGGTGTTGACCAGGGCGGCCTCACCGACCGTCGCCGACGCGGCGGCGTCGTGCAGCAGACGGGTGGGGACGTCACCGGTGAGCGCGGCGCGCTCCAGCACCTGCACCGGCGCCGTCCGATGGCTCAGCCCAACGACGAGAAGACTCATGCCCGCCCCTTGCGCGTCCGGATGCCACAGCTGCTGGTACCGCTGCCGCGGGTGTCGATGCCGCTCATGCCGGCATCACCGCGGAGAGATCGCCGTCGGCGCCCTTGGGCGCGGGCTTGCCGCCCTTCGCCGCCTCCACCCGGTCCGCGCGCTCGGCCTTGCCGGAACCACCCGCGGCGCGGCGGAGCTTGGCGGCGGCGGCACGCACCGGACCGGGCGCCCGGTCCAGCATCGAGTCGCCCGGCGAGGGTTCGTCACCGGCCTTGCGCTGCTCGTGGAAGGCCAGGATCTGCAGCTCTATGGAGAGGTCCACCTTGCGCACGTCCACACCGTCCGGAACGGTCAGCACGGTCGGCGCGAAGTTCAGGATGCTGGTGACGCCCGCCTCGACCAGCCGGTCGCAGACCTGCTGCGCGGCGCCCGGCGGGGTGGTGATCACACCGATGGAGACCTGCTGGCTCTCCACGATGGATTCGAGTTCGTCCATGTGCCGCACCGGCAGTCCGGCGGCGGTGCTTCCCACCACGGCGGGGTCGGCGTCCAGCAGGGCCGCCACCCTGAAGCCACGGGAGGCGAAGCCGCCGTAGTTGGCCAGCGCGTGCCCCAGGTTTCCGATGCCGACGATGACGACCGGCCAGTCCTGGGTGAGGCCCAGCTCACGGGAGATCTGGTAGACGAGGTACTCGACGTCGTAGCCGACCCCGCGGGTGCCGTAGGAGCCGAGGTAGGAGAAGTCCTTGCGCAGCTTCGCGGAGTTGACCCCGGCCGCGGCGGCGAGCTCCTCGGATGAGACGGTAGGAACCGAACGCTCGGAGAGGGCGGTCAGCGCACGCAGGTACAGCGGGAGTCGGGCGACCGTCGCCTCCGGGATGCCCCGGGCGCGCGAGGGTCGTCGCGCGGCGCCCTGGTCGGGCGTCTGCGAACTGCTCTGGTTGGATCGGCCGATTGCCACGGTGCTCCTGTAGGTGAAGCTGGGCTTTGGCAGCCAGGCTATGCGTTTGTGAACGTGTGCACAAAGATGGTGTCCGATTTGTCCCCACACAGTGATGCGCATCACGTCATGCGCGGTGGCCTGCGTCACTCGCCGCCCGGCCCGGTGCGGACCGGCTCCGGCCACGGCGCGCCCGGCGATCACGGCCCGGACCGGACTTTCCCGGGCGCCGGCGGCGACTGCTCCGAACGGCGGCGCGGCGGCACCCGTTTCCGCCCCGGACGCGGCATCGCGACCGGCTCCCGCAGCGGGCCCGCACGAGGGCACCCGGACCCGGCATCGCGGCAGGCCGGCACGGGCCGGTTCACGCTCCGGACGCCGCCGGCCCGCGCCCGGGCCGACCGGACGGACCGCAGCCGGGGAAGGTGGCGGCGGCTCGGGCTCAGGCGCCGAGCGCGGTGCGCAGGCGGCGTTCGTCCACGTGCCAGAAGTCGTGCTGGCGGCCGTCGATCAGGGTGACCGGGATCTGCTCGGCGTACTTGCGGTAGAGCTCGGCGTCCTGGGTGATGTCCTGCTCCTCGAAGGACGCCCCCAGCTCGCCGGTCACCCGCAGGATCGTCTCGCGGGCGTCGTCACACAGATGGCAGCCCGGCTTGCCGATCAAGGTGACGGTACGGTCGGCCGGATTCTTCGGGGCGCGTCGCAGCAGTGGGCTCACCCGGCCCATTGTGCTCCCCCGCCGCACCGGCAGGGCGACGGGGCGGACGAGCGGCGTTAACCCGCCCTGCACATCACCGTCACGGGAAGAGACGGCCCGGCTGACTATGCTCGGTGCCATGGCCGCGCTACGAAGGCTCCACCAGGCAGGGCGTACCCCCACCGAGCGGACCGCCCTGGCGGGCGAGGCCGCCGCCGACGCCGCCGCCGCCGACCTCGACCGGGCCACCAAGCCCGCCGAGCCGAAGCGCGCCAAGCCCCCGAAGGCCCCCGTCGAGGACCACACCCCGACCCCGGGCGACTCGCAGGCCGCCGCCTTCTTCGACTGTGACAACACCATCCTGCGCGGCGCGGCGATCTTCTACCTGGGCCTGGGCCTGTACCGGCGCAGGTTCTTCACCCGCCGCGACGTGGCCCGCTTCGCCTGGCAGCAGGCGTGGTTCCGGCTGTACGGCGCCGAGGACCCGGGCCACATCTCGGACGCCCAGGACACCGCCCTCGCCCTGGTCGCCGGGATGCGCACGGCCGACCTGGAGCAGATCTGCGAGGAGATCTTCGAACCGGTCATCGCGGAGAAGATCTGGCCGGGCACCCGGGCGCTGGTGCGGCTGCACCAGGACGCCGGCCAGCAGGTCTGGCTGGTGACCGCCGCTCCGCAGGAGGTGGCCCGGATCATCGCCCGCCGGCTCGGGATGACCGGCGCGCTGGGCACCGTCGCCGAGACGGTGGACGGCGTCTACACCGGCCGCCTGGTGGGCGGACTGCTGCACGGCCCGGCCAAGGCCGCGGCGGTCGGCGCGCTGGCCCGTCGCGAGGGGCTCGACCTGGCCCGCTGCGCGGCGTTCAGCGACTCGGCCAACGACATCCCGATGCTGACCCTGGTCGGCCATCCGTACGTGGTGAACCCGGACACCGCGCTGCTGCGGCACGCCCGCGCGAACGGCTGGCGGGTCCGGGACTTCAGGACCGGACGCAAGGCCGCCAGGGTCGGCCTGCCGGCCGCGATCGCACTGGGCGTACTGGCGGGAGCGGCGGCGGGCGCCGTCGCGGCCCGCCGCAGGCAGCACGCCTGACCCGCGCCGCCGCCCCGCGCCGCCCGGCCCCGCGGCCGACACACCCCGCAGTCCCCGCCGAACGCCGCCTCCCGTACGCGTCGGCCGACGCGTCGGCCGATGCTGCCCGCCGCCCCCGCCGAGCACCACCTCCCGCACGCGCGGCTGACACCGCGTCATCTGGCCGGTGCGCACACCACCGTCGGGGTGTCACCCGCAGGCGTCATCCCGAGAGTTGGCGCGGCGAGCCGATCACGCTCCCGGGTTAACCGCGGTCACCGTACGCAGCCTCCGAACCGGTTCGACCGTGACCGGATCCGATCGTTCGGCATCTCGGAGAAGTCTGGGGTTGCCGCGGCCCAGCCCCGGGAAACCCCGTCCCCCGCCCATGAATTGGTCACTTCGCGTGCACGGTCGGTCACATTGAGCCGGGCGGCTGACGGGACGTTCGGTCAGTTCCAGCTGAATATGCGTGCGAAGCGGATCCCAAACGACCACTTCAGCCACAGGGTGTAGCTGTCATTGCACAAAGCGTTATTCTCTCCTGGATGCACACCACCCATGCGTCCCGTGTGACGGGTGCCCTGGGAGATGTGCGCTCCGCGCAGGCGGAGGTGATCCGTCCACAGTTCTGCCTCTGGGAGTCCCGTGTACCCACCCGTCCGGAACGACGCGCCTGCCACCTCCCGCCCGTCGTCCGCCAACCTGCGCCCCGGTTCCGACTCCAGTACACACGGCTGGCCCAGCAGGCAGCTCGACCGACTCTGGGGCGCGATCCGCGAGTTCGAGCTCCACCTGCCCGGGCCTGCGCTCGCCGGCGCCGCGTCGGCACCCCATCCCGCCCCGGTCTTCGCCGGGGCCGCCGCCCGTCGGCCCGGCGCACTGCTCCGCTCCACCGCCACCAGCGGGCCCGGCACCCGCAGCCGCACCGCCCTCGGCGGCACCGGCCGCAGCCGCGCGAGGACCGCGCCCAGCACCGGCGTCGAGACCGAGCACAACCCGATCATGGACCTGGTCGAACGGGCCCAGAATGGCGAGAGCGAGGCGTTCGGCCGGCTTTACGACCACTACGCGGACACCGTCTACCGGTACATCTACTACCGGGTCGGCAGCCGGGCCACCGCCGAGGACCTCACCAGCGAGACCTTCCTGCGCGCGCTGCGCCGGATCGGCACCTTCACGTGGCAGGGCCGGGACTTCGGCGCCTGGCTGGTGACCATCGCCCGCAACCTGGTGGCCGACCACTTCAAGTCCAGCCGGTTCCGGCTGGAGGTCACCACGGGCGAGATGCTCGACTCCAACGAGTGCGAGCGCAGCCCCGAGGACTCGGTGCTGGAGTCGCTCTCCAACGCCGCACTGCTGGACGCCGTCCGGCGGCTCAACCCGCAGCAGCAGGAGTGCGTGACGCTCCGCTTCCTGCAGGGGCTCTCGGTCGCGGAGACGGCCCGCATCATGGGCAAGAACGAGGGCGCGATCAAGACCCTCCAGTACCGCGCCGTACGCACCCTCGCCAGGCTGCTTCCCCCCGACGCACGGTGAGCCCGTCCGCCGCCCCGGGCGGACCGTCAGCAATCGCGTGGCACCCCGGACACGTCCGGGTGAATGGGTCGTCACATGATCAGCCGCGCGTAACCGACCCCCGGCACTGCTCGTTGGCCAGCGTGCAAACCCCCACCGGGCCCACGGTCAAGCAAGTTCAGGCCTCGTCACCCGATGGAGTGCTATTGGCTCGCCGTGGCAACCGTCCGGCAGGCCGGGGTGTCGACAACGACGAAGGGAGGTGTGGCCCGTGACGGCAAACGTGCTGGAGCACCGACGGGCGAGGGCCTTCGCCGAGGCGCTGGAGGCCCACCGAGCGGAGACCAGACCCAGCAGCGGCGTGGCCGGTGGCCCGCTGAGCGGTGGTGCGCCGGACAGCAGCCCCGAACGCGGTTCCACCGCGATGGCAGAGCTGCTCGACCTGGCGGGGGCGCTCGGCTCGCTGCCCGCGCCCGAGCTGAGCGGCGAGGCCAGATCGCTCCAACGCGCCCAGCTGATGGCCGCGTTCGAGCGGGAGTGGGCCGGTGGCGCGGCGCAGGGCGGGCTCTCGGCCCGGGTGCCGCAGCAGCGGCGGCACCGGGCGGTCAGGGCACTGCGGGGCGGCCGCTGGGGACGGCGACTGGTGATCGGCGGACTGGTCGCGGGAGTTGCGGTCGGCAGCCTCGCCGGCGCCGCCGCCGCGAGTTCCAACGCCCTTCCGGGAGACGCGCTGTACGGGATGAAGCGCGGCCTGGAGGGCATCCGGCTGGACTGGGCCGACTCGGACACCGAGCGCGGCTCGCTGCTGCTGGACCAGGCGTCGACCCGCCTGGCGGAGGCGCAGGGCCTGCTCGGTCGGGCGGGTTCGACGTCCGGGCTGAGCGCCGGCACGGTCGAACAGCTCCGCCGGGCGCTGGACGACATGCACGCCGAGGCCATCCGCGGGAGGGAGTTGCTGCGCGCGGTGTACCGCACCAACGGTTCGCTGACCCCGATGCGCACGCTGGCCTCCTTCGCGGACGGCGAGGACGAGCGCTGGGCCGCCCTGCAGAGCCGGCTGCCGCAGCAGCTCACCGGCCAGGCGAGCAAGGTGGATTCGCTCTTCGACGAGATGAGCGAGGACATCGCCCCGCTCCACCTGGAGCCACCGGCCGGCAGCCGCTCCACCGGTACCGGCGCCACCACCAGCGGCACAGGGCTGCACTCCCCCGGCGGTTCGCCCGCCGACCCGGCCCAGGGCGGCGTCGGACAGGGTTCGGCCGGCCGGCCGGGCGCTCCCGGTACCGGTTCGGGCACGGGGGCGGCCGCGTCGAAGCCGAGCCCGGCTCCCGGCACGGTCGGCGGTCTGGTCGACAACCTGACCAGCGGCCTCACCGGGCACGGCTCCTCGCCCACCGCCCCGGCCGCCGGTCAGCCCGCCAGGCCGGCCGGTACGCCCACGCCGTCGCAGTCGACGACGGGCGGCGGTTCCGACGGTCAGGGCCTCGACATCCCTCCGCTCCTGCCCAACCTCCTGCCGGGCCTGAAGCTGGGCTGAGGCCGGAACCCTCGGCGGGGGGGGGGGGGGGGGGGGGGGGGAGGGGAGGGGGGGGGGGGGGGGGGGGTTCCCCCCCCCCCCCCCCCGCCGCCGTTTCAGAACCGCCGGGCCGTCCGAGCCTCGGCGTCGGCCCTTCCCCCGGCCGGGGTCAGAAGAAGACCGAACGCCGCTGGACGAGGAGCTTGTACAGGGTGTGCTGGATGGTCTCGCGGACCTGGTCGGTCAGGTTGAAGACCAGCATCGGGTCGTCCGCCGCCTCCGGCGGGTGGCTGTCGGTCGGGATCGGTTCGCCGAACTGGATGGTCCACTTGGTGGGCAGCGGCACCGCCCCCAGCGGCCCGAGCCAGGGGAAGGTCGGCGTGATCGGCAGGTACGGCAGCCCCAGCAGCCGGGCCAGCGTCTTGGCGTTGCCGATCATCGGGTAGGTCTCCTCGGCCCCGACGATCGAGCACGGCACGATCGGCACCTGCGCCCGCAGCGCCGAGGCCACGAACCCGCCGCGCCCGAACCGCTGCAGCTTGTACCGGTCCGCGAACGGCTTGCCGATCCCCTTGAAGCCCTCGGGCCAGACGCCGACCACCTCGCCGCGCTCCAGCAGCGCCTGGGCGTCCTCGTTGCAGGCGAGGGTGTGCCCGGCCTTCCGGGCGAGTTCGTTCACCACGGGGAGCACGAAGACCAGGTCGGCGGCGAGCATCCGCAGGTGCCGCTGCCTGGGGTGGTGGTCGTGGATGGCGACCTGGGTCATCAGGGCGTCCAGCGGGATGGTGCCCGAGTGGTTGGCGACGATCAGTACGCCACCCTCGCTCGGGATGTTCTCGATGCCCCGCACCTCGACCCGGAAGTACTTCTCGGCGAGCGGGCGCAGCGCCGAGAGGAAGACCTCCTCGGTGAGTTCGCGGTCGAAGCCGAACTCGTCCACCTCGTAGTCGCCGGTGACCCGGCGGCGCAGGAAGGCGAGGCCGCCCGCGGCGCGCTGCTCCCAGCCCTTGCCGAGGACCCGGGTGGCGGCGGTGCCGAGCTTTCCGGCGAGGGCGCCGCCGACGGCCTCGGCGACGCGGTCGGCGAACCGTTCCGTCGCCGCGCTGCTGCGGTCGCCGTGCCAGCTGGGCGCGGACTCGATCGGGATGACCTTGGCCTCGGTGCCGGCGTACTCTCTCGCGGCGGTCATGGTGGCCTCAGCTCCTCGGGGCGTCGGGGTGGTCGGTGCCGAGCAGCCCGGCCAGCCGGTCGGTGACGGCGGCGAGCCGTTCGGGCGGCAGCAGTCCGGGCGACTGCGCGGCAGCGAAGTCGGCGAAGGCCTCCGGAGTGGTGAACTTCGGTACGTACCCGAAGGTTTCGCGCAGCTGCGTGGTGTCCACCACCCGGCCGTGGGTGAGCAGTCGGATCTGCTCGGGCGAGATGTCGGCTAGCCGGGTCTGCCGGACGATGCCCGCGACCAGGCCGAGGGCGGGCAGCAGCAGCGGCACGGTCGGCCGGCCGAGGCGGCGGGCGCACTGGGAGAGCAGCAGCACGCCCTCGCCGGCCACGTTGAAGGTGCCGGTGTTGGTGGTCCCGGGCCGGGCCGGGCCCGCGGCCAGCCGCAGCACCTCGACGGCGTCGTCCTCGTGGATGAACTGCAGCCGGGGGTCGTGCCCGAGCGCGGTCGGCAGGACGGGCAGTGCGAAGTACTCGGTGAGCGGGGTGTCCCCGGCCGGGCCGACGATGTTGGCGAAGCGCAGCACGGTGACCGCGACGTCGGGGCGGCGGCGGGCGAATCCGCGCACGTAGCCCTCGACTTCGGCGGCGTCCTTGGCGAAGCCGCCGCGCGGCAGGTCCTTGGGCTGCATCCGCTCGCCGAAGACGGCGGGGTCGCGGGGTGCGGAGCCGTACACGCCGGTGGTGGACTTCACCACCAGGCGCTGCAGGCCCGGGGCCTTCTGGCAGGCACCGAGCAGCTGCATGGTGCCGATGACGTTGGTCTCCTTGACCACCGCGCGGCCGCCCGGGCCGGTGGCGCTGACGGTGAGGTGGACCACGGTGTCGACGTCGTGTTCCGCCATCACCCGCGCGACGGACGGGCGGCGCAGGTCGACCTGGACGAACCGGCAGTCGTCCGGCAGTTCGCGCTGCGGCGGGCGGACGTCCACGCCCACCACCAGGTCCACATCGGGATCGCGGCTGACCTCCGCCGCGAAGCGGGCACCGAGATGGCGTGCCACGCCGGTGACGAGCACGACCCTGCCCACAGCCTCGTGTCCTCCTCGCCGTCGCACGCGGGGCTCGAACCCCTGACTGCACCGTACCGTGCGGCTGTTTCCGCGCCGAAAACGCCACCGCCCGCCCGGACGGAAATTCGTCTGGGCGGGCGGTGGGCACACCTGGTGCGCGGGGCGTCCCGGAGGTCGGCTGACCCTCGCCGAGGCGAGGAAAGCGCGCAGCCGTGTGGTGTTACTTCTTGTTGCGACGCTGAACGCGAGTCCTCTTCAGAAGCTTGCGGTGCTTCTTCTTGGCCATACGCTTGCGACGCTTCTTGATGACAGAGCCCACGGAACAACCCTCGCTCACTCAGACTCTCGCCCGTGAGAGACGGAGTCCATACGACTGACGGACGGCCTAGCCTACCGTCCGCACGCCCAGCACCGTAATCGGCGTCCGTCGGTGTCGTGCCTACGCGCTCTCAAGGCGCACGTAGGACTCCTTCAAGTACTCGTGGACCGCCTGTTCGGGCACCCGGAAGGAGCGGCCGACCCGGATGGCCGGAAGCTCTCCGCTGTGCACGAGGCGGTAGACCGTCATCTTCGACACCCGCATCACCGCGGCGACTTCCGCCACGGTCAGGAAGACGACCTCCTGCAGGGGGCGTTCGCCAGCATTCATGACCTCACCCGACCCTTACCCGTGTGCTAGGCACCGGCTTCCCCTCCGGTGACTCCACCGGCACACGTGTATCCCCAGAGTAGTTATGCGTGGTACCAGTGGGAAGAGGGGGAAGCCCAGTCTCTCTACGGTGCGAGATCCGACCGTTGCATTACGTAGTCACTCCGCGCTCTGTAGCAGTCCGGGTGCGCACCGCCGTCCGCCGGCACGCCGCCGCGACCACTCCCCGGGCCTCCCCGGCGAACGGTGCCCGGTCCTCAAGGTCCGCGAGCCCGTCGGCCGCGATGCCCGGCCGGCCCGGCCCGCAGAGCCGGCCGTGGTCGCCGAACCCCAGGTCGGGCGGTGCCTGACCGGCTGCGGCAAGGGCGCTCGGCGCCGGCCGCACCGGCTTCGTGCAGTGGGTGCACGGCAGGCCGCCGCCGGTACTGGCAGTGATTCTTCCGCTTCGGCCGGGTGCACCGTCAAGAGATCCGACCACGGCCACCGGTCCGGGGCGGTCGAGTTCGCAGGTACGGCTCCGGTCGGGAGCGGGCTCACGGAAGCGCGTGCCCCGCGCTGGGGTGAGCACGGGCGCACCCGGATGCCTCCAGTGCCCCGGCGCGCGCCCCCATGGCGGCCGGCCTGCGGTGGCACGGCAGGCAGGCCTCGAACCTCGCCCCGGCGTCGGTCACGGCAGCAGGCCGTGGTGCGGGTAGACCGCCCGCCTGGCCACCAGGATCGCCTGGTCGAGGCGGTCGGCGGGGTCGTAGCCGCTCTCCTGGAAGTCCCGCCAGCGCGGCTCGGCGCCGTCGGTCATCCGCAGCGGGGCCTGTCGCCCGGTACGGCGGTACACCTCCGCGCGCCAGCTCTCCGGGGTTTCGGCGGCGGGGTCGATCGGGTGCCCCGCGGCGGTGGCGACCAGGTGGGTCCAGGCGCGCGGGACCACGTCCACCACCGCGTAGCCGCCCCCGCCGGTGGCGATCCAGCAGCCTCCCGCGTACCGGTGGGCGAGTTCGTGCATCGACTCGGCGATCATGCGCTGGGCGTCCACCGTCACGGCCAGATGCGCGAGCGGGTCCTCGACGTGGGTGTCGGCGCCGTGCTGGCTGACCAGAACCTGGGGGCGGAAGGCGGCGAGCAGTTCGGGGACCAGGGCGTGGAAGGCACGCAGCCAGCCGCTGTCGCCGGTGCCCGCGTGCAGCGGGAGGTTGACCGCCGATCCCGGCGCGTCGGGGCCGCCGGTCTCGGTGGACCAGCCGGTCTCCGGGAAGAGCGTGGACGGGTGCTCGTGGATCGAGACGGTCAGCACCCTGGGGTCGTCCCAGAACGCCTGCTGCACACCGTCCCCGTGGTGCACGTCCACGTCCACGTACGCGACGCGTTCGGCGCCCAGCTCCAGCAGGCGGGCGATGGCCAGCGCCGGGTCGTTGTAGACGCAGAAGCCCGAGGCACCGGCCGGCATCGCGTGGTGCAGCCCGCCGGCGAAGTTGACGGCGTGCGGGGTCTCGCCGCTCCACACCGCCTCGGCGGCGGCCACCGACTGACCGGCGATCAGCGCCGAGGCGGTGTGCTGGGCGGCGAACGCCCAGTTGTCCGCGGTGCCCAGGCCGTGCCGGGGATCGGTGGTGGTCGGGTCCGCGGCAACGCGTCTGACCGCCTCGATGTACTCGGCGCTGTGCACCAGGCCCAGGGTGGAGTCACCGGCGGGCGGGGCGGACCGCACGGTCACGCCGGGCGCGGTGGTCAGGCCGAAGGCCTCGACCAGTCGCATGGTCAGCGCCAGCCGGGTCGGGTCCATCGGGTGGCCGGGACCGAAGTCGTAGGCGGTGACGGCCTCGTCCCAGTAGAGGTGCAGGCCACAGGAGGTGTCACGCTCGGCTTCGGGCATGATCCCAAGGTAGTGCACCGGCTCGGCCCGCCCCGAGCCGAGCCGAAGGGCGCACCGGTGCCGGGAGCGACGGACGACGAGCGGCCGACGAAGGAGGGAGCGCAGGCGGGCGGGGCAGCTCCCAGCCGCCGGGGCTGGGGGGAAGTGTCGGCACCGACCCTGCTGATCGGCGGCTCTGCCGCGGGGAGCCCCCGGAGCCGAGCGGGCGAAATCGGCGCGCCCATCGGGGCCGCGGGGCGCGGTGGCGCCAGTGGCCGGCGGCTCAGTGCCCCGGCGCGGTGGGCTGTACGCGCCGCTCCCCGTGCTCCCGGTCGCCGGGGCGGCCGGGGGCGAAGTGGCCGGCCAGCGGGGCGATCAAGAGGATCAGGACGAGCGGGGCGAGCAGGGCGATGCGGTAGGAGGCGGCGTCCGCGAGGGCGCCGACCAGGGGCGAACCCAGCAGGAAACCCACGTAGTTGAAGAGGTTGAGCCGGGCGACCGCGGCATCGGAGTCCTCCGGGAAGAGCCGTCCGCCCGCCGCGAAGACCTGCGGGATGATCGCGCAGATGCCGAAGCCGAGCAGGGTGAACCCGGCGATGGCGACCGCCGGGCCGGGCGCCGCCGCCGCGAGGGCGAACCCGAGTGCGGCCAGCGCGGCCCCCGTCCGCACCACGGCCACCGCGCCCCACCGCTGCACCGCCCGGTCGCCGAGGGCGCGGCCCAGCAGCATGGCGACCATGTAGCCGAGGTAGGAGAACTTGGCCACGTCACCGGCGCTGTGCAGCCCGTCGGTGAGGTACTTGACGCTGTAGTTGGAGACCGAGGCGTCCGCGATGTAGGCGGCGGCCATCGCCGTGCAGAGCGGCAGCAGCGGCCGCCAGGGGATGGACCTGGCCGCCGCCTCGGCCGCTTCCCTCACCGCGTCGCCGAGTTCGGCCCGCCCTGGGAAGCGGGTGCCGGCCAGCAGCGCCAGCGGTGTGAGCACCGCCGCGGTGACCCCGAACAGGGTGGGCAGTCCCGAGTCGTCGTGCGCACCGAGCCAGGCGACCGAGCCGCCGAGGATGCCGCCCAGGCTGAACGCGGCGTGGAAGCCGAGCATGATGCTGCGCCCGTAGCGGCGCTGGAGGCCCACCCCGAGCATGTTCATACTCGCGTCCAGCGCACCGACCAGCAGGCCGAACAGACCCAGCGCGACGGCCAGTTGCCAGAGCCGGTCGCCCAGCCCGGCCGCGGCGAGGGTGAGGCAGACGGCGGGCTGGACGACCCGCAGCACACCGCGTGCGCTGCTGCGCTTCACCAGTTGCTCGGAGCCGATCGACCCGACGCCGGCCAGGACCGGCACCGCCGCCAGGAACACCGGCAGCATCGCGTCGCTCAGCCCGTACCGGTGCTGGATCTCGGGTATGCAGGTCACCAGCAGCGCGAAGGCGGTGCCCTGCAGCAGGAAGCCGACCGCCAGCGCCGCCCGCGACCGGCGCAGTCCCGCGTCCACGGCTCGCCGCATGGCCGCCCCCGATTCCCCCGGCACTACCGGCCGGTACGAAAGATGTTGGCCGCGAGCGTAGGTGCTGCGGGGCGGTTGCGGGAGGGGTTGGACCGGACTCTCTTCCGCTCGGCCGCTCCGGGCGCCGGGTACGGGTCAGGGCCGCTCGGCAGCGGTCAGGCAGCGGCCACCAGGTCGAGCAGCTGAGGGAGTTCGGTGATCAGGCCGGTCGCCCCGGCGCCGGTGAGCTTGGCCGGGTCGGTGAGGGCCGCGTAGCCGTACACGTCCATTCCGGCGGCGCGGGCGGCCAGCACGCCGTTGCGGCTGTCCTCGACCACCAGGCAGCGCGCGGGGTCCACCCCGAGGGTGCGGGCCGCGTGCAGGAAGAGGTCGGGCGCGGGCTTGCCGATGCCGACGTCCTGCGCGCTGAAGATCCGTTCCTCCGCGTGGTAGCCGCGCAGGCCGGCGAGGTCGAGCGCGGTGCGGATCCACTCGTGGTGCGCGGAGGACGCCAGGCAGTACGGGACCCGGGACCGCCGGAGGGTCTCCAGCACCTGCCCGGCGCCGCGCACGGCGGTGAGCTCGGCCCGGAAGGCGGCGAACACCCGGTCGTGGAAGAGCCGGTCGAAGCCCTCGGGCAGCCGCGCCCCGTACCGCTCGCCGATGACGTCGTGCACGGTGTGCGCGGCGCAGCCCATGAAGTCCCGGTAGGAGTCCTCGACGGCGGTGGGGTAGCCGAGTTCGGTCAGGTACTCGGCCAGCACCCGGTTGGATATCGGCTCGCTGTCCACGAGCACACCGTCATTGTCGAAGATCACCAGGTCGTAGCTCACCGGCCCCAGGTTACTGTCCGCCCATCGGGCGGCGGCCGCTCACCTGCCCCGGCCCGCCCACCGGCCGCCCACCGGCCGCTCACCTGCCGCCGCCCGCCAGCTCGCGGGACCGGTCACGGGCCGCCTCCAGCGCGCCCAGCAGCGCGGCCCGGACCCCGTGGTTCTCCAGCTCGCGGATGGCCGCGATGGTGGTCCCGGCCGGCGAGGTGACCGCCTCGCGCAGCTTGACCGGGTGCTCTCCGGAGTCGCGCAGCATCACCGAGGCGCCGACCGCCGACTGCACGATCAGGTCGTGCGCCACCTGCCGGGGCAGGCCGAGCAGGATGCCCGCGTCGGTCATCGCCTCCACCAGGAAGTAGAAGTACGCCGGACCCGAACCGGACAGCGCGGTGGCCGCGTCCTGCTGGGACTCCGGCAGCCGCAGCACCTTGCCGACCGAGCGGAAGATCTCCTCCGCCCACTCCAGGTGCTCCTCCTGGGCGTGCGAGCCGCCGGAGATCACGCTCATGCCCTCGTCCACCAGCACGGGCGTGTTGGGCATCACCCGGACCACCGGCGTGCCCGCCGCCAGCCGCGCCTCGAACCAGGCGGTCGGAATGCCGGCGGCGGCCGAGACCACCAGCCTGTCGGCGGCGATGTGCGGGGCGAGTTCGTCCAGCAGGGTGCCCATGTCCTGCGGCTTCACCGCCAGGATCAGGGTGTCGGCGAGCTTGGCCGCCTCGGTGTTGGAGACCGCGGTGACGCCGTAGCGGGCGGCGAGTTCGGCCGCGCGCTCCGGGCGGCGGGCGGTGATCAGGACGTCCGCCGGGTCCTTGCCCGCCCGCAGCAGACCGGAGAGCAGGGCCTCCCCGATCTTGCCGGTGCCGAGGAAGGCGATCTTCTGTCCGTGTGCGCTGCTCATGGCCGCTCCTTACGTACCGTGTCCGGCCATCCTCGCACTTCGGGCGGCCCCGACGGGGCCCTGTCCGGCTTTCGGGACCGGCTCCGCCTCACAGGTCGACCGGAGCGCCTACCATCGGCAGCCGTGCGGCTTCTGATGATCCGTCACGGCGAGTCCGTCCACTCCGGGCTCGGCCTGGTCGCGGGTGAGCGCGGCTGCCCCGGGCTGACCCCGCGCGGCCGGGACCAGGCGTACGCGCTGCGCCGGCACCTGGCCGGGCAGCGGTTCCATGCGGACGTCCTGCTCTCCAGCACCGTTCCCAGGGCGCGCGAGACCGCGCTGATCCTCGCCCCGGCGCTGCCGGCCTCGGGCGGGGTCCGCTACGAGCGCGGCCTGTGCGAACCGCACCCGGGCGAGGGCGACGGGCTCACCGCGGCGGAGTTCGCGGCCCGGTACGGCTCGGTCGACCCCGGGCGGCACCCGGACCGGCCGCTCTCTCCCGGTGGCGAGAGCTGGCACGACTTCCTCGGCCGCCTGCACGCGACGCTCGACGACCTGCCCAGGCGCCATCCGGGCCGTACGGTGGTCGCCGTCACCCACGCCGGGTTCATCGTCTGGGCGTTCCTGACCCTGTTCGGCGTCCCCCGGCCCGGCACCGGCGCCCGGCTCGACCCGGACTTCACCTCCGTCACCGGCTGGGACTTCGACGAGAGCGACGGCGTCTGGCGGCTGCTCTCCTTCAACGACCGCGCCCACCTGACGGATGGCCCGGCGGATCAAAGCCCTCGACGGTGAGCGGCGGGGCTGCTTGGACCGACCGGCGATAGGGCCCGCGACGTCGCGTGCCGGTCGGTCTTAGGATCGCCAGTGCGGCATCGCGTGTCGGTCACCGGTCGGGTGAGGCATGGAGGTGCCCGCAGATGCCTTCTGGAGGCATTCGATCATGTCAGTCGAGCTGAACCACACCATCATCCACTCCCGGGACAACCGGAGTTCCGCCGAATTCCTGGCGGGCATCCTGGGCCTCGAAGTCGGAGCGGAGTGGGGCCCGTTCATACCGGTCGCCACCGGCAACGGGGTCACCCTGGACTTCGCCACCATGCCCGCCGAGTCGATCACCCCGCAGCACTACGCCTTCCTGATCTCCGAGCAGGAGTTCGACGCCGCCTTCGAGCGGATCGAGCAGGCGGGGATCACCTACTACGCCGATCCGCACCAGAAGCGGCCGGGCGAGATCAACCACAACGACGGCGGGCGCGGCCTGTACTTCATGGATCCGGCCGGCCACGGCATGGAGATCCTCACGGTTCCGTACGGGGGCTTCCGGTAACCCCAAGTCACCCGTGATCCCGGGCAGTTGGTCCGTGCTGCCCGGCTTCCACCTGCGCCGGGGCGCCCGACCCCGAGGAGCCGCCTCCCTTACGGGAAAACTCAGGGTCGGCCGCTCTGGCGTCCCGGGCCGGCGCAGCGCACCGTTGAGTCATGGGACACGCAGATTTGTCGCGAAGTGAGACCAGACAGCTCGCCGTCGCGTCGGCGACGCTCGGGCCCTGGCGGACGGCCGCGGCCGTCGGTGCGCTGGCCGGCGGGGCGGCGCTGGGGATCGACGTCGTCACCGGTCACTGGTCCATGGACATCCTGGCCGGACCGGTCGGCCTGGCCCTGTTCTTCTTCTTCCTGGTCGGCACGGTGGGCGGCAAGCTCCGCCGGGACACCGCCGACCGGCGGCTGGCCCGTTGGGCCGACGAGCACCCGTGGCGGTCGGCGCTGCCCGCGGCGGGCGCGCTGCTGGTGCTGAACACGCTGGCGCTCACCCTGCTGGGCAGCTGGGGGCTGTTCGGCGCGCTCTTCACCTCGCTGCTGCCGGCAGGCATCCTGCTGGTGGTCGCCGGGGTGGTCGGCTCGGTGAAGCGCGCCAGGCGCGGCGCCTGAGGCCTGTCTGACGATTCCCGCCGGGCGCGCTGATCCGCCGCGAATCGTCAGACGGGCCTCAGCGCGACGGCGTTGCGCGCGGGCGGCGGGCCATCGCACGACAAGTACGACGGGTACGACGGGCACCGGCTTGCCGGGGCGGTCACGGTTCCTGCACAACTGGCCGCCCCGGCCGCATGTCCACCCTCCCGGGCCGACATACTGACCGTGTGCCGACAGCCGAAGACCCCCAACCGCGCCCCGGGGACCAGCCGCAGCGCGATCCCTTCGAAAACCTTGTCCTGGACGAGGAGTTCATCCGCGCCGCGCCCGTGCAGGAGCAGTCCGGACGGGCCCGGATGCTCGCCGCCAGGTGGAAGCGCGAACCGCCGGAGCCCGACCTGTCCACGGCCCCGGACAGGCGGCCGCCGGGCCGACGCGGCCGGCTGCGGGCCCGGATCGGCACGCGGTGGCAGTCCTGGCTGATCGTCGCTGTGGTGATCGGCCTGGCCGTGCTCAGCTTCCGGCTCGCCACGGGCGACCGGCCCGCGCCGCCCCCTCCGGTCATCGAGCAGACCCGTGCCCCGGCCCCGCCGACCGCGAGCCCGGCCCCGAGCAGCCCGGTGGCCCACCCGGTCCTCTGGACGGGGTGACCCTCCGGCACCCTCGGCGGCGGGGGCCTTCGGGGTGCGGGAACCCCGCGGCTTCGCGGTGGACCGACCGCGCACGCCGCCGGTCGGACGCGCCCCGGTGTTCACCGGTTGCGCTTGGCGGTCCCACGGTGCTCGTACCGCGCCCGCGCCTGGTCGTAACCGGCGCGCTTGACGCCTTCGCCGGGCGCCTCGACCAAGCTGCGGACGAAGTACGCGACGAGCGCGCCCACCGCCCCGATCAGCCAGACCGTTCCGAGCGACCTGTCCTCGGCCATCCAGCCGGCGAGCGACTCCCGGCCCTCGGTCAGCAGCTTCCAGTTGCGAACGGCGGCGAGGCAGGAGCAGACGGCGATGGCCGCGATCAGCAGACCGTCGACGAACCCGCCGGAGTCGGAGAGCCGGACGCCCGCGACGGCGAAGCGCAGCACCAGCGCACCGGCGGCGGCGCAGAGCAGCGCACCGATCGGGACCACGACCCGGCGCGCCCAGTAGCCGGCGCCACGGTCGACCCAGCTGGTGCCGAAGAAGCGGATGGGCTCCGGCTCGGGGGCTCGGGACCGGGGCGTACTGGGGGAGGTGTGCTGCTGCTTGGTCACGAGACCGATTTTGACTCCTCCCTCCGGGGAAGTGCGACGGGCCTCTCCGGCCGGCGTCCCATGCCGCCCGGAGGGGACCGCCCGGGCCCGGAGCCGCGAGGCGGAACGGCGGAGGGGGCCGCCCGTGCACCGGAAGCGGTCCCCTCGCCCGGAACCTGCCCGAAGGCGTCAGCCGAGCTTGCTCACGTCCCGGACCGCGCCCTTGTCGGCCGAGGTGGCCATCGCCGCGTACGCCCGCAGTGCGGCGCTGACCTGCCGCTGGCGGGACTTGGGCCGGTAGCCGCCGTCGGCCTCCAGCCTGCGGCGCCGCTCCTGCAGCTCCTCGGTGGAGAGCTCCAGGTCGATCCTCCGGTTCGGGATGTCGATCGAGACGATGTCGCCGTCCTCGATCAGCGCGATGGCGCCGCCGGAGGCCGCCTCGGGCGAGATGTGGCCGATCGACAGGCCCGAGGTGCCGCCGGAGAACCGGCCGTCGGTGATCAGGGCGCAGGCCTTGCCGAGGCCGCGGCCCTTGAGGAAGGAGGTCGGGTAGAGCATCTCCTGCATGCCCGGGCCGCCCTTGGGGCCCTCGTAGCGGATGACGACGACGTCACCCTCCTTCACCCGCTTGGCGAGGATCGCCTCGACCGCGTCGTCCTGGGACTCCACGACCACAGCCGGGCCCTTGAAGGTCCAGATGGACTCGTCCACGCCCGCGGTCTTCACCACGCAGCCGTCCTCGGCGATGTTGCCGTACAGGACCGCCAGGCCGCCCTCGACGGAGTAGGCGTGCTCGAGGTCGCGGATGCAGCCGCGCGCCGCGTCGGTGTCCAGCGTCTCCCAGCGCTCGGACTGCGAGAAGGCGGTGGCGGAGCGGACGCAGCCGGGGGCGGCGTGCCACAGCTCGACGGCCTCGGCGGAGGGCGAACCGCCGCGCACGTCCCAGGTCTTGAGCCACTCGGCGAGCGAATCGGAGTGGACGGTGTGGACGTCCTCGTTGAGGAGCCCGGCGCGGTAGAGCTCGCCCAGGATGGCCGGGATGCCGCCGGCCCGGTGGACGTCCTCCATGTAGTAGCTGCCGTTGGGAGCGACCTTGGAGAGGCAGGGCACCTTGCGCGAGACGGCGTCGATGTCGCGCATCTCGAAGTCCAGCTCGGCCTCCTGGGCGGCGGCGAGCAGATGGAGGATGGTGTTGGTGGAGCCGCCCATGGCGATGTCCAGGGCCATGGCGTTCTCGAAGGCGGCCCGGGTGGCGATGTTGCGCGGCAGGACGGAGGCGTCGTCCCCGCCGTAGTACCGCTGGGCCAGCTCGACCACGGTGCGGCCGGCCCGCTCGTACAGGGCCCTGCGGGCGGTGTGGGTGGCCAGCACCGAGCCGTTGCCGGGCAGCGAGAGGCCGATCGCCTCGGTGAGGCAGTTCATCGAGTTGGCGGTGAACATGCCCGAACAGGACCCGCAGGTCGGGCAGGCGTTCTCCTCGATGATCGCGATGTCCTCGTCGGAGACGTTCTCGTTCACCGCCTGCGAGATCGCGTCGACCAGGTCGAGCTTGCGGACCGTGCCGTCGACCAGGGTGGCCTTGCCGGCCTCCATCGGGCCGCCGGAGACGAAGACGGTCGGGATGTCGAGGCGCAGCGCGGCCATCAGCATGCCCGGGGTGATCTTGTCACAGTTGGAGATGCAGATCAGCGCGTCCGCGCAGTGCGCGTTGACCATGTACTCGACCGAGTCGGCGATCAGGTCGCGGGAGGGCAGCGAGTAGAGCATGCCGCTGTGGCCCATGGCGATGCCGTCGTCCACCGCGATGGTGTTGAACTCGCGCGGGATGCCGCCCGCCTCCTTGATCGCCTCGGAGACGATCCGGCCGACCGGCTGGAGGTGGGTGTGGCCCGGCACGAACTCGGTGAAGGAGTTGGCCACCGCGATGATCGGCTTGCCGAAGTCCTCGCGGGCTACGCCGGCGGCCCGCAGAAGCGCCCGGGCGCCCGCCATGTTGCGACCGTTGGTGACCGTACGGGACCTCAGCTCGGGCATTCGCTCCACTCCTCCAGCGGCTGCGCGCGGCCCGCTGCTTCGGTTGAGAGGGTGCGGGGCCGCTTTAGTTACCGAGCGTACGCCGTCGGTCCGGGCGGCCGCACGGCTCGTCCGGAATGCGGTCAGGAGGTCCGCATCCCGAGGTGGCGACGGCCGTCGCACAGATCCACTCCGCCGGAACCGGCTCCGGCCGCCCGCCGATCGGGCCGAACGTGAACGAGCCGGTCAACACCCCTGTAAGGGGGCGTCCGGGGCAGGTCACGTGTCGGGAGGTCCGAGGGGCTGCGCGAGGTGGCCCGGTCCGCCCCGGGTGGATCCAGGTCCTGGGCGACTGCACTTCCTCGCGTTCGCCTCCACTGTCAGCGGCCCCCGATGATCTGCACGTCGAAGCACCACCGACGGCCGAAGTCCCGCCGCAACGCCACCGGATGACGCGGGCGGACCGGCCGCCGCTTCACCGCTCCGCCGCCGGGCGAAGGTAGATCATGTGAGCATCCGTCCCGACGAACGCGAGCGCCCGCACCTCGCCGGCGTTCGCCAACTGGTGGGCGATGCGGTCAAGCGCCTCCGGGGCGAACTGCTCGGCGAGGTAGCCGGCATGGGCGTTGTCCAGCGGAAGCCTGGCGAGGGTGGTCCGCACCGCCTTGACCGCGTCGGCGAGTCTGGTGAACGTCGCTGTCTGCGTCACGCCCTTGATCTCCACCATGACCGGGTGCGGGTAGTCCGCGCCCACCTCCGGCCTCGTGTCGGCGCTCTCCGCTCCGGTCATGACTCACCCCTCCTCGGGTGGACGAGCGCCCACACCGCCTTACCGACCCCGCCCGCACGCGGACAGCAGCCCCACCGGGCCGACAGCTGATCGACCAGCCACAACCCCCGGCCACACTCCTCGTCCACGCCCGCCGTCCGGGCCGTCGGCCGGTCGCCGTTCGCGTCGTGCACCTCGACCCGAAGCACCCCCGGCGACAACTCGAACCGCACGAAGATCAACCGGCCGGGAGAGGTACGCCCGTGCTGCACCGCGTTGTTGACCAGCTCGGTCAACACCAACTCGCCGACGTCGGCGTACAGTTCACCGTCCACCAGATCGGCGAGGAACCCGCGCAGCAGCCCCCGGGCCACGCCTCCCGACTTCCGATGCCGCGGCAACCAATACGAGTACTCACCCGCCACATCCGGCGGTCTCTCCAACGTTCCGCGCATGCGCGCTCCCTTGGATTCGCGCGCCACCCCGCCTGGCGTGGCGCGACCTGGGTGCCGCCCAGGGGCAGCCTGCCGGCTGACCGCGAACTGGGCGTGACATATCGACAGATCAGCTGACTGTGACACTTCCGTCACAGTCAGCGATCGGCGGTACCAGAATGCACCTGGCGACCAGTCTGATGCAAGGCGTGCGAATGCATACCTTGCATATGCGAACTGGACTTGCTGCTACGGCGATTGCTGGACAGAATCACCGATAGCTCCTGTGCAGATGAGAGGGCGGAGAGCATGCCGACGAAGCGACAGACTCCGACGGTCCGCCTGCGCCGTTTGGCCGCAGAGCTGCGCCGCCTACGCGCAGGCGCAGACATGACCAGGGAAGACGTCACAGACCGGACCGGCATCAACGCGGCTACGCTCTACCGGATCGAGACGGCACGGGTTCGGCCGCAGCAGCGAACCTTGATCACGCTGCTCAGTCTGTACGACGTCGTCGAGCCGCAGCGTGGCGAGATCCTTACGCTCTCGCAGGGAGCGGGCGTGCAGGGGTGGCTTCGGCCGTATCACAGCGAACTGCCCGAGGAATACACTGCGTACATCAGCTTTGAGGCTGAGGCTCGGGCGGTTCGCAACTACGAATCCCTGTTCATCCCCGGCCTGTTGCAGACGGAGGACTACGCACGCGCCGTGATCAGGGGCGTGTTGCCAATGGCCAGCACCAGGGAGATAGAGCAGCGAGTCCAAGCACGGGTTGAGCGCCAAGTCGTACTCACCAAGGACGAGCCGCTGCATCTGTGGGTGATCATGGATGAGGCTGCCATTCGTCGCATGGTGGGTGGGCCACGGATCATGCGTGAACAGCTGCAACGGCTGATGGAGGCGGCTGCCGAACCGCACATGACACTTCAGGTGATCCCCTTCGACGCGGGAGCTCACCCCGGCATGCCGGGCTCGTTCGTACTGATGAGCTTTCCCGACGTGGAAGAGCCTGAGATCGTCTACATCGACAGCATGGCCGGTGACCTCTTCCTCGAAGCTGACGTAGACGTACGCCGGTACGGCGCGATCTTCGACAACCTCCGGGCGGTGGCTCTCAGCCCCGACGGGACGTCGGACTTGATCGTCAAACTGGCTGAGGAGATGCACTAGAGAGGAGGTATCAGCATGAACAAGGTGGATTTGTCCGACGTCGCCTGGCGGAAGAGCTCACACAGCAGCGGCAACGGCCAGTGCATCGAAACGGCGTTTCTGAGTGAGGCAGTAGCGACACGTGACAGCAAGGACCCGAACGGGCCTGCGCTCGTCTTCCCCACCGCCTCGTGGGCCGCCTTCGTCCACGCAGTCAAGGCAGGAGAGTTCCCCACCTGATCCATCGCACCACCCGACAGCCCCGGTGCAAACCCTCAGCCGGGGCTGTGGCGTACCGTGGGACGCAAGCCGGGACACTCCACCGACAGCTCAAGGTCACCGACCCGCATGTTCGCCAGGAGTCGGCGGATGCCGTGCCGTCAGGCGGCCCTGACGCCCACCGCCAGCCGGACCGTGAAGGGCTCGGGCAGCAGCCCGGCCGGGAACTCGGCCAGCAGCGCGGCCCGCTCGGCGGCCAGCACGGCCTCCCGTTCCCGCTCGGACAGCACCGCGATGAAGGACTTGGAGCGCAGGTCGTCGAGCGCCGTCTCCACAGGCACCTCGCGCTGCCAGGCGATCTCCGCACTGCCCACCCGCAGGCCGTACTCGGCCAGCAGCACGCCGACCTCGGCGATGTCGACCCGCTCGGCGCCCGTGGGCAGCACGCTCAGTGAGGAGACCCCGGCCAGCAGCCGCTCCAGCTGGGCGGCGATCCAGGGGGTCCGGTGGTCCCGGTCGTTGCGCCACACCGCCAGCGCGCCGCCGGGGCGCAGGACGCGGATCGCCTCCGGGATGGAGCGGTGCGGGTCGGTCCAGTGGAACGCCTGCGCATAGGTGACCAGGTCCGCCGTCGAGTCGTGGAACGGCAGCTCGTCACCGACCGCCTTCACCAGCGGGATCTCCGGGCTCACAGCGTGCAGCCGCTCCGCCATCCCCGCACTCGGCTCCACCGCCGTCACCCGCGCACCCCGACTCGCCAGCAGCCGGGTGGCGATACCCGTACCCGCACCCACGTCCAGCACCACCGCATCCCGCAACCCCCGCCCGGACAGCCGCTCCACCTCATCGAACAGCGCCTCCGGATACGACGGCCGAGCCGCGTCGTAGTGCGCCGCCACCGGACCGAAGGAGGCGGCCCGCTGCTGCCAGTCCGGGGCCGTCATGCCGGGGTCACCGCGACGACGAGCTCCAGGACGTGGGGCTCGGTGACCGTGCCGTCCGGGAACTCGGCCAGCAGCGCGGCCCGCTCGGCGGCCAGCACCGGCTCCCGGCCCGCACCCACGTCCAGCACCACCGCACCCCGCAACCCCCGCCCGGACAGCCGCTCGATCTCGTCGAACAGCGCCTCCGGGTACGAGGGCCGGGCCGCGTCATAGTGCGCGGCGACAGCACCGAAGGACTCCGCGTGCTGGCGATGCTGAAGATCCGTCATGTCCCGCCCCCCGGTCTCGCGGTGTGCCTGCGGTCAGCGTACGCGCGCCGGGGTGGCCAGGTGCAGCCGGGTGAAGGCGAGCGCCTCGGCGAGGTCGGCCTCGCGTTCGGCAGGGGACGTGGCGCGGCGGGTGTTGACCTCCAGCACCACGTGGCCGCCGAAGCCGGTCCGGGCGAGGCGCTCCAGCAGTTCGGCGCAGGGCTGCTTGCCGCGGCCCGGGATCAGGTGCTCGTCCTTGCCCGACCCGGAACCGTCGGCCAGGTGGACGTGGGCCAGCCGGTCACCCATCCGGTCGACCAACCCGAAGGTGTCGATCCGCGAGGTGGCGGCGTGCGAGAGGTCGATGGTGAAGTGCCGGTACTCCTCGTCGGTGACGTCCCAGCCGGGCGAGTACGCCAGCACCTCGCGGTCCCGGTAGCGCCACGGGTACATGTTCTCCACGGCGAACCGGACGTCGGTCTCGCCCGCCATCCGGCCGATGCCCTCGACGAACTCCCGAGCGTACTGGCGCTGCCAGCGGAACGGCGGGTGCACCACCACGGTGTCCGCGCCCAGCTTCTCGGCGGCGGCGCGGGCCCGGACCAGCTTGGTCCACGGGTCGGTCGTCCACACCCGCTGGGTGATCAGCAGGCAGGGGGCGTGCACCGCCAGGATCGGCATCCGGTGCTGGTCGGAGAGCCTGCGCAGGGCCTCGATGTCCTGGCTGACCGGGTCGTTCCAGACCATCACCTCGATGCCGTCGTAGCCGAGCTTGGCGGCCAGCTCGAAGGCGGTGGCGGTGGTCGCGGGGTAGACCGAGGCGGTGGAGAGCACCACCTTGGTGTCCGGGACGTGCAGCTCGGGGTGCGGCGGGAGCACCAGGCGGTCGGTGGTGCGCAGCAGGGGGGCGGGCTCGGGCGCCTTGCGGCGGGAGGGCTTCACGGTCTTGGCCCGTTTGGCGGTCGTGGCGGGCGCGCCGGTCCTGGCGGCCGCGCCGGACTTGGCGGCTGCGGGGGGCTTGGCGGCTGCGCCGGGCTTGGCGACCGTACCGCGTTTGGCGGCTGTGGCAGGCTCGGCGGCCTTGCCGGACTCGATGGCCTTGCCGGGCTCGGCGGTCGCGGCCTTCCGCTGCCGGGTGGATTTGGCGGCCTTCACGGCGGTCGCCGACTTCACCGCTTTGACCGCCTGGGCGACCTTGGCAACTTTGGCGGCCTTCGCAGCCTTGACGGCCTTCGCGCTCCTCGACTCCGGGCTCCCGGCCGCCTCCGCGGGCCGGTCCGCCCGGGAGCCGCTGTCCGGTTCGCCCTGCCCGGGCGCCGTTGTCCGCTTGGGCGCGGCGCTCGCCCTGGCCCGGCGCGGCCTGCCCGGCCGCGGCTGCCCGGCGTCCTCACCAGCAGCGCGGCCCGCCTGCGTACCGTCCTCGTCCGCTGGTTCCGCCACGGGAGACAGCGTAAGCGGCCCGGCAGCCGAATGGGGCCCGGTCCCGCCCGGGTGTGGGCGTGCTCACCCCGCACCGCTCCGCCCGAAGGCGGCACGAGGCAGGGCGGCGCCGGGAAACTCCGCCGGGCTGCCGGGCACGTCCCGCTCCGCTCCGCCTTGCGCCGAAGGGTTCACTGCGTGAGGGCGGGGCGGCGGTCGACCGGGCTGTCCATGGCGTCCAGGCGGCGCAGGATGATGCCCTCGCGCAGCGCCCAGGGGCAGATGTCGAGCCCGTCGAGGCCGAAGAGGTCCATGGCCGCGTCGGCGACCAGCGCACCGGCCAGCAGCTGCCGCGCCCGCCCCTCCGAGACGCCGGGGATCCGGGCGCGCTCGGCGACGGTCATCCCGGCCAGCCGCGGCACCCAGGTGGACAGACCGGACCTGGTGAGTCTTCGCTGCACCAGCGGCCCGTTGTCGGCGGGGGCGGCACCGGTCATCCGGGCCAGCTGCTTGAAGGTCTTGGAGGTGGCGACCGCGTGGTCCGGGGTGCCCAGCCGGGCGAACTCGCCGACCACCTGGGCGATCTCGGCCCGGATCTGGCGCCGCAGCTCCCGCACGTCGTCCGGGTCGGCGATGTCCCCGGGGAGCTGGGCGGTCAGCCGGCCGGCGCCGAGCGGGAGGGAGCAGGCGACGTCGGGCTGCTCGTCCAGGCCGCAGGCGATCTCCAACGAACCGCCGCCGATGTCGAAGTTGAGCAGGCGCCCCGACGACCAGCCGAACCAGCGGCGGACCGCGAGGAAGGTGAGCCGGGCCTCGTCCTGGCCGGACAGGACCCGCAGTTCCACCCCGGTCTCCTCGGCGACCCGGCGCAGCACGTCCTCGCCGTTGGCGGCCTCCCGGACGGCGGAGGTGGCGAAGGGCAGCATGTCCACCACGCCCTTGTCCTCTGCCACCCTTATCGAGGAGGCGACCATGCCGACCAACTTGTCCACGCCGGACTTGGTGATCGCGCCCTCCGTGTCGAGCAGTTCGGCGAGGCGGAGCTCGGCCTTGTGGGAGTACGCGGGCAGCGGGGCAGCACCGGGGTGGGCGTCCACCACGAGGAAGTGGACGGTGTTGGAACCTACGTCGAGCACACCGAGTCGCATAGCCCTCAACGCTACGCGATGCCCGTCCGAGACCCGGCACGTCATACCCGGCCGCCGACCGGGAGCAGAATCCGACCGACAGTCAGGGTGGCGTCCGGCGGGAGCGGCGTGACCGACGAGCCCGAGTCGGCCTTCCGCAACTGCCAATCCAGCAAGGACAGTTCAGCACTCCGAAGGGGCACCCTCAGGGCTCCCCACTCCCGCGACCGGACAGCCTCGCCGCCGATCCCGGCCAATCCCGGCCGATCCGGTCCGGTCCGGAGAGATGATCCCCTCCACCCGTGCCCCGGCCGCCTGGCTCGACCGGATGACCGCCCGGTCCCTCGCCGACTCCCGCCGCGACGCCTTCGCCGCCTACCTCGCCGACTGGACCGGCCTCGACTTCGCGGCCAAGATCACCGGCAGCCGGCTTCCGGTCCGGATCTTCGCCGGCGAACACGACCTCGCCCTCACCCCCGAGGTCATGCAGGGCACCTGGCTCGCCCACTACCCGGACGCCACCCTCGAAGTCCTCCGGAGCTCCGGTCACTACCCGATGTACGAGATCCCGGTGGCCTTCGCGGCCGCGCTGGAGGCGTTCCTCAAGGCCTGACCGGAGCGGAGAACGCCACCGTGCTCGGCGGCGGGTCGCACCACGGCGGTCAGGCTCTGACCGCCGACCGGCGACCACCGACCGCCGACCGGCGACCGCCGCCACCGCGTCAAAGGACTCCGTGCCAGAGCTGTTCCACCACCACCGACCACCAGTTCTCCGGGTCGGTGAACACCGTGCGGTCCAAGGCGGCCAGGCCCCACTGGAGTTCGGCGACCACCGGGCCCGCCGCGTAGGGCGGGAGGCCGCTCAGCCGGGGCAGGAAGTCGGCGAGGACGGCGAGGGAGCGGATGAAGGCGGTGAGGTCGGTGTTGCAGTGGCGAGCGCTCGCACTGTCGGGGTCGATCGCGCGGACCCGGCCCTGGGCGGAGTCCACGGTGATCAGCGCCCAGCCGTCGGTGCCGACGACGCGCTGTCCGAGCAGGTTCCGCCGGGCGGCCTCGGTGGCCCGCAGACCGCGTCCGAGCTCGGCCAGGTGGTCGGCCGCATCGGGCAGCGCCGTCTGGGTCCGGGTGCCGTCCAGGACGCCGTCGGCCACCGGGCGGAGCAGGGTGAAGAAGCCCTCGACCGCCACCGGCAGGCCGATGTCGATCAGCGGCACGGCCGCCGAGTCCGGTAGATCGGCCGCCAGCACCTCCTCGGCATCGAAGCGCTGGACCCCCTCGACTCCGAACCGTTCCACGAGCCCGGCGGCCAGCGCCTGCGCGGTCTCCGGGAGCGCGGGCGGCACGGCGGCCGGGAAGGGCATCCGGTTGGGCCTGGGCGCGGCCGGCCGCCCGTCGGGCCCGTCGGCCGGGATCCGGGCGGCCGACTCCCGTACCGCCTCCGCCCGGTGGTCGAAGTACGGCCCGTAGCGCAGCTCGTGGCTGAACCGCGCGGACGGCAGCTCCTCGGCGAGCGCCTGCGCGACGTACCCGCCGGGCAGCATGGCGAGACTCAGATCGGTGTGGACCGACACCACGTCCTCCGCGCGGACGCCCTGCTGCTCAAGCTGCCGCCAAGCGTGCAGCGCGGGGTGCGGACGGCCCGCGACCGAGTGCATGACCAGGGTCTGCGACTCGCCGTGCTCGTCGCGCCAGGTCACCTCGGCGCGCACCCCGGGGCCGGTGACGGGCGGCAGCGCGGGCTCGTACTGGCCGGCGCCCAGCTTGTCGCGGTAGAGCCGGATCACCTCCGCGACCGGGACGGACGGCCAGACGCTCAGCTCGCCCGTCGCACGGTCCACCACCGCGCAGGCCGCGCCGATCTCCTCGGGTGCCCGGCGCGCACCGGTCAGCGGATCCACCTGCACGGGGGCGGGCGCGGGCCAGAGCACCCAGCCGAGGTCGAACTCGAAGGACTGGACCGGGCGGGCCGCCTCCTGCGGCAGATCGCCGTTGATCCAGCGGTGGGCGGTGTCGATCGCCTGTTCGCGGGTGGTCATCGCTTGGCGCTCCTCGCGCTGGTGCCTGCGGGGGCTCGGTGGATGGTCAGCCGCGAGCGCGGCGGCGCGGGCTGCTCCGGGACGGCGGGCTCCTGCTCGGCCTGCCGGGCGGGCGCGGGCTCCGGTGCGGTCTCGGCTTCCGGCTTCGGTTCCGGGACCGCGAGCTGGATGTCCGACAGGTCGAGCGGGCGGCAGTCGGCATCCACCGCGATCGCCCACAGGCCGTGCTCCGCGTCGTAGAGCGGGGCGGCCGACCGGCGGCCGGTCTGGTGGTCCAGGTAACTGAGCGTGCCCTCGCACACGGCGGCGTTCCAGGTGTGCGACCGACCGAACCCGTCCATGGTGAGCAGCACCGCCTGCGCGCCGTGCCCGGTGCGCAGCAGCACCTCGGCCAGCCGCCGGTGCGCCTGCTCGCCGTCGCCCAGGTCGCGGAACTGGGTGCCGAGTTCGCGTTCGGCCCGGTCGCGGCCACCGCGCTCCCCGGCCGGGCCGTCCGGCAGCCGCGGGGCGCCGCAGGTGGGGTGCCCCGCGTAGCTGTCCAGGCCGGAGAGCGAGAGCTCGACGCAGTTGTTGGCCCGGCCCTGCTCGCGGTAGCCGCCGCCGTTGAGCACCTCGGCCCAGGTCCCGCGGCGCGGGTCGGAGTGCGGCACCGCGAAGCCCTCCGGCGTTACGGGGAAGCGGAGTTCGGCCTCGGCCTGGTGTGCGGGGTCGACCGGGCCGAGACCGCCGGGGACGCCGTACGGGCGGCTGTCGGCGATGGTGCGCGCCTGCTCGAGCTCGCCCTGCGGCGGCACGCCCTGGCGGCGTCCGGCCCGGACCAGCAGGAAGGCGGCGCCGAGCTCGCCGGCGGGTACGGCGCTCCAGGCGGACGTCCCGTGTGCGTCGGTGGGCAGCAGCTGGTCGGGGCGGACGCGGAAGTCGGCGACCGGGCCGAGGGACGACCGCAGCGGCCCGGGTACGCCCGCGCCCGGGTTCGCGCCGAGGCCCGCGCCCGGCAGGGGGGTGCCGACGGGCATCCGGGGCACCGCCGCGCCGGATCGGCCGTCCTGCGGCGTGATGCCCACGCCGACGCCGATCGCACCGCCGACCGGCTGGCCGGCCGCACCCGGCACGCCAGCGCCGATAGGACCGCCCACCGGACCGCCCACCGGACCGCCGGACACACCGGGGGTGCCGGACACACCGGGGGTGCCGCCGACCGGGCCGGTGACGACAGGGCCTCCGCCGACCGGGCCGCCGACCGGGCCACCCACCGGACCGCCACCCACCGGACCGCCGCCCACCGGTACGCCGCCCACCGGTACGCCGCCCACCGGTACGCCGCCCGCCGGTACGCCGGTCGAGCCGCCGACCGGAGCTCCGCCGACCGGCCCGTAACCGCCGGTGGCCGGCATCGACGGCACGGATCCGCCCGACGGGTCCGAACGCCAGCCGCCACCGGAGGAGCCGCTGCCCGCCGACGGCACGTCGCCGCCACCGGAGCCGTAACCCGACCCGGAGCCGGCCCCGGATCCCGCGCCCGGGCCGGATCCGCCCGAGGAGCCGTAGTCCGAGCCCGTCTGCGGCGGCTCGACGAAAACGGAGTCGGTCTGCAGCGAGACCGGCCCGGTCCGCAGCGAAGTGTGGTGCGTGACCGGCAGGTTGCCGTAGTCCGGGTTGCCGTAGTCGGAGTAGTCCGCGGAGTCGTAGCCGCCCTGGCCGCCGCCGTACTCGAACGGATCCTGCCGGTGCCGGTACCCTCCGCCGCCCGAACCGGAGTGCCCCGACGAGCCCGCGTAGGAGGAACCGCCACCGTAGCCGTCGGAGCCGTCACCCGCTCCCGAGCCGTAGCCGTCCCCGTCGCCGAGCCCGGCCTGAACTCCCGTACCGGCCGGTGCGGTTCGCAGTCCGATGCCGGTCGCCGTCGACCGCTCGCTCAGGTCGGCGTCGGCACCGGCCGGGGGATCGGTCGGCAGCCCCGCCGTCTGCACGCCGGCCCGCAGCCCGAGCTTCTGGTCCGGCTCCGGCAGCTGCTGCCCGTCCGGGCCCAGCACCACCGGACGGCCGTCCCTGCCGACCAGCGGCGCGCCGTTCTCGTCGAGCGCCACCGACAACTTGCTGTCGCCGAGCCGGCCGTCGGCGCCGACTGTGACGGGGTTGCCCCGGGCATCGGTGAGCGCCTTGCCGTCCACCCCGACGGCCACGCCGACCAGCGGCTTGCCGTCCGTCCCGAGGACCTCGACCTTGCCGTCGGCGTCGACCACCGGCTTGCCGTCCGGGCCGACCGGGACGGTGACGCCGTCGACCCCGGCCACCAGCTTGCCGTTCTGGTCGCGGAGCAGCGGGTGACCCTCGTCGTCCGTGATCAGCCGGCCGTGCGAGTCCACCGCGGCACTCAGCGCACGGACGCCGCCGACCGCCGCCGCCCCGGCGGCCGCGCCCGCCAACGGGCCGGTCGACTGCCCGCCGACCCCGCCCCTGGCGCTCAACGCGATCGCATCGTCCGAGCCGCCGCGCGCCTTGCCGTCCGAGCCGGCCAGGCGCTCCAGCGCGATCACCGCGGGCTCCTGCAACGCGGTCTGCAGGCCGTGCTTCATGGCGCGGCCCAGTTCCTCCAGCAGCTCGCCGATCTTGATCTTGGCGGCCACGAGCTCGACCGCCTCGCCGGCCTCGGCGACGACGGTGTCGACCGCCTTGGTGACCGCGCCGGCCAGTCCGCCGCCGTGCTCCGCCTTCGCCTTGGCCTCGGCGGCCTCGGCCGCCTTGAGCTTCTCGGCCAGTTCGGTGAGTTCGGCGACCATCGCCGACTTGCAGGTGTCGGTGGCCTCGGCGGCGCCGTCGAAGGCCTTGGCGACCAGTTCGGCGGCGCCGGTCGCGTCGTCCAGATAACCGCGGCCACCGCCCGAGAAGTCGTTCCAGTGCCGGCCGAAGGCCTCCACCGCGGACCCCGAGTTCTCCTCGGTGACCCGCTGCGCGGACTCCCGGCCCCGGCGGCTCAGCTGCTCGGCCTCGGTGCCGAACTCCCGCCACAGCGAGGCGGCGCGGCGCAGGCCGTCCTCGTCGGCCTCGGGCCAGTGGTGGCCGACCTTGGCCAGCACCGGGACCAGTTCCTCGGGCAACTTCCGGGACACGCGGTCCCCCCTTCGCGCTCTACGGATTGAACGCCGTCGCGGCTGCGACGCCGCGGGCGGTCCGCCCGCCCGGGACGGGGCCGCGCCCGGCGTCCGGTACGGCATGAAGCTCGGTCCGCCCACCGGCGGATGCCCCCTCGGGGACTCAGACCACCTGCCGCCCCGCAGCGGTTCCGCCGGGGTGCTGCCGGTTGAAGTCGGCCGCGATGTCCTGCTCGGTCTGGCTCGCCTGGTCCGCCATGGTGTGCAGTCCGGCGCCGATCCCGGCCAGCCGGTCGGCCAGGCCGTTCAGACCGGCCAGCAGTCCGTGCTGCGCCTCGTCGTACTCCTGGCCGAAGCCAGAGCCGGGGTCGTCCTTGCCCCAAGGACCGCCGAGCCCGGCCATGCCCTGCTCCAGCGCCAGCGCGGCCCGGGCGAAATCGTTGGAGAGCTGCTCGAACTCCCGCCCCTCGCCGTGCACTTCCCACGGTTTGATCCGGAACTGGTCCGATCCACCCGCTGCCATCGCCGTTCCCCCGTCCTGCCAGGTCCACCGAAACCGCCGTGCCGACCGCCCCCTGTACATGCCCAGCGGCGCCGCCATCCTAGGGCCCGGATCGGAGCCCTCCGCAGCGCCTCTGGACGTTTCTCACCTCAACTTCACACCCTCGCACGGGTCACGCCCCTTGCCGGGCGGAGGCCATACCCTTGCTGAGTGGCAGCAGAGACTCCCAAGAGCACCAAGAAGACCAAGCACCCCGCCAGCGGCGGCAAGGCCAAGGCCGCCGAGCTCGCCAGGTCCGCGACGCCGGTCGACCTCCCGATGCCGACCGTGGGCCCGGCGCCCGAGGTCGGGCTCGACTTCCCGCGCGCCTGGGTCGAGTTCGCCGACCCGGCCGACGACGAGCAGGTCTTCCGCTGCGACCTGACCTGGCTGACCTCCCGCTGGACCTGCATCTTCGGCAAGGGCTGCCAGGGCATCCGCGAGGGCCGGGGCGAGTCCGACGGCTGCTGCACGCTCGGCGCCCACTACTCGGACGAGGACGACGAGAAGCGGATCGCCGAACACGCGGCCCGGCTCACGCCCGAGACCTGGCAGCTGTACGAGCACGGCACCGACGCAAAGGGCCGGATCAAGCTCGACGGCGGCATCACCATGCTCGACGAGGACGGCGACCGCCAGACCCGCCGGGTGGACGGCGCCTGCATCTTCCTCAACCGCCCGGGCTTCCCCGGCGGCCACGGCTGCGCCCTGCACACCCTCGCCCTGCAGGAGGGCAAGGAGCCGCTGGAGACCAAGCCGGACGTCTGCTGGCAGCTGCCCGTCCGCCGCACCTACGACTGGATCGACCGCCCGGACGACACCCGCTACCTCCAGGTCACCATCGGCGAGTACGACCGCCGTGGCTGGGGCCCGGGCGGCCACGACCTGCACTGGTGGTGCACCAGTAGCCCCGACGCCCACACCGGCGCCGACCCGGTCTACATCAGCTACCGCCCCGAGCTCACCGAGCTGATGGGCCCGGCCGGCTACGCGGTCCTCGCCGACCTCTGCGAACAGCGCATCGCCGCCAAGGGCCACCGGAAGTTCGCGCCCCACCCGGCGGACCCGCAGCCCAAGGGCAAGCGGGGGTAGCTCCTCGAGGGACTTCCGCATGCGTCGGACCGCGAACGGCGGCGACGCGGGGTGAACTCCGGCCGCCCACGGCACGGCCCCGGGGGGGGGGGGGGGGGGGGGGGGGGGGGGGGGGGGGGGGGGGGGGGGGGGGGGGGGGGGGGTGGGGTGGGGTGTAACGAAAAGAAAAAAAAAAAAA